>JBDZVF010000550.1:0-3702 GCA_040255575.1 Pseudomonadota bacterium | reverse complement strand
CCAGCCCGGACCGCCTGCCCCTCGTGGCGCTGGCCTTCCTGGCGATCCAGCAACTCGAAAATACCTTCCTCGTGCCGAAAGTGCAGGGCGATGCGGTCCGCATGAATCCCGCTTTGATCATGGTGCTTTTGGTGGTCGGTGGTTCGCTCTGGGGCGTTTGGGGAATGGTGATCATCGTCCCGATCGCGGCGATCCTGCGCGATGTGTTTGTCTACCTCTACGGCCGCATGGATGACAGCCAGAATGCCAATGAAATACCGTTGTAGTCCACCAATCAAGCCATGGGCAACGCGATAGGGTTTGGTTTGGCCCAAGGTTGATTCCGGCAAAGGTAGCACGTCGGTGATGGCTATCATCTTGAACAGAGCCGCAGCGGAGCGAAGCATCTCGGCTCGGTTGGCACTGAGGGAGATCCTTCCCTTTCCGGGCAACCTCGGGGATGCGATCTACCTCGTTCATGCATGGGAGGGCTCCTACTACGTGATCGCTGACTGGTGCCTGCCCACCTAGGCCAAGTTTCCCCACCTGGGGTAGACGCGAGTGATCCCGACTCTCTGGTGACTGGTCTCATGCGATTTCGCGGAACTCGTGAGAGAACAGGAGGGGCGCTACGTCTGGAGGAGACGCCGCATGCTTCGTATACCGTATGCGGAACTCATTCAGGATTCCGCGGTATGGGTGGGGCGACAAGCGGAGATGTGTACGAGACGGATCGGCACCCTTCGCAATGCCCGAGCGCTACCTGCGAGTGCAGTGGGGCATCCGCGACAGCCTCAAGGGAATTTGATACCACCTCCAGCAACGACGGGATCGGCCGAAGATCGGTTGGCGGCATCGGCAGGCGGATAGCGCCCAGTATGCAGCGTAGAAGAGCCGGCTTCGGCGGGCTCGTGCGGGACCTGGGCCCGGGCCGGGTCAGGGCGATGGATGAAGGTCGCTTCGGGCTCAAGGCGTGGTTGCGGCAGCGGGGGACGTGTAGGCGCGAGTGCGCCCTCTCACCTACGCCGCCCCCGTTAGCAAGGTCGACTACTTGGGGGACGGTACCTCGCTGCCTTCGTCCTCAATTCGGGAGAATTGTCCCGCGACCGTACTCCTCGAGCCCTCGGTTCTTTACATACCTAGCACCGCAATGTATAGTACTGCTATGTACATTTCGGTGAGTTCATTGGCGCCGCGCGACGCGTGAAATCATGGGGAAAATCATGGAGATCAACAAGGACCTGATAGCCGCTTCCTCGACCCCGATCGTCCTGGCAATCCTGGCCGACGGGGACAGCTATGGCTACGCCATCCTCAAGCGAGTTCGGGAGCTGTCCGGGGGGCGCATGGAGTGGACGGACGGGATGCTCTACCCCGTCCTACATCGGCTCGAGCGACTCGGCCATATCGAAGCGCAGTGGGCAGTGGCGGAGAGCGGCCGCCGTCGCAAGTATTACCGGATCACGCCCCAGGGCCGCGCGCAGCTCGCCGAGGAACGCACCCAGTGGGAAGCCGTGGACGCGACGCTACGGGGCATCTGGCAGGCGCTCTCCCTTTCCGCCCCAGCCAGCCATCCGGCGGCAGCCGCGCCACGGCTACCGGGAGCCTGAGCGATGCCGGCTTCAGGTGACGCGGTATCGCTCGAGGAGCAGATCGACCGATGGCGGAGCTACCTCCGCCGCCGGCAGGCGATCCACTCCGCCGATGTAGCGGAGCTGGAAGACCATCTGCGTGAGCAGGTAGCGGTGCTGGTCGATGCGGGCCTCGCCACGGACGAAGCGTTCCTGGTGGCGGTGAAGCGCATGGGCAGCCTCGACGCCCTCTCCCGGGAGTTCGCGCGCGAGCACTCGGACCGCCTCTGGAAGCAACTTGTGGTGTCCCCCTCCGACACCATGGAGCCGCAGGCTGCGGCGCGAACGGACGCCATCGTCGCATTCTGTCTCGCGGCGGCAGCGGCGGTGCTCATCAAAGTACCCGCGCTCTTTGGCATCGTATTGGATCAGGACGCCGGCTTCTACGCCCGCAATCTGAGTCTCTTCGTGCTACCCCTCCTGACCGGCTATTTCGTCTGGAAACGCCGGCTCGACCCCACCAGCACGCTGCGCTGGCTGGCCGTGGCGTTCGTCGCGGCGGGCGTATTCGCCAACGTCTATCCAGTCGCTCCGCGCGGCGCCACCGAGGCCCTGACGGCGCTGCACCTGCCGATCGCGCTCTGGCTGGTGGTGGGTATCACGTATGCCGGCGACCGCTGGAGGCAGGTCGCGGGCCGCATGGACTTCATTCGATTCTCGGGGGAGCTGTTCATCTACTACATCCTGATCGCGCTCGGCGGCGGCGTCCTCACGGCGTTCATGGCGATGATCTTCCGGGCCATCGGGATCGACGTCCAGCCCTTCCTCGAGACCTGGCTGCTGCCGTGCGGAGCGGCTGGAGCTGTCGTCGTGGCCTCCTGGCTGGTGGAGGCCAAGCAAAGCGTGATCGAGAACATGGCGCCGGTGCTGACGCGCCTGTTCACACCCCTTTTCGCCGCCATGCTGGTCACGTTTCTCGCCACGTTGCTGTGGACCGGACGCGGAGTCGACGTCGAGCGGAACGCGCTCATCGCCTTCGACCTGCTCCTGGTGCTGGTCCTTGGCCTTCTGCTCTATTCCATCTCCGCCCGGGACCCCGAGTCGCCTCCCAACGCCTTCGATATCCTGCAGGTCGTGCTGGTGGTCAGTGCGCTATTGGCCGACGCGGTGGCGCTGTGGGCCATCGCCGCGCGCATTACTGAGTTCGGCTTCACCCCGAACCGCGTGGCCGCCCTGGGTGAGAATGTGATTCTTCTGGTCAATCTGGCGTGGTCTGCCGTGCTCTACATCCGCTTTCTGAGAGGGCGCGGATCGTTCACGGACCTCGAACAGTGGCAGACGAACTACTTGCCGGTCTATGCCCTGTGGGCGGCGGTTGTCGTGATCGTCTTTCCGCCAATATTCCGATACATCTGATGGAATTAAGCTGCTCGCACGCCACTCGCTGTTCCGGGCTGACCCACGAGCAAAAGCGCAACCACGATCATTTGATAAACGTGCTGTCCGATGCGAGACCGCCTCAGCCGTTCATTCCAGCCATACTCCTCAAGGCTAGTCCAGGAGACCGGTGATTCTGCTGGCTGGTTTGGTGTGCGATCACGACAATACCGTGAGTTCCTGTGTTTTGAAGAACCTGGACGGTGAAGCCGAATACCCGGCTCCGACCGCGGAGTTTCCAAGACGCGTGGCGTTGGAGGGGGAGTGGTTGGGAAAAACTCAGGCACATGGGATCAGTCCGTGTCTGGATCTGGCCTGAACGCCCGTGTCGTCTGAACGATGGCCGCGACGTTCTCCAGCGGCGTGGCGACCGGGATCACGCAGCCGGGCGCGAGCACCATACGCCGGCCTTCAGTCGCAATGAGCGCGCCCTGCGCTTGTCCGGCGGCTTCCGTCGCGCTGCTGATCACGATCGCCTGATCGTCGATCCCGCCGGCGACGCATTTCCCGCTCGCCGCCCGGCCCTCGGTGAGCGATGGAGATGCCCGGCGGTCGTGCCAGTTGAGCGCGTGGCCCGGATACCGGCTGAGCTCATCGAACATGATCTCGAATCCGTGGATGTGGAGCAGGGTGAAACGGCTTCCTCCGGCGGCCTCGATCACCGGGAGATCGTAGCGCGCGCCGAATTCCTGGAATTCACCGGATGAGAGGAGAT
>JBDZVF010000549.1:0-3707 GCA_040255575.1 Pseudomonadota bacterium | reverse complement strand
CATCGTCGGCCCGAACGACGTGCTGACGGACCAGCAGGCCTGCGAGCTCATCTTCATGCCCGGCTTCTCGACAGCCGATCAGACGACGGACATCTCCGGCCGGGGCGTCGGCCTCGACGTCGTGCGACGGAACGTGAAGGAGCTCGGCGGCAGCATCGAAGTGAAGAACGACCCTGGCAAGGGCGCACGCTTCGTCATCACGCTGCCGCTCACTCTCGCGATCGTCGACGGCCAGTCGATTGCCGTGGGCAGGCAGAACTACATCGTGCCGCTCGTCAGCATCATCGAGTCGCTGCAGATCAAGCAGGGCGCGCTCAACCGCGTCGCCGGCCAGGGCGAGGTCTTCAGCTTCCGCGGCGATTACGTGCCGGTGATCCGGCTGCACGAAATCTTCGGCGTCGAGCCGCGCGCGCACGACCTGCACCAGGGGCTCATCGTCATCGTCGAGGGCGACGGCCGGCGCGTCGGCCTCTTCGTCGACGACCTCCTCGGGCAGCAGCAGGTCGTCATCAAGAGTCTCGAAACGAATTACGGCCACATCGACGGCGTCTCCGGCGCCACGATCCTGGGCGACGGCTCGGTGGCACTGATTCTCGACCTGCCCGGAATCATCCGGCGCGCAGGAGCAGGAGCAAGGGCGAACTAGCATGAACCAGGCAGCAAGCACCGAGCCGTCATCCGACGCGGAACAGTTCCTCACCTTCGTGCTCGGCGGGGAGGAGTACGGCGTCACCATCCTGCAGGTGCAAGGCATCCAGGGCTGGGATCGCTGCACGCCGATCCCGAACACGCCGGACTACATCCTCGGCGTCATCAACCTGCGCGGCGCCATCGTGCCGATCGTCGATCTGCGCCGCCGCTTCGGCATGCCGGCCGCCGAGTTCGGCCCGACCACAGTTGTCATAGTCGTGCGCGTTTCAACAGAACGTAGCGAACGCACGCTCGGGCTCGTCGTGGATGCCGTATCCGAAGTATGTAATGTCAATGCGGAAGAGCGCCAACCCGCACCGGATTTCGGCGCGGGAATCAAGACCGATTTCGTGAAGGGCCTCGCGACGGTGGATAAGCGAATGGTGATTCTGCTCGATATCGACCGGCTGGTGAGCGAGGGCCTGCTCGGCGAATTGTCCGTGCATTAGAGCCGATAGCAGGTATCCGAAAAAGCGGCAGATCCGGTGCGACGTGGTTCAAGGAAGCTGCAGTGCAAACTCAAGAAATATGTGCGGGCGCCGTAGTTTGTAGCCTGACACGGACACTCATTACGTGCGGCGCGCCTGAGCGGTGCGATGACTGCCGGAAATTGTTTTGGTATTTGGAGGATTGAAGAAATGACTCGCGGAAAGAAGCTGTGCCTGGTGGTTCTGGCCAGCGCGTTCACGTTGCCTGCGTTTGCCGACTGTTCGTTGCCGACGGCCCCCGGAAAGATTCCCGATGGCGCGAGCGCCAAGGAGTCCGAGATGGTCGCGGCGATGCAGACGCTGAAACAGTACGACGCGGACGTGAACACGTACGTGAAGTGTCTCGAGTTCGAAGCCAAGCAGAATCGTCTCTCGCGTGAGGAGCAGGCCCGCCGTCACAACGCGGCCATGGACTCCCTGACCCAGACGGCTGCGAAGTTCAACGAGCAGGTGAAGGTGTTCAAGTCGAAGGGCTGACCTGAAGCCGGCTGCGCAAGGGCCGTTACCGCGCTTCCCGGTGCGGTACGCCTTGCGCAGATCGAGCGGCGGGCCCCGCCCCGCCGCGACGGGCGAGAAGTGGAAAGTCGCGCCTCCTGCGTGGCTGTGCGGAGTCTCAATCCATGAAGTTTCTCGGCAAGCTGGTTCTGTGGCAGAAGTTGCTGCTCATCGTGGTGGCACTGCTCGTGCCGTCCGCGCTGTTGTCGATCTTCTACCTGAAGAGCGCGAACAGCACGGTTCAGCAGGCGAGCGCCGAGCTGACCGGCGCGCACTATACGCGTGAGCTGGACAACTTCCTGTTCGAGGTCATCCGCCACCGCGCCATGGCGAGCGTCGTGCTGAACGGCGACGCCAATCGCAAGGACGCCGTCGCGAGCGTCGCCGCGAGCGCCGACAAGGCCGCGGAAAACCTCGACAAGGTGGATGCGGAGTCGGGCGAGCAGCTCGGCACCACGGCCGACTGGCAGGCCATCAAGGCCGAGTGGAGCTCGCTGAAGGCGAAGGCCCTCACGCTCGCGCCGGACGACAGCGCCGCCCAGCACAACGATCTCATCCGCAAGATTCTCGATTTCAGCACCGCGGTGACCCAGGCCTCGGGCCTCGCCCGCGATCCCGACCAGGTTTCCAGCACGCTCGTGGGTCTTGCCACGGGCAAGATGCCCGAAGCGGTGAACCGCGCGGGCATTGTGCGCGATCGCGCCACCTCCGGCGTATTGCGCGGCTATCTCTCCGAGGGCGATCGCACCACCATCGCGATGGCGCGCCAGGAGACCGCCTCCCTCCTCGGCCAGATCGAGCGCCAGCTCGACTCCATCGATGACAACAGCGCCGAGGTGCGCGCCAAGGTTTCACCGAATTTCCAGAAGGCCAAGGACGCGTTCTCCACGTATTCGAGCTTCGTCGACCAGAACCTGCTCAAGGCCACCGAGGTGAAGGTGACCGGCGATGCGATGTTCGACGCCGCCAACAGCAGCATCGATGGCTTCGTCGCGCTCGCCAACGCCGCGTATGACGTGATGTATGCGGAAGTGGAGCAGCGCGCGTCCGCGCAGGCGATGACGCGCAATCTCACGGTGCTCACCATTGCGGTGACCATCGGCCTTGCGCTCGCGCTGTCCTGGCTCATCACGCGCGCCCTTGCCGGCCCGATGAGCCGCGCCATCTCGGTGTTCGATGCGATCTCGAGCGGCCAGTACAACAACGAGATCGAGCATTCCGGCGCCGACGAAGTGGCGCAGGTGCTGCGCGCGCTCGATGAGATGCAAGGCAAGCTGCGCGCGCAGATCGAGGCCGAACGCGCCCAGGCGGAAGAGAACGCCCGCGTGCGGGCCGCGCTCGACAACGTGTCCTCGAACGTCATGGTCGCGGACGCCAACTTCAAGATCATCTACACGAACCCTGCCGTGCGCGCGATGCTGAACGAGGCGGAAGCCGACATTCGCAAGGATCTGCCGCAGTTCAGCGCCGCGAACATCATGGGCTCGAGCATCGACGTGCTGTCGAAGAACCCGAGCGCCGATCGTCGCCTGTACCAGGACCTGCGCGGCGCCAACACCTCGGAAGTCACGCTCGGCCGCCGCACCTTCAAGGTCGTGGCCAATCCGGTGGCGGATTCGCGCGGTGCCCGCGCCGGCACGGTGTTCGAGTGGACGGATCGCACCCAGGAGGTCGGCGTCGAAGGCGAAATGCAGAGCATGCTCTCCGCGGTGCTCTCGGGGGACCTCGAGCGTCGCATCGCCCTCGAAGGCAAGCAGGGCTTCTTCAAGGCCATGAGCGAGGGCGTGAACCACCTCGCCGACAACATGGCGGACGTGGTCCGCCGCGTGAAGGGTGCCGCGAGCGAGGTGTATCGCGGTGCTGAAGAGATTTCCCAAGGCAACGCCAACCTGTCGCAGCGTACGGAAGAGCAGTCTTCCTCGCTCGAGGAGACCGCCTCTTCGATGGAGGAGATGACCTCCACCGTGAAGCAGAACGCGGACAATGCCGGCCAGGCGAACCAGCTCGCCACCGCCGCCCGCGACCAGGCGGAGA
>JBDZVF010000548.1:0-3709 GCA_040255575.1 Pseudomonadota bacterium | reverse complement strand
CGATCTTCAGTCCAAGCACACTGGTGCGGGAAAACGTCTGCATGCCGCGGTCACTGACGGGGCCGAGCGGGCCGCAAGCGTCGTGCCGCATGCAGGCGCATTTCTTGCGCCGGCCGATCGCGCATTGCCCTGATCGTTCGGCGCTTGTCGCCGCCTGCCACGAAGTCCGAGGTTTTTACCCATGAGACGCCCGCGCGTAGTCGTAGTCACCGGCGCGACCGCGGGCGTCGGGCGCGCAACGGCACGCGCTTTCGCAAGGGCAGGAGCGGACGTCGCCCTGCTGGCGCGAAACGAGGAGGCGCTGCAAGTTGCGCAACAGGAGGTGGAAAGCGCCGGTCGGCGCGCTCTCATCTTCCCGCTCGACGTGTCCGATGCCAGCGCGGTCTCAGCCGCAGCCGCGCGGATCGAGTCGGCCCTTGGGCCGATCGATGTCTGGGTCAACAACGCAATGGTGACCGTCGTCTCGCCGGTCGCCGAGCTTCGGCCAGACGAGGTGCGTCGTGTGACCGAGGTGACGTATCTCGGGACCGTCCACGGCACACTGGCTGCGCTTCAGTACATGCTTCCGCGCAATCGGGGAACGATCGTTCAGGTCGGGTCGGCCCTCGCCTATCGCGCGATCCCTTTGCAGGCGCCGTACTGCGGAGCCAAGTTCGCGATCAGAGGTTTCACTGACGCCCTGCGCACGGAGTTACGACATACGCATAGCGGTGTTCATCTGACGATGGTGCAGATGCCGGCGCTCAACACGCCGCAGTTCGAATGGTGCCGCACGCGAATGGCGCACGAGCCGCAGCCCGTCCCTCCCATATTCGAACCTGAGGTCGCCGCGCGCGCCATCGTGTGGGCCGCGCGCCATCGGCGGCGCGAAGTGTTCGTGGGTGGATCAACGCTGCTCGCCATCTGGGGAACGAAGGTCGCGCCGCGATTGCTCGATCGCTATCTCGCACGCACCGGCTACGCCTCACAGCAAACCGGCGAACCCGTCGCGGAGCCTCGCCCAGAAAACCTCTGGACCAGCCCGCCCGGCGATCACGGCGCACGCG
This sequence comes from Pseudomonadota bacterium, assembly GCA_040255575.1. Lineage (GTDB taxonomy): Bacteria > Pseudomonadota > Gammaproteobacteria > Steroidobacterales > Steroidobacteraceae > JADGHX01. Next base: position 2,663 of record JBDZVF010000548.1, on the reverse strand, counting down.
GTCGCTTCAGCGAACGCGCGCATGACACCAGCGGCGCGTTGTGGTGGAGCATGAATCGCAACTGGATCCTGGGCACTGCCGCCGCCGCGGCGGCAGGTGCACTGCTCATGCGAAGCCGGCCACTCATGCGAAGCCGGGCAAGGCGAGTGTAGTCATGGCCTCCTTTCGTCGTCGCGATGTTCTGAAGGGCACAGCCCTCGTTCTGGCCGGCGGCACCGCCGCGCAGGCTGGAATCATTTCAGGAAAGCTTCCCTGGCAAGCCGGCAGCGACTCCGCTCCGCGCCTGCCTTCCAATGACGAGACATCGAAGGCGTGGAAGTTTTTCACGGCGCCGGAAGCGGCGGCCGTGGAAGCAATTGCCGATCGCCTGATACCACCCGACCCGCAGACCCCGGGTGGCAAAGATGCCGGCTGCGCTGTTTTCATTGACAGACAACTTGCCGGGCCGTACGGGCAGCGCGATGGGCTCTACATCGCTCCGCCCTTCCACAAGGGCGAGACGCAGCAGGGCCCGCAGTCGGCGTTCGGCCCGGCGGAGCTTTATCGCAGAGGGCTGGCCGCGCTACATGAACACGTGCGCACCGCCCGGCAGCGCGAAAGCTTCGCGTCGCTGACGGCCGATCAGCAGGACGAGATCCTGCACGGTCTGGAAGACGGAAACATCACTCTCGGTGAGCTCGACGCAAAGACCTTCTTCGAACAACTGGTGAAGGATGTTCAGGAAGGTTTTTTCGCAGATCCCATCTATGGCGGGAACCGCGATATGTGCGCGTGGAGAATGATCGGCTTCCCCGGCGCACGCTATGACTACCGCGACTGGGTGAGCCGTCACAATGAGCCCTATCCCCTTCCGCCCGTCAGCATCGCCGGACGCGCGGCGTGGACGCCGAAGTCAGGCTGAGCGGCATGGCTCGACGGCTGCCGGAAAAAGATGTGGTGATCGTCGGTCTCGGCTGGACCGGCTCGATCCTGGCTCACGAGCTCACGGACGCGGGGCTCGAGGTGCTCGCCATCGAACGCGGCCCCTGGCGCAACACGGCCACCGACTATTCACCCAACTACGCGCAGGACGAGCTGCGCTATCGCATCCGCCACGAGCTTTTTCTTCGCCCGGACCAGACGACCTTCACCTTCCGCAACAAGATGGACGACACGGCGCTGCCCATCCGCACGTGGGGCGCGTTCATGCCGCCCAACGGCGTGGGCGGCGGCGGCGTGCACTGGAACGCGGAGACCTGGCGCTTCCTGCCCACTGATTTCGTCTTGCGCACACATCTCACGCAGCGCTACGGCGCGCGCTTCCTGCCGCAGGACATGACGATTCAGGATTGGGGCGTCACTTACGAGGAGCTCGAGCCTCATTACGATGCGTTCGAGTATCTGTGTGGCACCAGCGGGACCGCGGGGAATCTGAATGGCAGGATCCAGGAAGGCGGCAATCCGTTCGAAGGCCCCCGATCGCGGCCCTATCCGAACCCGGCGCAGGCCCAGCCCTTCAGTCACACGCTGTTCGCGAAGGCGGCGCGGGATCTCGGCTACAAGCCTTTCCCGCAGCCCTCCGGCAACATGTCTCGGGCCTACGTCAACCCGCTCGGCGTTCGCCTCGGGCCTTGCACCTACTGTGGCTTTTGCGAATGGTTCGGCTGCGGCAACTATTCGAAGGCGAGCCCGCAAACCACCCTCCTGCCAGTGCTCGTACGCAAACCGAACTTCACCGCGCGCGACAACAGCGAAGTCACGCGCATCAACCTCGATCCATCGGGGCGTCGCGCGACCGGTGTGACCTTCGTGGATACGAGCGGCCAGGAATGGGAGCAGCCCGCACAGCTCGTGATTCTCTCGGCTTACACGATCTTCAATGTGCAGCTGATGATGCTCTCCGGTATCGGCACGCGCTATGACCCCGTGAAGAACGAAGGCGTGATCGGTCGCAACTTCACGCATCAGACGATCTCCGATGTCGTCAGCTTCTTCGACAAATCGAAGTTCGTGTTCAACCCATTCATCGCGTCCGGCTCGATCGGCACGTGTATCGACGAGTTCAACGGCGACAACTTCGATCACGGCCCGCACGGTTTCGTCGGCGGCGGCTACATGGGCCAGGTGCAAACCAACGGCCGCCCCATCGAGACCACGCCGGTGCCGCCCGGCACGCCACGATGGGGCGCGAAATGGAAACAGGCCGTGCGGGACAACTATCAGAGCGCGCTGAAGCCGGGCACCGGCGTTCACGGCAGCATGTACAGTTATCGGGACGTGTACCTGGACCTCGACCCGACGTATCGGGATCGCCTCGGCCGCCCGCTCGTGCGCATCACCATGGACTTCCACGAGAACGAGCTCAAGCAGAACGTCTTTCTCACCGACAGGTTCGCCGAAGTCTTCAAGGCCATGGGCGCGCAACAGGTCGTCAAGGAATACCGCAAAGGCCCTTACGACATCACGAAGTACCAGACCACGCATCTGTGCGGAGGCGCGGTCATGGGGACGGACCCGAAGACCAGCGCGTTGAACCGCTATCTGCAAAGCTGGGACGTGCCGAACCTCTTCGTGATGGGGGCTTCGGCATTCCCGCAGAACGCGGGATACAACCCCACGGGAACCGTGGCGGCGCTCGCTTACTGGTCGGCGAAGGCCATCCGCGAGCAGTATCTCAAGAGCCC
>JBDZVF010000053.1:0-20337 GCA_040255575.1 Pseudomonadota bacterium | reverse complement strand
GGACGGGCTCAACGATCGCCGCCATCGACTCGGGCTCCACAGGAATCAGGAGTCCAATCAGATCGGCCGCCACATCCTCGCACTTTCGACCCGTGGCGCGGGCGTATCGAAGCACGCGGCTACAGATCGAGCGGACGCGGTGGGCCAACTCAAAGGTGCCACGCGATTCGATCCGGCGCAGGACCGAGAGCAAGTCGGGGCCCGTGATCGCGGAGACATCCGCCGCTCCGATGTACGGAAAGACATGCGCCTCCAGGCGCCGTTGCATCGTGTCGATCGTCTCCGCACTGATGGGCTCGCGCCGACGCGCTTTGCGTTGTCGGTGCGGCTGAATGGTGCGGTGGACGACTTCGTCGGCGGCTTCCGGGGGATTGATCCCAGCGAGGCTTGCTTTACGTAGGATCGAGAGCAACTCGCGGGCGACGGCCTCGAATGTGTTGGCCGCCGAGTGTTTTTCGGCTCGGCGCTTGGCAGACGGATCGATGCCGTGCCGCAGGTCGCGCCGCGCTTCGTCCCGCTCCTCCCGTGCCTCTCGGAGTGACACCTCCGGGTAGGTTCCCAATGCCAAATCCTTTTCCTTCTTCCCGGGTCCGCGACGGGGGAAGCGGTTTCTGAACCGCCACAGCTTGCCCCCAGCGGGGGTGATGAGGATGACGAGTCCTTTTTCGTCACTGAGCCGGTACGGCTTTTCGGCGGGTTTTGCCGCCTGAATCATGCGATCGGTAAGCATTTGTGGGTACGCCTCTGTAGGCAGGGCTCGATACCCGCAAACGTCCCACCAAAAAGCACCGGCTTTCCGCAGACAATAGGATCAGTCAGCAGACCCGATTCTTTGGATTTTTCAGTGCTTTGTGTTCTCCCGATGTCCTTGGCGGACGTTGGCAGAACACTTATTGGCGGAGCGGACGATCGTCGCTGCTCAGTATGTTGATGAAAAAACACCAGTTTTCGCAGGTCTCATCGTCGCATCCCCACTGAAATCCCCACAAGAGCGTGCGGCTCTTGGCGGCCCTCCGCGGAACTCCTCCCCGACGGCTTCGGTATGTGAGGTGGGTATGAAAGCGAGACCGCCGGGAAAGGCTACTCAACATCGGCTGCTTGGTCCACAGGTGCAGGAGCGCCAACGCTCCAAGAACAGTGTCGCGAGTGCCACGCGCCCTCGCCTTCGCGACAGTCTCCTTCAGAACGGGCCACTCTCCTGGAGTCTGCCCGCCGATCACTCTGCTGTCGGCAGACGAACCGTGAACTCGCTCCCCTGACCGACTCCGGCGCTCGCAGCGACCACGCTGCCCCGATGCAGCTCGATGAGATTGTGCACGACGGCGAGGCCCACGCCGAACCCGGCACCAGAACGAGGGTCGGCAGCATTGCCTTGCTTGAATAGATCGAATATTTGAGGCAGCGACTCAGGCGCGATGCCGATCCCTGAATCCCGGACTTGGATGATAGCCTCCCCGTCCTTCGCCTGAACCGACACGGCCAGTTCCCCGCCTTCGTCCGTGTAGCGCGAGGCGTTGGCTAGCAGGTTCACGAATACCTGCTCCAAGCGGCGGGCATCGGCCCGCAGCCACACCGGTCCACCCGGCAGGTCGATGGCAAGCCGATGATTCCGCTCCTGGATCTCCCACTCGAGGGTCTCGACCGTGTGCCTCACTATGTCCCGCAGGTCGACTCGTTCGCGCTGCAGGTGCAACTGCCCGCTGGCAATGAGCGAGACATCGCGCAGCTCCTGGACGAGTTGTGTCATCCGAGTGAGTTGCCGTTCGATGAGGGCTTGCATCCGTTGCTGAGTGGCCGCCTCGCCGGACTGCCTTCCCAGATACCGCGCGGCGTGATGAATCGCAGACAGCGGACTGGAAAGCTCGTGAGAGAGCATCGCCAGAAACTCGTCCTTGCGACGATTGGCGCATGTGAGTTCTTCGACCTGCGACTGCGCCTGAAGCAGCAGCTCACTTTGTTCTGTGATCGTGTAGAGAGCGTCTTGACCGTTCCGGATTCCCTCGTTCGCTGCTGGAAGTACTGGTTGCGTCTGAGCCTCGCCATGGACTGCAGAGCCGACGTTCGGGGGGCGCAGGACCACAGAAATCTCCGAAGTCGCTTGGGCATCCGGCACTCCTACGGGGCTTCTGATCGAGGTCCGGTCACCGCTATCCCAGGGGCCGTTGCTCGATCGCATGTTCGTAAATTTCGCCAGGTCGCGCATAAAAAGTCCCCCGAATGAGGTGCGGTCGTCAGGGAAGCACGCGTGGGCAACACCCACGTTGGAATTCAGAAAGGGAACATTCGAACCGCAGGCTGCACCCTGTGCGCTCGCCGCTCTGTGCGGTGGGCGACGTAGTAACTGCTGAATTGCCGAAACAGGGTGCCAGGGCAACGGATTCGTGCAATCACCATCCGGATGTACGAGCTCGCGGCGGGATTGCGGCGCGCGACCGGCGTCGTAACGATGCCGGCGGCGTCGTTCGCGTTCAATTGGGCCGCCCGCTTCGGCGCATGAAGCGCACGTAGGCATCCTTTGCGCGCCTGTAACAGGAGCAGGACGCGCCTTCCAGGCCGCGGCCGTCGAGTATGTTAATGCTGCCTCGGCTGTAGCTGACCAGTCGGCGCGCCCTCAGGTCGCGTGCCGCGCGCGTTACACCGACCCGCCGTACGCCGAGCATGTAGGCCATGTACTCCTGAGTGAGATGGAACTCGTCCGACCCAGCCCGATCGCGGGTCATCAGCAGCCAGCGCGCCAGTCGTGCTTCCACCATGTGGAAACGCGCGCACGTGGCCATCAGCGCGACCTGACTGATGAACACATAGATGTACCCGAGCATCGCATGCCTCAACGCGGGACTTCGATCGAGTTCGGCAGAGAATCGCGTCGCCTCGATGCGCAGTGCAGAGCCGGCGCCTTGCACGATCGTTCGCACGGGCGCGATGTCCACGCCTAGTGCCAAAGTCATACCCACAGCACCTTCGGCCCCGACCAGACCGACTTCCAACCCCGGCCGGTTGCCCAGTTGCGTCAGCAGCGAGATGAAGCCACCCGTGGGAAAGTAGACATGGCGGACACGTGCGTGCTGCTTGCAGAGGACCGATCCAAACCGCATCTCGACCCGCGTGCAAGCCGCCAGCAGGCGGCGGCGGTCCGCATCGGGCAATCCCGCGATGAGTAGATTCTCTCGATCGACCGAACGCTCGGGACGTCGGCACGAGCGCCCTTTCACGCCACCTATCGGATCATTCATGCCGCCATTGAGCGCTTCATCGCAAACGCTTTCCGTGCGCCCCACCGCATAGGCTCATGACGTCGTCGCCCGATGGCTCCTGTGGGAATCAGGCGATGCGGTGAGATGGTCCTCGTGGCCCGTAGCTGCACGGCCGAGCGAGTCCGCGTGGCGTCGTTCCCCTGGCGGAGCTTGGACTCAGCGAGAGGGATCATCATCGATAACTTATCGGTCCGAGCACTCGATCCGATTCCCGGCCAATTCTGAGCTCAGCGGAATGATTACAGGAGCTGGAGCGCTCCCTCCGATCGCACTCTTCACAAAGCGACTCGCCGCCCCATGTTGCTGGTTTATCTTCGCGTTGTTGAAAGGCGAGCTGCGGCCAGCCGGGGCAGTTGCGACACCAGTGCCACAAGGTTCCCGTTATCTCTTTGCGGAAGGACATGTCGCTCTCCTTCGCGTGGTTGCGCGCGAGTCTGCAAGCTAGCACGCGAGGCCTGGCTATCCGTTCGGTAGCGAACGCAGCTTGGCATCGGCAACGGAGCCAGAGGCGCCCGGGTCGGTCCCCGAATCCGCCAGCGCCGTGTGCGGTGTGCGACATATGCCCAGATAGGTCGTATATTGCGCTATACACCTGTGCGTCGAGGTCAGCATCCCATGGTTTTCCCGGAACAGAATCAACTCCTCAACGCTTTGCCGCCAGCGGAACGGGAGCGGATCTTTCCCCACCTTCGCCCGGTGACACTGCCCCTCGGCACCGTGCTCTACGAGTCCGGCGACACCCAGCGCTACATCTATTTTCCGATCGACGCGATCGTCTCGCTCCTGTACGTGTTGAGGAACGGCGCGTCGGCGGAGATCGCCGTAGTGGGCAAGGACGGGGCGATCGGGATTGCGCTCTTCATGGGAGGGGCGACCACGACCAACCGGGCGATCGTTCAGAGCGCCGGCTGCGCATATCGCCTCACCCGCAAGCGCATCGAGCAGGAGTTCGGGCGTCACGGGGAGATGTTGCACGTACTCCTGCGCTACACCCAGGCGCTCATCACGCAGATGGCACAGACCGCAGTCTGCAACCGCCATCATTCGGTGGACCAGCAGCTTTGCCGATGGCTGTTGCTGTCTCTCGATCGCCTGACTGGCAACAAGCTGGTCATGACCCAGGAGTTGATCGCGAATATGCTGGGCGTGCGTCGCGAAGGGGTTACGGAAGCTGCCGGCAAGCTACAGAAGGCCGGAGTGATCGAATACCGTCGCGGCAAAATTACGGTTCTCGACCGCGCGCGTCTCGAATCGATGTCCTGCGAATGCTACGACGTCGTACGGAAGGAAACCGACCGGCTGTTCCCCTTGCCTGCAGCCGCCGCGTAAGACTCATTACAGTCCCGATGACTTCGTGAGCCCGAGAAAAGCCGGAGTTCTCCGGGTCGCCATTTGCAGCGGGCTGACATCATCCACCGAAAAACAACCCGGCGAGCATCCGGCGAACACTGGAAGGCCACGCACTGCGTCCATTGTTCCGCGAGCTACCTGCATCTGACCCAACGGTCTCGCACGCCACGAGGTTCGAAGAAAGATGTGCCTCATATACCGCTTTGATCCGTGTGCGCCAAATCTCGTGGGGATCCCAGCCGACGGAGACTGCGGCATCCCGGAGTAGCAGGATCTCTTCGTTTGCGGCCTCTGACGGATACGAACGAGCCGCCGATTCGGGTTGAATCTGCATAATGGAAATTCCCTGACGTGAGCTCGAGCGCTCGAGCTTTCGTTCTGGATTGTTGTGAGGGAGAAGGCTATGCGCCAGACCTCACCACGATCTGTACGCCAGCGCACTTACCGCTTGCAGGTCAACACACGCTTGCCGATGTGTCTCCGAGCACTTGCCACTTTCGGAGTGTTTACCGCGAAGGCATCTCCACCAGGTTCGACAGATCGACGGAAGCGATGGGTTTGACGAGATAGCGTTCGAATCCGGCCGCGCGAGCCTGCTCACGGGCGGCATGCTCGGGGCTTGAAGTCAGTGCGATCAAGCGCACCTCGCGGCCCTGCGCTCGGTCGCGCAGCGACTCCGCGAGGTGGTAGCCCGTCATGTCGAGCAGGCTCAGATCGAGCAGGACCATACTTGGCTGAAAATCGGCGGCGATGGCGAGCGCGGCTTCACCTGAGTAGGCTACGCGAGTTTCTGAATAGCCGGACGCATGCAGCATGAGCTCCAACGCATCCGCAGAGTTCATGTCAGCATCTACTATTAAGATACGCGCCGGCTCGTGGGCGAGCGCCACACTGTCACCTTCCCCCGCACCGCGCGCAGCGGCGGGATTCGTTTGAGATTGCGCGGTGTCCGACCGCCGCCTCCAACTCGTCGTTACTTTCTCCTGCATACCGTTCTCCTAGTGTCATCAGTAGTCTGACTGAGGTACTTACGGAATCCGTGCGCTGAAACATTTTGCCAGGTGACTCAGGAAACCTCTTTGGTAAACCCAACCATGCAGCCACGTGCTTCATCCCATAGCTTCATGCGCCCGCAGGCAATGCTGCTTTTGAGCGTCAGACGCTGCGCACGCTGCAGCAGCAGGCTGGAGTTAAAGGCATCGTGCAGACGATAGTTTGGAATGCGCGGCGCCAGGTGATGAATATGGTGATAGCCGATATTGCCCGTGAACCAACGCAAGACTGGCGGCAGGTCATAGTGGGAACTGCCTGCGATCGCAGCTTCTTTGTAGCTCCAGTACTTCTGGTGGGTCCAATATGCTGCTGTGAACGTGTGCTGGACGTAAAACAACCAAACGCCCAGCGCACCGGCGATGAGCACGACGGGCAACTGCACCAGCAACAGGGCACGCCAGTCGAAGAGCAATGCGCAGGCAGTGCCCGCGATCAGGAGCATCAGATTGTTGAGCAGCACACTGGCCCACTCTCTCTTCCACGAAAGCGGCAGACCGAGGGGCAGCCGGTGCTTGATCACGAATTGGTACATCGGCCCGAGCCCTAAGAGTACCGGCATACTGCGATAGCAGCGATAGAAAAAGCGGCTCGATCGGGAGAGTCTTCCATACTCTGTTACCGTGAGCGTTCGGATATCGCCGAACTCGCGGCGATCAAGGTTGCCGGAGGTCCCATGGTGCACGGCGTGGGTCTTCTTCCAGTATCCAAAGGGAAACAGCGTGATCAGTCCAAGGCAGGCACCGACCCATTGATTGGCGCGCGGACTGGCAAAGTAGGAGCCGTGGCCACAATCGTGCTGAATGATGAACAGCCGCACGTAGAGTCCTGCGGCCGGTAACGAGAGCAGCAGCATCCAGCCGCGACCCCAGTCCGCGTCCACGCTCCAGGCCATGAGGAGCCACAACGCGACGAACGTCGGCAAAGTGTTACAGAGCTGCCAGAGCGCCCGGGCGAGTGACGGTCGCGCAAATCGCGCGCACAACTGGCGTTCGGTTCCGAGCTCACCTCGGGACGCAGAACCCAGAGTTTCTGGGACGTACTCTGCTTTGCAGGCCTGTAACGCGCTCATCGCGATACCTCCAGCCTGCCTCTCCAATAACCTTCAGCATCGTACCGCCAATGCGCGTCTCCGATGTCCGGCTTGGACCGGAGTAGTCGCGGCGCATTCTCCAGGTTCGTCCGCTCCACCACGAGCCGGTCTCTGTCCAGCATTTCGGCGACGGCGGCCCAGGGGATCGCGGCGTATTTTCTGCCCACCCCAAACGCGCCGCCATACGACACCAGCGCGAACGTCGCCCGACCGTAGCCATCTACGATGACGTCGTTTACTTTGCCCAGAGCCGCTCCCGCGGGCGTCACGACCCTCATACCGATCACGGCAGAGACCCATTTCGCATCCAGGCGCGCGCCAGTGCGATCGCGACTGTCGTCGGCGGCGGCTGCCGACACCGGCACTGGCATGGCCGGACTTTGAGAATGGGCCTGCGCGCAGGCGAGAATCAGCAGCGCACAAGCGCCAGTGGCAATCAGTGCATTCCTTGAGTTCATGCGAACACCTTCATGGATGGGGCACGCGGCGGTCGCAGCGCACGTGCATAGAGCTGATTGGCCGGATAAGCGACAGTGCCAGGACGGTCGAGCAGGAGGGAGGCCGGAGCAGCATTCATCAGTGCAGCTCCGTGCTGGCCGTGGGGTGCGCTGTCCGCTTATTCCTTCAGGTTGAACCGCGCCCGGGCTGCCCTGACGATCGGAGGCAACGCGGCCGCGATGACGCCCGCCTCCGGTGCGTGGCGGCCGCAGACCGGCACAACTGCACCCGACCAGTTGCAACCTTCTTCGTCCGGCGCTCGAAGACGGTAACCCACCGAAATGCTCACCGTCCCGAAACCGGGCATCTTGCGGAGCTGTATCGTGAGGTAGCGGTCGACTTGCGACGCGTCCACCACAGCACGATCGCCCAAACGGAACAATTTTCGGCGCGTCACCCGAGCATCCTGGACCGACGCGAGACGCGTGTATGTGCTGTGCCGAACAGAGGGCGCACTCGCGCACGCAAGGCTACGTGCGCCTCGAACGTGGGAAACCGGCGAGCGATCAAAAGAAAGCACCATGCAGCTGGCGGCTTGCGAAAGCGAAGGTGCCAGCACGGCGACTCCGTCAGCGCCCGGAAAGTAGTGGCGGCGATCATTGCCAATGCGGGCAACGCTTCTGCATGTGTTTCGGACCGCCCGATGCCCTCGTGAAGCGAAAAACTGACCGCATTTTGCACGACGCGCTCCGCCAGGCAGGAGCTCATTGCTCCCCCCAAGCGCCGACCGGCGGCAAACGGCACGTGAATCGCGCGTTCTCATAAGCTCGCTACCGCACCGACTGCTCCGCCGCACCCGGGCAAACTCTCGGCCTAGAAGAACCCTCCGCTTCGAGCACTTCCGCCGAGGCGATCGTGCGCCGAGCCCTCCCGGGTTCGCGCGAACTGCGACCGGAGTTATTCTATGAAGACAATTAACACTTTCACCGCGCTCGTTGCGACCACGATGCTGCTCACGACGCTCGGCTGCGCTTCCACCCGCACGCATGAGGGCACCGGCCAGTACGTCGACGACACCGTCATCACCACCAAGGTCAAGTCAGCCATCCTGGGCGAGCCGGGCCTCAAGGTATCCGAGATCAACGTCGAGACCTTCAAGGGCGTCGTTCAACTGAGTGGCTTCGTGAGCACGCGCCACGATATCGACAGCGCGATCAGGCTCGCGCGCAAGGTGGACGGCGTGAAGTCCGTCAAGAACGACATGCAGCTCAAGTAGCGGGCCGGCAAACGCGGCTCGCCTCATCCTGCCGAACAATTTGTAGAGAACTATTATGATGTATCCAAGATTTCGAAAACACCTCAACGCCCGGTTGCCTGTGGCAATCGGCCTCCTGAGCGCGCTCTTTCTCGCAGGGTGCGCAAGTACACCGCCCGTGCCCACCGCGAGGCTGCAAGCCGCGCAACAAGCCATTGCCAGCGCCGAACGAACGGAAGCCGGACGCTACGCTGCCGGCAATCTCGCGGAGGCACGCACCAAGCTCGCCTCCGCGGATACGGCCGTGAGCGAAAAGCGAATGATCCTTGCGGCGCGGCTCGCCGACGAATCGCGAGCCGAAGCCGAGCTCGCCTCGGCCAAGACGTCCGTTGCGAAAGCTAATGCGGTGAATGATGAAATGAAGCGCACCACCGGCACCCTGGTCGAGGAAATGAAGCGCAGCACTGGAGACAAGCCATGATCACGAAAATCCACCACACGTTCGGCAGAACAGCTGGCCGAACCGCAATCGCCCTCGCCGTCGCCTCGGCGCTCCTCGCTTCCTGCGCATCCGTGCCCATGAAATCACCGGGTGCGATCGACGCCCGCAACAAGCTCACCCAGCTGCAATCCAATCCCGACCTCGCGAATCGCGCAACAGTTGCGATGAAGGATGCCGAAGCAGCCGTGCGCTCGGCGGAGCAGCCGCAGACGGACGAGGCGCTGGCGCGGCATCTGGCGCTCATGGCGGACCGAAAGATTGAAACCGCGCGGGCCTTGGCGGAAACCGCGCTCGCCGAAGATCAACGCACCGCATTGAATGAGCAGCGAGAGAAAGCTCGACTGGACTCGCGCACGCAGGAGGCGGATGCCGCAAAGATTCAGGCGGCGAACGCACGCGCCGATAGTGCGGAACAGAAGCTGGCAGCGGAGCAGTCCAAGGCAGACGCGAACGCGGCCCGCACGGATGCCGCGAGCTCGCAGCAGCAGACTGCAGATCTACAGCGACAGGCTGCGGATCTGCAGCGGCAGATCGAAGAGATGCACGCCCAGGTGACCGACCGCGGTGTGGTCCTGACGCTGGGGGATCTGCTCTTCACTACCGGCAAGGCAGATCTGAAAGCTGCGTCGACCGGTAATCTGAACAAGCTCGTTAAATTTCTCCGCGACCATCCCGAACGCACGGTTTTGGTGGAAGGCTATACCGACAACGTCGGTAGTGACGTCTACAACCAGGGGTTATCGGAGCGTCGCGCGGACGGGGTGAAGGCTTACCTCGTCGGACAAGGCGTGAGCGCCGTGCGCCTGACCGCAGTAGGTAAGGGCGAGAGTGATGCGGTTGCGGGCAACGACTCGGCGGAGGGACGGCAGCAGAACCGCCGCGTTGAAGTTGTCATCAGCAACGCCCCGGCTGCCGTAAGAACGCGTCGCCAGCAGATCATCGGCGCCATCGCTGCTGGTGATCGTGAGGTTCGTGACACAGAGGGGGGCTCGCCGAGCCCAACACGAGGAATTGCCATGCTCGATCGAGATGTCATATCGACTCTGAATGAGCTGATCGAGACCTGCAGGGATGGAGAAAACGGTTTCGCGTTCGCTGCGAAGGCCTCCAGCGATCCCATCCTGATCCGCATGTTCATTGCGGCTGAAAGGTCCCATCGCGACGCAACCGTTGAATTGCAGGATTCGGTTCGCTTGCTCGGTGGATATGCCGGTGACAGCGGCAGCCTGAAAGCCGCAGCACATCGCGGGTGGTTGCGCCTGCAGAACGCCTTGAGCGCGCGAGGCAACAGCAGGATTCTTGAGGAGCGCGAGAAGGCCGAGGACTATACAAAGATGCGCTACGCAGAGGCGATGGAGCTGAATCTACCGGAAGGTGCGCGCGCCCTGTTAGAGCGGCAATACCAGATCGTTGCGGCGAATTGCGACAGTCTCAGGGAACTGCGTGATCGATCCTAGTCGGGCGAGCAACAGAATGGTGTGCTGGCATCATGTCGTATAGTCAACTCAAGACCACTTCAAACTGGCACTGGTATGTGGCCAGTCGGTTTGCCCGGATTGCGCCGATCTTGATCGTTGCGGTGATTGTCACTCATCGAGCAGCAGTCAAGTGACCGTCGCGGAACGACCATGATGTTGCGTCGACGCGCAGCCTGCGTTCGCCAGCGCACCGAACACGTGAATCTGCCGGCGCATGCTGCTTGAATAATGAAACACGACACACGTGGATGGAATCGGAGTTCGGAAGGCTGGATGAGCTCCGCAGTGGTGGCGGATCCGGAGGAAGTGTTTTACGTCGTCCACAGCACCGGCATTCTGGGGGATCGGGACCATCGCCTGTGCTCTGATTTGTACGAAACACGGCTGCAGGCCGACGCAGAGCTCGCCCGTGCGCGGCAGGCGGATTCCGCCGGTAGCTACAGTGTCTGGAAGAGCGTGACGTACATTGAACCCGCCGCATGGCTGCACAGAGTGGTCCGGGCCGACGGCACGCTGATTCTGCTCAGCCTTCACGGCCTCGATAAACTCCCGGACCCCTGATTACTGCCGGCGCCACACCGGCAGCAGAGCAGTTCGCTCGTTCCGCCCCCGATTTGCCCGCACACGCAAGCACTCGGACCAGCATGTCACGGGAGAACGCAGATGCAATCGCTCCAAGAGGCAGTTCTCGATGCACATGCCGGATTGCAGAACTGGAAAGGCATCAATCGCATCACGGTGCGGATGCCGCTGGGCGGCCCGTTCTGAGGAGCCTGAGCGCTTGGAAGCATCGGTCGCATCCAGAGAAATCGGCGACTGGTAAGGATTCGCTCGGGATTCGGCAAGCACCCATCAGCGAGAGCTCACCGCGCGAAAGTAGCTGCTGCGCGCCTCGAAGCTGGCAACCTGACGCTCCGCTTCCGCATGCGTCACGTCGTAGCTCGCACAAATTTGTTCGGTCAATTGCGTGCGCCTGCCTGCGATCGCGTCGAGTTGCGCGCGCGTGAGCTTCGTCCAATTCGCTCGCACTTCTCCGCGGAAGCCTCGCCATTCGATAGCCGCTGCGATCCAGTCCATTTGCAGAGGATGCCCTTTTTTCCACCGACTTCAGTGCGGGAGCGCACGCAGCACCTCCCGAATGAAAGATCCATCTCGCTATCAAACCAGCGACAGTGAGCGCACACTGGTCCTCGCCAATCATTGCCTGCTGCGCGCAGGCGGCGAGCTCCGGAAGCGACGTCAACGGCGCCGATCGCGCCGCAGACCGGGCTCGTGAGCCTCACTGAACCTGAACGCAGGTAGTCCCCGCAGTCATGGCCATCGCCCGCATGTGCGAATCGGGTGCCGATGCCGGCAAGTGGTACACCGTCATCCTGGGCCAGAACGGTGCGCGACGGGCCGGGTACTGTGCAACCGGATGCACCGGCCATGAGTCCTCGCAGAGGGCGCTCGCGCACTACCTGCAGTTCCAACTCGATCGTGAAACGGATCTGTGCTTCGACCGCCGCGAACCGGCATGCGAATGCGAGATCTGCGGCGCGCGGACGACGCAGCGCGCGCGTCTCGGGCGCAATACGAAGCTGATTGCGTTGTGCACGCACCACCAGTTGACGAAGAGTCTGCAAACACCCACTTTCGACTGCAGCACTGCCCCGATGCACATCGGCTCGCTGCGTGATGCTCATACGGGACGGCGGAGTGAGCGACGGCTCCTCCGGCGCCGATGCTGCTCATCGCGGCCGACCGGCCTTGCAAGCATCACCCACCCGATCGAAGCCGTCTTCGCACCGCCATTCATTCCCGGAATAGTCGAGATACGCATTCACGGGCACGGCAAGCTCGACGCACGCACTCTCCATGCGCTTGAAGCCCCGCTCGCAACGCCACACTGTGCCGTTGGAGTCCAGATACGCGTTCGACGGAATCACCACTGGGGCACAGCGGTTCTCGGCCCTAACATAACCGCGCTCGCATTTCCAATCGTCGCCGGTGGAAGTGAGGTATCCGCTCTCGGGAACCTGGACTTCGACGCACGCATCCTTCTCATCCCGATAACCTCGACTGCATTGCCAGCCGCGCCCGAACGTCCCCTCGACAGCGTATGCGTTCCGCGGAACAGAGACAGCGACGCATGCCTTCTCGATCTTCCTGTATCCCCTGTCGCATTCCCAACCATCTTTGTAGGCGGAATCGTCAGCGTATGCGTGGGCTGGCACCTTCACCGGCACACATCGATTACTGTCTTTCAGAAAGCCGCGTTCGCAATCCCATCTCGTCCCGCTGGCGGCGAGGTAGGCATTCGCGGGGACCTTCATCGCCACACAGGTATCATCGGTCTTGACATACCCCCTGTTGCACTCCCAGCCATCGCGGTATTGCAGCGGGTGCGCGTTCGACGGAACCGGTGCGGTGGCACTCGCGTACGCACTGGCCAGCAGCATCGCCGCGATTGCGACGAAGCGCATCGCCGATAGGGAGAAACAGGAACGTTCGGTGCGCATGTGGGGACTCCAGTCTTGCCGCCAAAGGGACGCGCGGCGTCGGTGACGGCACGCGTGGGCATTCTCGGAAAAAGTGCGTACGCTCGAAACTGGTCGCACCGTCAGGGAGCCGCGTAGATTTCTGAGGTGGCGGTCTTTGGTCGGAAGGACGCGCGAGAACTGCGCTGGACCAAGGGCTGACAAGATGAAATTTACGATGCGCGATCACTATACGCGAAGCCGCTGGTGAGTATCGGCCTTTCGCCGATAAATCAGCGCCTTGAACGCAAGCCCTGCCCGTGCGGGCCTTCCGCGACAGCGCACTCACAGAATTTCTCTCCGGCCCAGCCGACTAACCACCCCAGGTAGGTGGCTTGTCCTCGCGCTGCTGAAACCCGACTTCTGACCAGCCGTAACAGTTGCGACACCAGTGCCACATGGATCCCGCGGCTTCTCTTCGATAGGGCAAGTCGCTCTCCTTCGCGCTGAGCAGATGGCTATTGAGCGCCTTGGCGTGGAGGTCATCGGTGCGTCCGCCCACATAGCGTCACTTCCGCTCTGTGCGTAGAGAGAACCGATTACCACGAAGCCGAGAAAAGACGGAGCGCCGTGAGACTCGGAACACCCCGCCCGCTCTTGTCTGCAAGTATGGTGAATCGGAGCCTGCACACGCCGCGCAAATTCAAATCGATGAGCTCCCGTTGATGGGTTGCACCGTCAGGAGAAAAATTGAACTCCTGGACGAAACCCGTGCGGTACGCCTCGTCTCCCGTCAGAAGGTACTCTGCGGTCACTTGCTGGGTGCGTACGATTTCGCGTTCGACAGCTTCGAAGGCGCAGCGTCCGATGTTCATCGGTTGATCGAACACCAGCAGAATGGTCTCCGGACTGTCGCGTCGTCCGCCCACCCACCTCGTCGCTGCCTCTCCGGTGCTCCCGTCGAACAGATGGTCGATCGGATGCAGGGGATGCTCCGAGGAAAAGTGCACTTGCGCGCAGGAACGCAAGTCCAGCTCGTTCGCGATCGCGGAATGGCGCGCATCGGCGGCCGTCGACTCATCGATCAGGCATTTACGCAGGGTAAGGGGCTCATCGGTCTTCATGCTGTTGCCTCGCGGGCGCGAATCTCAGGCAGACTCACAACTGCCGGCTTCCACTACTGCCGGCTTCATTGAGCAGACGCCACTTTGCCTTTCCAGTAGCGCTCCGCGTCGCGACGCCAATCTCCATTGCGCGCGTCGGCGCCGGCGCCGGCGAGCGCGGGGGCGTTCTGGAGGACGGGCAGGTTCACCACCAGCCTGTCGCGGTCGAGCATTTCAGCGACTGTCTCCCACGGTACCGCCACATATTTCGCTCCCAGGCCTGCGACCACCGCACCTAACTGAGTATCGCGAATGCCGGGCGGCCGTAACCGTCGACGATGACTTCCTGCACTCTGCCCAGCTCTGCTCCGGCTGAACTCTTAACCGGCATACCGACAATTGCGGATGACCACTTCGCATCCAGGCCCGCGCCGGTCGGCCCGCGCTGTTGGACGGCTGCCGGCGGCGGCGTGCTGGCTGCGGGCTCACGCTCTTGCGGCAGCTGTGCGCAACCTGCGCTCAAAGCTGCGAGGAAAACTACCAGCGGGAGAACGAATACATGTCTCATGGTTGCGGACTAATTGATGTTACGCCTGCGACGCGGCTTCCGGAGTCGCTGGTCAGCCAGCACAAGGATGATCCGTCGGATCCATAAGGTCGGTGCGCTGAGGCACACAAGGACCCAACCAGCGCGACACGAAGCGAAGTGGTTGCTACCGTGACTGCTGGACTCGTTATCGCGCACACGATCAATGCGGGGGCCGACCTCGGCGCCATCGCGATCGCGAAGCCCTCAACCAGTTCCCGCGCAGGGGAGCGATGCGCATCACTTCTGCCAGAGGATAGGGCGCTTCCAGCGGAACTCTAACGCCCGCATGCCACGGCACGATGCGCGCGGGTGTGAGGTCATCGGGACCATCCGACGCCAGCGGGGTGCGGATTTCAAGGCGATTCTGATCACGGGGGACACTTCCTCCGTGGTGCGTGGGATGCAGCTCGATCACACCTTGTGGACGACGAGCAAACCTCTCAATGCCGATGAGCTGCTCAGCCTGATCGTGAGCTCCTGGCTGCCTGATCGTCCACGCTTCCACGCACGGTGATCACGACGTTCGTGCGGAGCCCATATCTGTTACCCGACGCCAATCAGCCGCGGCTCTTGCTTCCTTGATGGCTCGCCATCAGCGATGAGTATCCGTCGCGGCTTGCCGGCCCCAAGGAGGTACGAACGCGCCGCCGCCACGCGCTCCGCGATTTTGGCCTGAGCGGCTCGCCTGCCGGCTGCCTCACGAGTGTGCCGGCACGCGTTGGATGAAATGAAATCGGCGCATGCACAATTCCATCCGCCGCCCCATTCGAAGACGACCCGAAACCGGTCGATAAGATACTGACTCCGGACGACCACGCCGCCGCGCCCCGTGTTTTCCATTTCCATGCTGCCTCCGGTTTCGGTATGCACTGCGCTGCCCGATTGCGACGCAGCTCGAATCGATAGACCCCCGCACATGCCGGGAGCGACTCAGGACATCTGCTTAGACGCAACGGTCGAAGCCTTGCCAAAGAAGCAACCGTCGCACGAGAACGTCAGCCGACTGACACAGCATCCTTAGCGCCGCAGAATAGATTCGACACTACGCGCAGGGTGACCTAAGGTCCCTTCCCTGGCGCCCTCAGCCTCGCGGAGGTGCCGGGTCAGTGTAGCTGCCTGATCACGCCTGCGGCTCTTCCGCGGAATCTTCTTTGCCTCACCACACACCACTGATCGCCACCGTCGCCGCAGCGTTCGTGCTGGCGTTGGCTTTCGGATTCGTCGCCGCCCGCCTGCGCGTGCCTCCGCTCGTGGGCTACCTGCTGGCCGGCATCGCGCTCGGACCGTTCACCCCCGGACTCGTTGCCGACGCAGCTCTCGCCGCACAACTCGCCGACGTCGGCGTCATCCTGTTGATGTTCGGAGTGGGCCTGCACTTTTCGTTCGGCGACCTTTACAAGATGCGCCGCGTGGCGCTGCCCGGCGCGCTGGTTCAGATGGCCGTAGCGACCACCCTGGGCACCTTGCTGGCTATGGTCTGGGGCTGGGGCGTCGGGGCCGCCATCGTGTTCGGCCTTGCTCTTTCTGTTGCAAGCACGGTCGTGCTTCTGCAGGCACTCGAAGGGCGCAACGCCCTCAGCTCACCTGAAGGACACATCGCGATGGGATGGCTTATCGTGGAGGATCTCGCCATGGTGATCGTGCTGGTCATCGTGCCGATATTCGCCTCGCGAGCGTCCCCGCAACCGAGCCCCGCCTCGCTCGCCACCGCACTGGCGATCGTCCTGGGCAAGATCGCAATCTTCGGCCTCGTGGCGCTGTACGTTGGAACGCGCTTTGTGCCGTGGCTCCTGATGAGAGTCGCGCGCACCGGGTCGCGGGAGCTATTCACACTCGCGGTACTGGCAATCGCGATCGGGATTGCATACGGATCCGCGGAAGCGCTCAACGTGTCGTTTTCGCTCGGAGCATTCTTCGCAGGCGTTGTCCTGAGCGAGTCCGCACTCAGCAAACGTGCTGCCGCGGACTCGCTTCCCCTGAAGGACGCGTTTGCGGTGCTGTTCTTCGTGTCAGTGGGCATGCTCTTCGATCCCTCGATGCTGATCCGCACTCCGTTCGAAGTCCTTGCAGTCGTGGCGGTCATTCTCTTCGGAAAAGCCATCGTGGCCTACGCGATCGTGCGCACGTTTCGCTTTCCGCCGCGCACAGCGCTCACCGTCTCGGCAAGCCTTGCGCAGATCGGCGAGTTCTCATTCATCCTCGCAAGCGTTGGGTCTTCACTGGGACTGCTCCCGACGCAGGGCCGTGACCTGATCCTGGCGAGCGCCATCCTGTCGATTGGGCTCAATCCGCTGCTATTCGCGCTGATACGACCGATGGCTCAATGGCTCGAGTCGCGAACGGCGTCCGCAGATGCGGAAGGCCTCGAGACGGCGCGCGCAGTGGGAACAGAGAAGGGGCCCGACGGTCATACGGTCATAGTCGACTTCGGGCGCGTTGGAAGCGTAGTCGGCTCGGTTCTCGAGAGCGCGGGTCTGCCATTCACCGTGATCGAGAACGACCTGCACGTTTGCGAGGCGCTGCGGGCGCGGAACGTGCTCGCCGTTCAGGGGAACGCGCTGAATAACGGCGTCCTTGAATCCGCGGGAATTGCCGACGCATGTCTTCTCATCCTGGCGATCCCTGATGCCTTCCAGGCGCAACGGATCCTGCAGGCAGCTCGCAGCATCAATCCGGATATTGTCAGCATAGTGCGCACTCACAGTGAATCAGAAGTCACGCAGCTCCGGCATGCGGGCGCCACCGTGGCGGTGCTCGGAGAAAGGGAGCTGGCGCTCACCATGGCGAGCCGTGCCCTCGAGTACTACGGAAGGCGGCCGGGCACCCACTGCAGCATCGCAGCGGCGCCCTCCGCTCCGTAAGCGCGAAGGCTTATGACTTTAGCGAACACCACATGAATGCGGCTCCGGGATCGTTGCAGCGCTTGCCTTCCGGTCAATGTTTGGCTTCAAGATGCGGCGGCGGCGCCTCCTCGCGAGGACGCAGGGTTTCCGTTGTCGTGGTCTTGTCCCACAGGACCTTCAGCTCTTCCGCGAAACGCTTTTCCCGCCCGCGTGCAGTGGACGCCTTCGTCTCATCTGACTCCCACGGCGCCCGCCGCAGGCGCCGTCTCGTCATCGACAACACGCCGCCGATCAGCGCGAGCACGCCGAAGGCTACGAGCAAGGGTGTCGAGCCCGCTGTATCGGGCAGGTGAGCCGGCAGCGCCGCGGCGGCTGCTCGCGTCGCTGCAGCCAGCTGCACTGGCTCAAGGGGCTCCACCGTCCCTTGTGGCTCTTCGAACACCATCTTCGCCACAGCCTCGGGCGGAGCACCCGGGTCCGTTGCGACCACCAGACGCGCCTCTGGGACGTACACGCTCAGTTTCTGCCCAGGGGTCAGCTCCGAAAGCCGGTAGCTCCGTCCTTCGATCACCGCGCGCTGAGAATCAGCGGGCTGCAACGTCGTCGCCTTCCCCAGCGACTTGCCGTCACGGTCTTTGAAATCGAACCTCACCGAGCCGTCGCGATTCACCTGCACGAGCTCGCCGGTGAAACGCGCGTAGCGCACCGTGTTAGAGACGACTACTTCCTGGCATGCGGCGGCGATGTTGGGATAGCGTACGACGATCTGCTTCTGCCACGAAAGATCCGCGCAGCTCGGACCATCTACCGCTGGTGCGTCGAATGCAGGCGTATCGGCCTGCTGGCCGCCGGCGGCGGTTGCGAACGCGATCGCTGCTGCGGTTGCTGCGATCCGCATCCTGCTTTTCTTCATCATCACTTTCTCCTCAAGGGGCGATCGCAATTGCGCGAACGATATAGCGCTGCGGAGCACGCCCCACGTAATAGAAGGGGTAGCAGGTCACGAGTGTCACTTCGGAGTGCCCGGTTGGAAGGAGCGGCCGCGTGTCATCCGGGTTCACGATGTACAGAGAGGACACTCGATAAACACGAGTGCCCGAAGGATTCTCGACCTCGATCCGGTCGCCGAGCGCAACGTCCTTCAGCGCGCGAAAGAAACCGTCGCGATGCGCGGCGATTCCCATGTTGCCTCCCGCCGCCCGCGGCCCGGCCGTTCCGGAAATCAAGCCGGCGCCGCGATTCAGGCTTTCGGCGCTCGTATCCGCATAGACGGGTACGCTGAGATTGACTGAGGGGATGCGGAGGAGCGCCTCGGGAGCCACCCTCGGCCGCGCGGCGGCCAGGCTGGCCGCGTAGGCCCGGACCCGTCCGACGGACCACTGGCTCGGCTCCGGACTGGCGGGCGCTATCTCCGTCGGAAGAGTGCTCGACGATGCTCGCCCACGTGTGAAGCTCTCAATGCCTTCCCGCCTACCAGTCTCAGCGTCAATGCGCACGACGCCATAGCTGCCCAGGAGCAGCACGCCGATCACCCAGAGCGCGCGTTCCACTGAAGTCGCTTTCATCAGTGCACACTACGCGCCCTCCGTTGTCACGTATGTTCGGACGCGAACTCAATCCGACTCCGCACTGGAAACTCGTCCGAGTGGATCTGTACAGGGTGTCCTGGCGTACAGATAAAATCCTCCAGAACGCGCATGCTCACGCTCATGAAATGCTCCGTCACGCCAGAGCTTCCAAGCTTGGAACGCCCAGCGGACGTCGCCGGGCGATTGGCGGCTCCCGCTGACGTCTACTACGTTGTCAAAACTCTCGGCGGGAGCATTGGCGAGCGCCAGCATTGCGTCTCGTCATCTCTATACGAAACATCTGGCCAGGCTCACGCACAGCTTACGCGCCTCATGACGACGAACCCAGATCACGTGTACTCCGTATGGAAGGCCTCCACGTACATCGAGCCAGCGCGCTGGGCCTACGACGTGGTGTTGTCTGACGAAACCGTGCTTCGCTCGAAGCAACATGCGTAGACACCGGCACCCACCGCTCGCGGTCCGTGCAGAAGCTAAAAGCGCGGTTGCGCTCCGCACATACAGCAACAGCGCACGAGTCGCGCGCCGCCTCGGCAAGGCGCTCTCAGTGCCGGGTTCGACAATATGGGTCACTCTTCCGTGGGCAGACGAACCGTAAACTCGCTCCCCTGCCCGACTCCGGGGCTCGCAGCGATCACGCTGCCCCGATGTAGCTCGACCAGGTTTCGTACCACCGCGAGACCCACGCCGAGCCCGGCACCGGAACGCGGATCGGCCGGATTGCCCTGCTTGAAGAGATCGAATATGTCCGGTAGCGCATCGGGTGCGATGCCGATGCCGGAATCCCGGATTCGGATGATGGCCTCACGATCCTTCGACTGAACCCACACGGCTACCCGACCGCCATCATCCGTGTAGCGCGAAGCGTTGGCGAGCAGGTTCACGAACACCTGCTCCAGGCGGTGCGGATCGGCTCGCAGCCACACCGGCGCGTCGGGCAACTCGACAGCAAGCTGGTGATGACGCTCCTGTAACTCCCATTCGAGCGTCTCGATCGTGTGCGCCACGATGTCCCGCAGGTCAATCCGTTCGCGCTGCAGGTGCAAGTGGCCGCTGGCGATCTGCGATACATCATGCAACTCGTTCACGAGATGTGTCATCCGAGCGAGTTGCCGCTCGATGAGGGCTTGCATCTTCTCCTGTGTGGCCGCCTCACCTGCCTCCCGCCGCAAGAAGCGCGCGGCATGATGAATGGCCGCAAGGGGACTGCGCAGCTCGTGAGAGAGCAATGCCAGGAACGCGTCTTTGCGGCGGTTTGCGCAGGTCAGCGCTTCGATTTGCGACTGCGGTTCCGGCAGCGGCTGTGGCAGCGGCCGCGCGCCGTCGAACTCGAC
>JBDZVF010000547.1:0-3721 GCA_040255575.1 Pseudomonadota bacterium | reverse complement strand
GCCGGCTCTCCGCCGTCTTCGAAATCGCTGATTCATCGTCAGGCGCCGCTCATGCGGCGCCATTATTCGATGAAAAGAGCCCTCGCGAAGAGGGCTCCAATGTGGTCATGAGGAGGCTGCAGGCAGCTCATAACCATTCTTCAGATAGGCGTCGCGTATCTTCTCCGCGGTGAGACCCTGCTTTCGGGCGCCTGCGACGCCGAGCTGCTTCTTCCAGCCAAAGTTGTGCCAGCGGCCATCCGGATCCAGCTTGCCGGGTTTGAATTTGATTTCGCGCTTCATGAGGATGGTCCCGGTTGAGCGGACAGAGATCGTGATCTTCTCTTCGGTGTAAAGATCGTGCGTGGGCGTCAGTCGAGTTCTGATGAGCCGATAGCGCTCGCGGCCGTTCGCCGAAAGCTTTGCCATGAGGTGTATCTCCGTGAGTTGAAGAGGACACGACCCAACTGGGAACGTGTCCCCTAGTGGGAAGGCGGACGACGAGGAACGTCGTTACCGTGGATGAACTTCCGCCCGTGCAGCGTTGCCGCGCCACGATGGCGTTTGGACTCTTCAACGACCGTCAGCACGCTGGCGTGGTCGTTGGAAAAACGGGCCGTGCGGCCTGCGCTGCGCCTGCAGCCATAAGTAGTCTCGTGGTAGCAGCTCGGACGCGGTTGCAGCGCCTGACGCTGCCTGTCATTCGACTAGCGTTTTTGTTGACGAGATCTGGGCCGCGCCTTTCCCGTTTGCGCATTCACATCGCGAGGAACCTCGGTTTCGAGCGTCAGATGGGTCCTGGTTGCGGTGATCGTCAGGTCGTGACCGTACGCCAGCACCGCTTGAAACACGTTGTCGTTGGGATCGAACTCTTCGCCGAAGTCATCGCCACCGAGCTCTGCCCGGGACAGCGTCCACCAATCATCGAACTTATCGAGGTTCGGATTGCAGCCTTCGGCATACGCCAGGTTCTTGGGATTGTTGTCGGCATCGCGTTCGCATTCCGCCGAGAACATATAGACGCCCTGGTCTTTGGCGAACAGCACGGCACCGCCGTTGTCGATCGCTTCCTTCAGCACAGGTTGTAGGTCTTTGCCTTTGAATCGAAGCATGTTTGAACTCCACATGGTGGGGCGCCGCCGTTAAGACCGACGGTGGCGCCAGAAGTGAGATGGGTGTGCATCCTCGTCGGTGTCCCGACGATGCCCGCGGGAAGATGCGGCGCGGGCTGATTCGCGTCTGCAAGTCTGGTGCGGATATCGCGGCCACGCCGCCAGAAAGCGGCGCGCGGCCTTAGCCGGATTCCACCGGCTCACGCTGCCGACTTTATCCGGGCTTCATGTATGGCGGATTCACGACCGACTTCCGTATCCCGCGCCTCACAGACTGCACGCGCTGATACGTCCGCCCAGCATCTCTTAGGCGGCCGCTTGCCAGGTTCCCTGGCGAGGATGCACGTCATTCCCATTCCACCGGAAAACAGTCTGGAGAGCCGCCATGCCCGGCAACTTCTCGAAACCTAATGCGCCTAGCGCTTTTGATATCGCCGTCGCCATCCTTCATCGTCACGCCGACAGTCGCGAGCTTTCGCGCGAAGAGAGCGGAAAGGTCGCTCACTATGGAATGCTTTACGCACAGCAGCGGGACATTTCTGAAGAAGAGGCCATGGAGGAGATCTTTGAGGCGCTGGAAAGGCCCCGTTCATCGTTTCATCCCGATCCGCCCGAAGTACCGATTCTCTCCCACGTTATCGGACTCGTGACTGACCCCATCCCTTCAATCGGGGCGCGAGCGCTGAATGGCATCGCGAGGATCGAGGGGTATGGTTACCTGAAATTCACGCGTGGGCTGCTCGGCGTCGCACTCGAGTCTAATCGTGCGGAAGATCTCGCCGATCGGCTCTCGATTCATCCCATCGAGACTCGCACGAACTTTGTGGGGACCGGCTACCTGCACATCGTTGAGCTCGCAGGGGACGCGGAGGCGATTCGCCGCGTGAGCCTGCTCTGGCCTGTGATCTCAAATTAGAGAGGGCAGAACCGAGCGTTCATTGTTCAACCCCAAGGGGCGCACGACCCCTCCGGGGATTGTGCTTCCCGAGAATCTATTCGGAGTGCACATGCCTAACAGCGATGATTCGAAGATCAAGCAGTTCTATGATGACCTCTTCGAGAGCGCGGCCGGGATCGTCAAGCGTGGTGAAACTCATCAGCCGATCGCGATCGTTCTAGAAGAATCCGGGTCCAATGTCTTTATGGTCGCTGGTCGCAGCGTGGAAGAACGTGCGCAGTGGTTCAAGGCGTTAGCCGCTTCACCCAGGATGGTCATCGCGGCCCTCATCTATGAAGGATGGTATGTCGCGTTCGAGCCTAAGGAAGAGGACTCACTGCGACTCGCTGTGGAACGTGGATTGAGCGAGCATCCAAACCGACAGGAAGTCCTAGTGTTCCGGCTGTTGACTGCAACCCGACAGGCAGTTATGTACTGCTTCATCGATAGAGCCACCAACACGCTCCAGAAAGCGCCGTTTGAATGGCTGTCCGCCGGCGAGGCGGTTGGCAGATCTATTCAGTCTGAGGAACAGAATCATCGTTAAGCTGGCCCCCCCCCGAGGAATCTGGGGAGGGTGCCGTTTCGGTGGCCACAGGGATAGAAGCCACTTCAATGTCGGCGACTCAGTAGCCGAGCACACCGACAGTAGTCAGAACCACCTGTCAGCGGCTGAGTCCGGCTGTGTGTACGTCTGCAAGTCGAAGGGCCTGTTAGCCTCCCACGACCCAGGGCGGCGATGGATCGAGTAGGCGTAGTTGAGTAGCAGCTCCACGAACTCGGTCGAGGTGAGGCCGGCCGTGGTTGCCATTTCCTGAAGCGCTTCGTGCGCCCTCGCACGGATCTGAATGGTGGATGGTTCGCTCATGTGCCGCCCCTCTATGACACTCGGACCCAGCGCATCACCGTACGCAGCGCGTCGTCGTAGTCGCCAGCTTCCATCTCCCTGCAAAAGGCGCAGATCTGATCGTGCGTCGCACCTGCTTTTCTGAGCGCGTCTTCGACGCGTCCCATGATCGCGAATACGTTCCCGTCGGTACCGGTGAGTTGCACATGAACGTCGGGAAACTTCGGTGCCGTGGATGTAGTCATGACTAGTCTCCGTGAAAAGAATTGGATGAATGCCGATGCATCCGTACCCGATGGCAGGCACGAGTCCGCGCGGTAGGCGATGCTGTGCGGACCTGGTGGTCTTCGCGGGCGAACCGCGGCAGCGCTAAAGACCGGCAGCTGCGAGAAGCAGCTCAACGATGGGATAGAGCGGAGGCTTCAGTCCGCAGAGAAGCAGCAACAGCGCTGTGCGGATTGATTGGCGCGTCGTCGTGAACGAGGACGGCCCCACTCCAGTCGACGCGCAATCCGCGCGAGCTGCCGACGGACGAGTCAGCGATGACATTCGGATCGAACGGTGTCGCGTTACGATCGCTCCGATGAATGGTCACCGTACGGCCGGAGTTCGCTGCAGACCCGGCGGTCCCCGGGACGAACCGCCCGACTCCAGGTTCACAAGAAGACAGGCGCGCCGATTCCGGCGCGCCTGGTGTCGAGATCCGTCAGACGTCGTCCCACGAAAACTGTTCGACCCGACCTTTCTCGCGCTCGACGAAGATATCCAGCTCAGAGAGAAATCGGCGCGCCGACGCCATGTCCGGACTGTCGTGCTTGCCGATTTCTTCTTGCTCGTCAAACAGGC
>JBDZVF010000052.1:0-20518 GCA_040255575.1 Pseudomonadota bacterium | reverse complement strand
CTTCTGGAGCTCGCCCAGCGAGCGGACCTGTCGGATGTTCAGGTCAAAGTCACTCTGGTACCGCGCGGCGACACTCCCGCGAGCTGCCCGCAGGCCACCACGGTCGAGGCGCTGGACACCCGCCACATCACGCGCATGCGCTTCGCAGTCACTTGCCCGGGCACTCCCGAGCTGCGCACTCTTTTCGTCGTGCGCGGCGAGATCACGGCGAACGTCGTCGTCGCCACGGCGGGCATCGCCGCCAATCGGCCCATTGTGGAAACGCAGCTCGCGCAGGAACGACGCGATGTCTCCATGGCGCCCGACGCCACTTCGGACATCGGCGCCATCGTGGGCCAGGCGAGCCGGCGCGCCATCCGCGCGGGGCAGGTCATTGCCACACGCTGGCTCGTGCAGCCCGTGCTCGTGAGGCGCGGCTCGGCTGTCGACATCGTCGCGCGCAACGCGGGGGTCGAGGTTCGTGTCGCCGGCGAAGTCCAGGAGAATGGCCGGCGCGACGAGATCGTCCGCGTGCGCAATGTCACCAATGGCAACGTCATCACGGCACGCGTTATCGACGAGCACACGGTCGAAACGACAGTAAATTCGGCTCACTGAGAGCAACGCCACCGCGCGCCGGCGAGGTGCGATCCGGAAACGGCCGGGCGCGGGTACGCCGGGCGCGCCCTGGCGCCGGGCCGGAACACGCGCGGCGAAGTCTCGCCGCGACCGTCTCGTCAGCTCAGGCCGGCGCATAGATATCCGGCTCCACGTTGAGCACGCGCTCCATGATTTCCCGTTGGGTCATCAGCAGATGGCCGTTGCGTGCATTCAGGCGCTTGCACTCGCGCACCAGCGCTTCGAGCCTGGTCCAGCTCGCCTCGAGCTTTTGCCGGGCCGGCACCGGGAGGCGTGCCGAGATCGCGCGCATCGAAACGGCCGGCGTCTTGCCCCCGCTCAGCGCCCGTGCGAGCGCGGCGCGCTCGCGACTGCGTGCACGGAGCGTCTCCGTGAGGCCGAGAATGCGCTCGACGATACCGACGATCTCCTCCGTGCGATGAGCGAGCGCGGCGGCAAATTGCGCATCCAGCAGCTCGCGCAGCCGACCGTAGTCGGCCGCATCGGCGCGCATGCCCTCGAAGAGCCGCTTCAGCGCGTCGCGTGAGGTCATTTGTCCCGCCCTTCGGCCGGCCCAGGCCGGCCGCCCTGGTGAAAGCGCTCGATCAGCGCCGCGAGCTTCGTCGCATCGAACGGCAGCCGGCCCTGCGTCAGCGCCTCTCGCAACAGCGAGACCTTCTCCTGATCGATCTCCGGCAACTCCCGCAGTGCCGTGACCGCCGGCTCGAGGATCGCGGACTCCAGCCGGTCGCGAGTCACCGCCGCGGATGCCGGCGCCACCGGCGTTGCCGCTTCGACCCGCACCGCTTCGCTAACCGCTGCCACCGGTGCAACGTCCGGCCGGCCTGAAGGAACTCTCATGTCACGCCCTCGCGATTTCGTTCTCATGGCGCATCAACAAGGCCGTTGCGCAGCGAGACGAGCTCGTCGCGGCTCGGCAGGCTGGTATCGGCGCCCTCGATCAATGGTCGGGTTTCGCCAGGCGCGCCGAACATCGCGCTGATGCTGCTCGCCTGGCCTTTCGTCAGGATCAGCAGCTCGATACGGCGATTCTCGTGCGCGGTCGTGTCCTTCGCGTTGAGCGGCGCGCGATCGGCAAGACCGACCACCTGCAGCACGCTGTCAGCCGGCATGCCACCTCTCAGCAGCTCCGCGCGCGCGGCCATGGCACGCTCGCTCGACAGCGCCCAGTTCGAGAGGCCGGCCGGACCCGAGTCGCGGTACTGGAGCGAATCCGTGTGGCCGAGGATCAGCATCTGGTTCTCGACGCGCGAGAACACCGGCCCGAGCCTCCTCAGCAGTTTCGCGAAACGCTCGTTCGGCACGGCACCGCCGCGCTCGAACATGCCTTGCTTGCTGGTGTCGTGAAGCATCACTCGCAACCCATATGGCGTGATCACGGACTGAACATTGCCCGCGAGGCCGGATTGCGTGGCCAACTGCTCGAACACGCGCACGAGCTCGACCATGTCGGCGCTCGTCTCATAGGAGGTCTTCGCAAGACGCACCTGGCGCAGGTCGTCGGATTCGAGCGCGCCGGGAAAGAGTTTGCGAGGCGCGACCGTGCTCCCGTCGCTCGGAAGCGGCTCGCGCGAGATGAGCGCGCCTCGCGGGCCGCCCAGCGATTCGGACATGCGGCCGCGGCCGTTGTCGAGCAGGCTTCCGCCCGCCGCTTTCAACAGTTCCTGCAATGCTTCCTGCTGGCGCGCAGCCAGCAGCCACATGACTAGAAACAGGCACAGGAGCGCCAGGCAGAAGTCCGCGAACGCGACTTTCCACGCGCCGTTGTGCCGTTCTTCGTCGTGGCCACGGCGCGAAACGCGCTTGACGACCGCCTGTTCGGCTTTGTCGGCGCGGAGTGTGACGGGCGCGCGTGCGGCAGCGCTAGGCACGGACCTCTCCTGCACGACGTCGTGGTATTTCCGCGAGCGGATCGCGATCGGTGGCGCGCCGTCGCGGCACTTCCGGAGCGTTCGCGCCCTGCATCTTCTCGATCCACGACTCGAGGCGCGCAAAGCTCGGCTTGCTGCTGAGCTGCACGAGCCGGCGGCCCGCATCGATGGCGAGCAGCGCGGGCTTGCCCGACACGTGAGTGACCAGCACCACCTTGACGGACTCGAGCGCCTGCATGTCTTCCGCGACGAGCTGCTTCATGCGGTTGCTGATAGGGTCGAGCACGCCATAGCAGAGAAAGATGCCGATGAACGTGCCCACCATCGCGGCCGCGACGAGAAGCGCGACGTCGCCGGAGCTTGCGCCTTCGGCCACGGTGCTCATCGCCATCACGATGCCGAGCACCGCCGCGAGAATGCCGAAGCCCGGCATCGCCTCGCCGATCCGGCCGAGCGAGCGCGCCGGCTGGCTCAGCTCTTCGTGGATGGAGTCGATCTCCTGGTCGAGCACGCCCTCGAGCTCGTGCGCGCTGATCCTGCCCATCGCCATGAGGCGGAAGTTGTCCACAA
Source organism: Pseudomonadota bacterium (assembly GCA_040255575.1). Lineage (GTDB taxonomy): Bacteria > Pseudomonadota > Gammaproteobacteria > Steroidobacterales > Steroidobacteraceae > JADGHX01. The sequence continues at coordinate 17,459 of JBDZVF010000052.1, read as the reverse complement.
TGAAATGCAGCAGCTTCGGCTGCGCGAGGATCAGCGGATAGCGCTGAAAGATCACGCTCTCGTGCGGCTTCTCCACGTGGGCGTCGAGTGCCTTCAGGCCGCCGGCCGCCGTTTGCAGCAGCTCGTACATCAACAGCAGCAGCTGGCGCTGGAACTCCTCGCCGAGTTTCTTGTGGAACACGACCTCGCGCAGCTGCAGCCACATTTCCCTCAGCACGTGGCGAGGGTTGCCGAGGATGATGGCGCCCGCGCCCGCGCCGATGATGATCATCAGCTCGAGCGGCTGCCAGATGACGTCGAGCTTGCCTCCGTGCAGCAGAAATCCGCCGAACACGCAGATCAGGATAGTGGCGATGCCAACGACGGATTGCATATCGACGACCTATTTCAGAAGAAGACCGCGCATCTTTCGAAGCGCCGCCTTGTTGATCTGGCACACGCGAGCCTCAGTGAGGCCGAGCACCGCGGCGATCTCCCGCAGGCTCAACTCGAACTCGTAGTAGAGCTGCACCACACGCTGCTCCCGCTCGTCGAGGGCTCGCAGCGCCTCCTCGATGCTGCGGCGGGCGAAAAGCTGGGCTTCCGGCGAAAAGCGGCCCTCCTCGTGCAGGTCCGGCAGTTCCTGGATTACATCATCGAACTGCGCGAGCTGCGCAGCGCTCTCGGCGAGCTGGAACTCGCGATAGGCTTCGGGGGTCAGCTGCAACCGTTCGAGCACTTCCGCCTGCGTCGGCTCACGTCCCAGCGTGCGAGCGAGGTTGCGCACGCCATCGCGCACGCGGTGGGCCTCCTGACGCACCGACCGCGGCCGCCAGTCCAGGCGCCGCAGCTCATCGAGAATCGCGCCACGCACACGCATCGTTGCGTATCCAGCAAACTTCCCATCGGGCTCTCCGTAGCGGCGCAGCGCATCCAGCAGACCCAGCAATCCGACCTGATACATGTCGTCGCGATCCATGGAGCTGGCCGCCTGGGCGCCAAGCTGGCGCACCACCCGCTTCACGAGCGGCACATAGGCAAGCAGATGCTTCTGCTCGTCCTCCACGGTCCACGGCGCGCCGGCCGTGCATTCGAGTTCCGCGTAAGCGCCCTGCATGGTCACTCGATGATCAGCTTCGCGATCATGGCTTCCGCGAACGGCTTGCCCGCGCGATCGTTCGCATACACCTTCGTGAAGGCCGCATTGATCATCCGCGTCAGATCGTCAACGGTCGCGCGGCTCGCCTCCTCCATCGTGACGTTCGAGAGGGCTTTCACGGTGACGCTGCGCAAGAGCGGCAGATGCTCACGAGTGACCTTTTCGCTCTCGTTCGGCGTCTTGAATACGAGATCCACCGCCAGGTAATGCGAGGCCGCTTCGCCATCCGCCTTGCGAAGCATGACGATGATCTTTTCGAGACTCAGATACTTGTAGGCCCGCGTGTTGTCACCGGCTGGCTTCGGCGTCCAGCCGGGGTGCCCCATCAGCCACCACGTTCCGGCACCGCCGCCTGCAAGGGCCAGCAGGCCGAAAACAATCACTGAGAGGACCCATCCGGATTTCTTCATAGTGTGAACGCCACGCGATCGGATTCACTTGCCATATGGAGCGCGCGCCCGGGGCGGGAGTCGTTCTCCTCCGCGCCGCCCTGGCGCTGGCGCTGCCTGCCTTCCGCATCACGCGTGCTTTGGGATACGTGCACGGCGACCTCGCCGTGATTGCGTTGGATGAGGTCCTGCGACAGCGCGCCACCGATCCCATGCAGCTGACGCAACACCTCGGAATGGCTGGCGCTGAGATGAACCTGCACGCCACCCGCGTCCTGCCGGATGACGATCTCTATCGTGCCCATCATTGGCGGATCGAGTCGGATGACGGCCTGCGAGCTGCCGCGACTGAGCTGCACATGCAGCCGCTCGCCCAGCGCCTGCACGAGAGTCTGACGGCTCGCCACGGTGGGGGACTGCGCGGCGGCGGGCACGTCCGGGGATGCCGAAACAGCTCTGGCCGGATCGCCCGCAGCGGACGGGAGGGCGACAAGCGGCACCTGCGACTGGGAAGCGAGGACCACGACGCCCGGCTCGGCTGCGGGAGCGAAGCTTCCGATCGGCAGCGCGCCGGCGTTGCGATTCGGCCCGCCCGAACCCTGTCGCGATATCGCGAGCGGCGGTGCGGCCAGGTCCCCGATGTCATCGGGTGACAGCTCCATCGTGGCACCGAAGTCAGGCGCCCTCCGCGAAGATCCCGGGATGCGAGCCGGCGCCACTGCTGCGCGAGTGTTGCCTTCCGCCGCGTCCGCCACAGCGAGCAGACCCGCCGGGCTCGCGAACGCGGGCGCAAGAGGAGCGCCCGGCGCGACGGCGCTCCCCGAAGCCATATCGACATTCGCAGCTGCAACGTCGGTCGAGTCCGCGGACTCGTCGGAAGGCTCCGCCGACCCGTCGCGCACGTCGCCGAGGTGGCCGCGTAGCGCCGCGGCGTTCATCCCAGCGCCGGTCAGCTGCCGCAGAATGTCCACATCGTCGATGTGCACTTCGCTCGCGGCGGCCTCAGTGCCGTCAGCCATTGCAACGGCACCCGTACCGGCATCGGTCGCCTGTGCGCGCAAGGCGTCGCCGAACCGGATGCCGGAACCGCGGCCGAGCGCGCCCGGCGCCAGGAGTGCGGGGCTCACGGACTCTGCCGCTGCCGTTACCGGCGACCGCGCGATCACATCAATGAGCGGAGGCGTCATGCGAGGCCACCCTCCGACTCATCGTTAACGGCGTACGCAATCCATCCGCCCTTCTGTTCCTGATGCCTGGCGAGACCGGACCCGGCCCGGGCGGTCTCGCGTGCGCATAACTCATGCACTTCCGCATGCACTTTGCGCAGCATCTCGAACGCCTCCACGTCGGCGGCCGCCCAGCCCGTGACCTGCGCGAGCTGCCGGAGGAGCCCCGCGACATCGCGGTCGAGCGCGGCGACCTGCGCCCAGTCACCAGCCGACGCCGCTCGCCGCAGCCGCAGCGCCATGGCTGCGAGTTTTCTTGCCCTACCCATGACGCGCCTGCATCCCTTGCCAGCCCGCGCGAAGATTCATCAGCAGGCCCGACACTTCGTCGATGATCTTCGGCTCGAGCTTGAAGCCGGCCTGGTAGAGCCGTTCCGCGCAGTAGTCGTACAGGCGACTGAGGTTCTGCACGAGCTCGCCACCCGCCTCGAAATCGAGCGCGCTGGAGAGGCCGGCCAACATATCGACACAGCGGTCGAGGCTCGCGGCCTTGAGCTCGTAGCGGCGCGCCACGATGTGGGCCCGGGCGCGCGTCAGCTCCTCGAGCAGGCCGTCTGTCAGGATCAGAACGAGCTGCACGGGCGAAGCCTGCGAGACCTGCGCGCCGACGTTGACGGCGTGGTAGCTGAGATACGCTTCTGAACTCAACGGATTCTCCTCAGCCCAGCGCCATCGTGTCGAACAGCGACGAGGTCTGTCCCATCTGTGTCTGCAGCGCCTGCAGCTGCGTGAACTGCTTGAGATAGCGCTGGAAAGCGTTGTCGTACTGGATGTCGAGCTTTGCTTGCCGATCGGAGATCGACTTCTGCTGTTGCTGCACGCTCGCCTGCCGGCGCGCGATCTGGCCGCTGGAGCTGTTCAGCCACAAGTCGATGTAGCTGTTCATCGCCCCGAGCGCGCCGCTGTTGCTGGTGAGGCTCGCCTTGCCGAACACGGTTTCGAGCGCGTCGGGCTTCGCGGCCAGCGTCTTGTCGAGCTTGCCCTGGTCGAGCGACAGCACACCGTCGCGGCTCGCGCGGATGCCGAGATCGACCAGCGAGAGGCCACCGAAATCCTGACGGAGGATCGAGCTCAGCCGATCGCGGAGCGCGCGCACGCCTGCATCGGAGGCGAACACTGCGGACTTCGTGCCGGCCTCCGTGTCGCCCTTTTTCGTGAGATCGCCAAGACTCTTCTGCAGAGCGTTGTAGGCATCGACGAACTTGCGCACGTTATCGGCGGTGCCGGAGGCGTCCGCCGCCACATTGAGCGTGAGCAGCGCTTCGGCAGGCGCCATTGCGCGACTGAACGTAACGGCAACGCCCTCAATCGATGTGAACGTGTTCGAGGCCTGCTGCAGCTTCACGCCCCCGACACCGCCCAACCACACGATCGCGTCGCGTGGCGGAACGAGCTCGCGCCCCGCATCCAGCGCATCCTTCAGCGCGCCCGCCGGCAGCGCGCTCGTGTCGAGTGTGATCGCCTGACTGGCGCCGGTCTCCCCCGAGCCGAGCAGCAGCTGCGTCGCATTGTTCACGGTCACGAGCGATGCGGTGACCTTGCCCGCATTGCCGTTGGCCTGGTTGATCGCGCGCGCGATCTCGGACTGCGAGATCGAGCCATCGTTGTCGGTGTCCGCCGCAATGAGGTCGACGCTGAACGAGGAACCGTCGGCCAGCTGCACGGTGAGCGGCCCGCCGAGCGCGACGGGCACCGCCGGCAGGTCTTCGAACGCGATCTGCTGGGCCGAGGCGATCTGCTCGACGAAGAAGGAATACGTGCCGGCTTGCGCTTTGGAGTTCGCGGTCGCGGTGGCGATGCCCGCGGTACCCAGGGTTGCGGAGAACTGCCGCAGCCCGGAGCTGCTGGAGAGACTCGCAAGCGCCGTATCGAAAGCGTTCAAGGCCGATTTGAGGGAGCTCAGCGCCGTCGATGTCTGCTGCGCGGCTGTCTTCCGCGAAGTCAGCAGCGATTGCGTCGATTGCGTGTATGCCGCAGCAAGCTGCGACGCCATCGATGCAGGGTCGATACTAGCCATAACGCACTCCCCGATCCGCCAAAACACCCGGCTCGTGCATACAAGGCGACCCCAAACGTGTCCGCCTGAAGCGACACGCGTCACTCATTTGCGATTTCGACTCCAGATCTGCAGGGCGACGTCGTCCTGCACCTTCTGCTCGCGCACCGTGCGTACCTTTCTGGTGTCCGCGCGCAGTCTCTCCAACTCCTGGTCGAGCGAGGCGTGTCGTCGAGAGGCTGCAAGCAGCGCTCGCTGCACCACTGTCGTGTCCGCATCGTGAAGTGAGAGATCCGCGCGGTGCGCATCGACCATTTTCATCAGCGCCTGCTTGTAGGCCGCGCAGTTGAGAGATAACGCGGGCGACACGAGAGCGGACGGCGCCACGCCGCGACTGCCCGTCACAGGCGCGCCGCTCGCGCCGCTGCCTTCGCACAGTTGCTCGAGCCGGGCGACATTTCTCTCGTAACGATTTCGTGTGGCGCGCCGCGTGTTCATGTCGGCACCGAGCCGGTCCACCTCGCGCGCGCGCAGGTCGACGAGCCTCGCGAGGCTCGTGACGCGGGGATCGTCACTCATGACATCAACGCTTCGAGGGCCGCGATCGTTTCGGCGAGCGGCGCGGCTTCCCGCACGCCCTGCTTCAGGAACGCTTCGATGCGGGGATAGAGCTCCACCGCGCGATCGGTTTCCGGATCGGCGCCAGGCACGTGAGCACCGAGCGGCAGCAGGTCCCGCACGCGCGCATGGCGCGCCGACAACCCCATGAGCCGTCGCGCCGCCTTCTGGTGCGAGGGACTCGCAACCAGCGACATGCAGCGGCTGATGGATTGGGCGATGTCGATTGCCGGATAGTGGCCGCGCTCCGCCAGCTCGCGCGTCAGAACGATGTGCCCGTCGAGAATCGCGCGGGCGGTGTCGACCACCGGGTCCTGCTGATCGTCGCCTTCGGCGAGCACGGTATAGATGGCTGTCATGCTGCCCTTCTCGTTCTCGCCGTTGCCGGCAGTTTCCACGAGCTGCGGCAGCAGACTGAACACCGAGGGCGGATACCCGCGCGTCGCCGGCGGCTCCCCCAGCGCCAGCGCGACCTCGCGGCGCGCCATCGCATAGCGGGTGAGCGAGTCCACGAGCAGCAACACATCCTGCCCCTGGTCGCGAAAATGAGCGGCGATGGCGTGGCAGAGCTCTGTCGCACGCAGGCGCATGAGCGGCGACTCGTCGGCCGGCGCAATGACGACGACGGCCCTTCTCAGGCCGGCTTCGCCGAGCGAGAGATCCATGAACTCGCGCACCTCGCGACCGCGCTCGCCTATGAGCCCGACCACCACCACATCGGCCACGGTCTGCCGCGTGATGAGGCCGAGCAGCACGCTCTTGCCCACGCCGCTGCCGGCCATGAGACCGACGCGCTGGCCTTTGCCGAGCGTGAGCACGCCGTTGATCGCGCGGACGCCGACGTCGAGCGCCTCGCTCACCGGGCGCTTGCGCAGCGGGTTGATCCGCGGCGGCTGCGATTCGAGCACGTGCTCGCCGCCGAGGCGCCCTCGGCCGTCGACCGGCTCGCCGAGCCCGTTGACGACCCGGCCGAGCCAGGACGGGCCGATTCGCAAGCCCTCGCGCTCCGGCTCCGGGCGCACGCGCGCACCGGTGGCGAGCCCTTCCGAACGGTGGAGCGCCATGAGGAAGGACACCGACTCGCGGAAGCCGACGACCTGCGCATCGAGCCATTCGCCCGAGCCGAGCTCGACGCTGCAGCGCTGGCCGGTGCGCAAGGCGCATCCCACGCTCTCCAGCAACAGGCCCGATGCCCCGACCAGCCGGCCGGCCGGTGTGGCAACCGGAACCTGTGCGATCTCGAGCTTGCGCAAGGCATCGCTGATCATGCGGCGGCCCCCTCTGCACTCACGTCCTCCGGCATGAGCTGGCTGCTCACCTGGTCGAGACACGCCGCAAGGCGCTGCCGGCAGCCCGCGTCGATCTCACGTTCGCCCGTCCGAATGCGGCATTCGCCGGATTCGAGACGCGCATCGCCGAGGAGATTCCAGCGCGCCGCGCACTGCGGGTCGATCTCGCGGATGCGCTCCAGATCCTTGTCGTTGAGCACCACTTCGATGTCGCCATCCACGGCGCGAGGCAGTGTGGCGAGCGTTTCGTCGACGAGCCTCACGAGCTGGCCCGGCTGCAGCGCCAGCTCGCAGCGGATGACTTCCCGAGCGACGCGCGCAAGGAGATCCACTACCTCCTTGCGCAAGGCGGCCTGGTAATCCTCACGCAGCTTCGCGACCGCATCGAGCATGCTGTCGATCGGCGCCGCCAGTGATGCGAACTGGGCGCGCACGTCTCGATACGCCTTCTCCGAACCCTCCGTCGTGCCGAGGGCCAGCCCTTCCGCGCGACCGGCTTCGAGACCGGCGCGATGTCCGCTCTCGTGGCCTTCGCGATAGCCGCGCTCCATGCCACGCTGAAAACCCTCTGCCATCGAGGCTTGCATCTGCGCCGACATGTGCGCCGGCACACCGGCCTGCCAGGCCGCCGTATCAGTGAGCTGCGCCAGCGGCGCAAATCGGTACGGTCGCCAGTTTTGCCCGCCGCTCACTCGACCACCGCTTCGGCAAAGAGCTGCAGCTCGATCTCACCCGCGTCGCGCAGCGCCTTGACCCGCGCCATGATGTCCTCGCGCGCCTGCTCGATGCGGCTGCGTGGCACCGGACCGCTCCGCCGCATCGTGTCTTCGAATGCCTGCGCCTGACGGCGCGGCATGGCGCGCAGGATCGCATCGCGCAGCGGCGCTTCGGCACCTTTCAGGGCGACAGCCCATTCCTCGATGGGCACCTCGTCCATGATCCGCAGCAGCACGGCCTCGGTCTGCCGCGACAGGATGTAGAAGTCGTACATGCTGCGCTCGATCTCATCCATCGCCTCGGCATCGCGCGCCCGCAGATTCTCGAGCGCCTGCGCCCGGTTCACGGGCAGGCGATTCAGGATTTCCGCCACCTGCTTCGCGCCCTCGACGCTCGTGCTCTGCAGCCCGAGACTCTCGAGGCAGCGATCGACCAGCTCATCGAGCTCGATCAGAAGCTCGCGATCCACGTCGCGCAGGCGCGCCATGTTGAGCAGCACCTGGTCGCGCCGATCTTCGGGCAACGCGGCAACCACATCGCCCGCGAGCTGCGCGGGCAGAAAGGCGAGAAACACGCTCTGCATCCGCACGTGCTCGTGACTGATGCGTTCGGCGAGCCACTTGGCAGAGCACCACTGAAGGCGCGCCATCTTGGGGCGGATGGCATCGCCGTAGATGCTGTTGAGCACGCTTTCGGCAATGTCGGCGCCGAGCGCGAGACCCAGCGAGCGCTTGAGGTAGGTACGCGAGGCACCGTGCACGCCGCTCTGCTCGCGGTAGTCATCGAAGAAGCGCTGCAGGGAGCCGCGCACCGACTCCACTTTGATGCCGCTCATGCGCGACATCATCTGAGTCACCTCCAGCAGCTCTTCGCGCGCGAGGCAGCGTAACACCGCGGCGGCGGGCTCTTCGCCCATGCTCAGCAGAACGATGGCCGCCCGCTCGAGCGGAGTATCGGCGCTTGCTACGAGAGTGAGGCTATTCGGCTCGGACATTCTTCTGTACCCATTGTTTGACCACCTCGGCCACGCGCTCTGGCTCTTTAGCCGCCAGCACCTTCAGGTGATCGACCATGACATCGACCGGTGATCCCGACGGGGGGAGGTCGTAGTCGTCGAGCAGCGGACCTACGGGAATCGGGCCGCCCGGAACGTTCGCGTGCGCGGCCGTCGCGGCCGCCTTGTCGCGGCGAGGCAGTGCCGCCGACTCTGCATCCGGCCCTTCGACCGCCGGCACCGTCCCCGGTGCAACAGCGAAGCGCTGTTGAACGATGCGCATCAGCGGACGCGCCACAAAGAAGAACGCGAGCAGCAAACCTATCGCGTAGAGCAGCCACGAGCCGACGCCTGCGAACGTATCCGGTTGCTGCCACCACGGCGCAGGCACCGCCTGCACCGGGAACGGCATGGTCGAGACGACAAGCGTATCGCCGCGAGTTGCGTCGATGCCGAGGCCACTGCGCAGGATGTTTTCCACGTTGGACAGATCGGCCGCGCTCCATGTGGCCGCCCCGCCGGGCGCCGCGGAGCTGTTCAGCACCACCGCAACGTTCAGCTTGCGAAGGCGGCCGCGGCCGCGTTGAACCTGAGTCACGCTCCGGTCATAGGCGTACTGGCGCGTCGACGCGTTCCGCTGTGAGGCGGACTCCGTGGAAGCCGAGTCCGTCGTCGCCGGATCCGCCGGCGGGTCGATGGCAATGGGCCGATTGCTGAGCGAACCCGGCACGCCGAGCGCGAGCGGATCGCGGTCGAGCTCCTGGCGCAGGGCTTCGCTCGTCACCTTCGGCGTTTCTCCGTACTGCTCGCGCGTTTCCTTGATGCGGTCGTTGTCGACATCAGCGGTGACGCTCATTTTGTAGTTGCGCTCCCCGAGCACGGGAGCAAGCAGCTCGCGCACGCTCCGGCGCGTCTGCTCCTGGTAGAGCCGCGCCGCGTCGCTCGCTTGGCTGGCTTCGTAGCCTTCGGACAAGTCGACACGGGCGGACAGCAGGTCGCCCTCCTGGTCCACCAGCGTCACGCGTTGCGGATCGAGGCCGGCGACACTGCCAGCGACCATGTTGATAATCGCGGCGATCTGCTCAGGACCGAGCTCAGCACCGGCTCGCAGCGTGACCACCACGGAGGCCGAGCTTTTCTCGCCATCGCTCACGACGAACGAAGATGATCTGGCGATCGAGAGGTGCACTCGCGCGGACTCCACCTGCGACAGCGACATGATGCTCTGGGCGAGATCGCCCTCGAGCCCGCGGCGGAAGCGCACGTCCTGCACGAACTGGCTGACGCCGAGAGGCTGGTCGTCGTCCACGAGCTCGAGGCCCGCCGGCAGCTTTGCGACGATGCCTTTCGAGGCGAGCAGCATGCGCACCTTGCCGACCTCGGAGCCGCGCACGAGCACCTGGCCGCTTTCGGGGTGGATGTGATAGGCGATGCCGGCGCCATCCAGCGCGGCCATCATGTCGGCAGCGGCGACCTTCTCGCGCGCGCCGAAGAGCGGCTTGTAGTCCGCCTGATCCCGCCAGAGATACAGCATGATGAGCGCGGTAATGGCCGCTGTGAGCAACACGAGCGGCAGGAGGCTCTTGAGGAAAGGGCTCGACGCGAGCGGCTGGGCGCCTTCGGCGCGCAGGCGGGCCGCGACCTGTTTCAGTCGATTGATCACGGGCGTGTGCTCCGCGGGTCTAGATCTGCAGCTTGATCAGCTCGTCGAGCGCGCCCGCGAGCTTGTTCCGCGTCTGCAGGAGCATTGAGAAATTGAGGCTCGCCTGCTGGCTCGCGAGCATTGCGCCCACGAGATCGTCGCTGCGGCCGGCATCCACGGCGGCCATCTTCTCTGCGGCGAGCCGCTCCAGCGCGTCCACATCGTGCAGCGCTTCGCGCAGGCGGTCCGCGAAACCCGCGGCGCCGCCGTCGGCGTCATCGCGCGCCGCGGGATGCGCGGGCAGCGGTTGCGCCAGCTCATCCGCCGACCGGGTGATACGCGCTTCCGCCGCGCAAATCGAGGCCAACATCGCGTTGTCCATGACACTTCCTCGTCCGAGACTTCAACAGTAATCGGCCGGACACACGCCGCGGGCAAAGGGGGGCCGCTGCCGTCGCTTTCGAAAAAGAAGCGACGACAAGACAGTCTCGAACTGGACGAGCGTGAAGCGATATCACGTCGACCCGGCCGCATGCGCGACCCAAGGCGTTCGAGCCTGGCAACCCCGCTATCGTGGTTCACATCGAGTGAACGGTAGATCGGAAGCTTTGCGACCCCGGCTTTCGCGCGGGTGTGCCCTCGAAAACCACGCTAGCACCTGTCGTCACAGGACGACAAGCGATCGGCTCAGCGCGAGTTGCGAACATAGCAGTGGTTCACACACTGAGCGCGCCAGTTGTTTGGAACCTGTATCAACATTAGGCGTGTATCAACCTTGGTTACACGTCTGCTGGCGCGTGGATGGTTGGTAGTGCATATCTGCGGTGACCGCGCTCTGGTCACTGTGTCCGGTATCGGACATATCGACCTGCATCACTCAAGAAGTTCGCGATCGCTACGATAACAGCACGATGGATTGGCAACTCGGAGCGGATCACTCCCGATGACAACTGAGCGAAACTGCCGCGTGCTCGATGCCCGCACGCTGGGCAGACCCGTGCATCTCACGGATCGGTTCACGACGCAGATGCGGGAAGATGTGGCGGAGTACTTCCGCATCAATCTCACCCGCCGCTACGGCGCCAGGTTTGCGTGCGGCGCGGCGCGGCTCGACTTTGCGCCGTTGCCCTGCGCCCCGGCGCGCTGGATCGCCTTCCGCGGCAGCGACGCAGGCATTGCGTTCGCAATGAGCCGCGAGATCGTCCATCGCATTCTGCGTTACCGCTACGGCATCCCCGAAGGCGAAGCACTCGAAGCGGAGACTGCTGGCGAGGAACGGCTCGTGAGCCTGCTGGGCACACACTTTGTCAACATGATCGCACGCCGCATCGACTCGCTCGCGCCGGGAACACAGCCGGGTGCGAGTCTCGAGGCCGTCGAAACGCCACCGGGCTTTCCCTGGAGCAATGGCTGGACTCTGCGAGTCGACATCGAAGAAGCGCCATGCAATGCCTCGGGGAGCCTCTGGCTCATGCTGGATGAAGCCTGGGTCGCCCGGCTGCTACAGGGGCTCGCGCCCGCGCGCGAGCGCGAGCGCACGGCGCGCCCGGAAACCGCCGGCACCGCCCCGTTGCCGGCGCGGCTGCAGCTCGCCATCAGCGCGCGCCTGCTCGAGAAGCAGATGCCGCTCGGCGCAGTGCTCGACCTGCGCGCCGGCGACGTCATCCCAATCAGCCTGGCGCGGGCCGACGTGCTCGTTGCCGACTCGCGGCTGTTCACCGCCACCGTTGCCGAGAACAAAGGCAAGCTGTGCCTGACCACTTTCGAAGAAATGGAGTGAAGTGCGCATGAGCGTCCCTGAAGACACTGCAATGGATTCCCTGTTCAACGAGCTTCCCGGGCCGCTCGAAGAGGAGGCACCCGAGACCCCGACACCTGCCGCGCCCCCGCGGCGCGATTTCTCGCAGATGATGCGGCGTATTCCGGTCACGCTCAGCCTCGAAGTCGGTTCCGCGAAGATCTCGCTCATGGACCTGGCCTCGCTGCACGCGAACAGCGTGCTCGAGCTCGACACACTCGCCGGCGATCCGCTCGTCATCAAGGTGAACGGCACGCCCATCGGGCGCGCCGAGGTCGTCGTGAGCGGCGAGAACTATGGGCTGAAAGTGCTGCAGCTCAACGATCTCGATCTCGACTCGCTGACTTCATGAGAACACCGACCGCGGGCTGCGCCGGATACGGCGTAGCCCTCACGATGCTGGCCGCGGTGCTGCTGTGGCCGATGGCGACCGACGCTGCGCCGATCGAAATCATCGGCGCTACGGCGAACGGCACCACCACCGAGTTCACGGTGAAGACACAGGTGCTCATTCTCATGACCCTGCTCGGGCTTCTGCCCGTGCTGATGCTCATGATGACGAGCTTTACGCGTTTCGTGATCGTGCTGGCGCTGCTGCGCCAGGCGCTCGGCCTGCAGCAGGGTCTGCCGAACCGCGTCATGACCGGCGTCGCACTGATTCTCACGATGCTCGTCATGCGGCCGGTCGGCACCGAGATCTGGGACAACGCCGTGGTTCCCTTCGACGCCGAGAAGATCACGATGACCGAAGCGCTGCGCGCCGGGGAGCAGCCGCTCTCCCGCTTCATGCTCGCGCAGACCCACAAGCCTGCGCTCGCACAGATCGCCTATCTCGCCGGCGAGGGCGCGGTCGCGGACCCCATGCAGCACAGCTTCGTCGTGAAGCTGTCCGCGTTCGTGCTGAGCGAGCTCAAGACGGCTTTCCAAGTGGGCTGCATGCTGTTCATTCCCTTCCTGGTGATCGACCTGGTCGTCTCCTCGCTGCTCATGGCCATGGGCATGATGATGCTCTCGCCGCTCGTCATCTCGCTGCCACTGAAGCTGCTGCTGTTCGTGCTGGTGGATGGCTGGACGCTCACCGTGAGCACGCTCGTCAGCAGCGTGCAGGCGTATTAGGGGAGTTCCAATGACCTCCGACATTGCAGTCGAGCTGATCAGCGGGTGCCTGCGCCTCGTCATGCTGCTCGTGACGGTGCTGGTGCTGCCCGGGCTCATCGTCGGCCTGCTGGTCGGCCTGTTCCAGGCGGCCACGCAGATCAACGAACAGACGATGAGCTTCCTGCCGCGCCTGCTCGTTACGCTCCTGACGATCACCATCACGGGCCATTGGATTGTCCGGAGGCTGATGGAGTACTGCGTATCCGTGTTCCATCAGGCAGGGACCTTGGTCCAATAGGGCCCGCTCGCGCCATGGAACTCGTGCTCGGACAGCTCCCGTCCTTGCTTACGGCCGTGTGGTGGCCGTTCTGCCGCATCTTCGGGATGTTCAGTGCTGCGCCGATCCTCGGCGAAAACATGGTGCCGTTGCGGGTGCGGGTGCTCTTGTCGCTCGTGCTTGCGATCATCATGATGCCGGTCGCGCACCCGGCCTCCCCGATCGAGCCGCTGTCCCTGCACGCGGTCGTGGCGAGCGGCACGGAGCTGCTGATCGGCTTCACGATCGGTCTAGCCTTTCATCTCACCATGGCCGCGATGGCGGTGCTCGGCTTCGCGATCTCGTCGCAAACGGGCCTGTCCCTCGCCACGATGAACGACCCGATGAGCGGTGCCTCCTCGGACGTCATCTCCGCATTGATCTACGTGCTGTGCATTCTCGTGTTCTTCGCCGTGGACGGCCATCTCGTGCTCGCGAGCGTGGTGGGCAGCAGCTTCAATGCGTGGCCCGTGGGCGTCGGGCCCCACATGGGAACGCTCTCGGCGATCGCTTACCAGGCGGCCTGGGTGTTTTCGGCGGCCCTGCTCCTGCTGCTGCCGGTGATGTTTTCGGCGCTGGTCGTGCAGCTCGGGTTCGGCTTTCTGAATCGGGTGGCGCCGGCACTCAACCTGTTCTCGCTCGGCTTCTCTGTCGTCACGATCTTCGGGCTGTTCATGCTCGGATATCTGGTGCGATTCGTGCCGGCGCACTACGTGCGCCTCATCAATCAGGTTCTGGACGTCCTCGGCCGGGGCATGAGGTAGGCGGCGATGTCGACCCCGAACGAAGGCGACAAGACAGAGAAACCCTCGGCGCAGAAGCTGCGCAAGGCGCGCGAGAAAGGCCAGGTGGCGCGGTCCCGGGACTGGGCGAGCGCGGTCGGGCTGCTGGTGTGCCTTCAGCTCGTCGCCTGGCTCTCACCATATTATCTGACGCAGCTGCACAGCCTGTTCACGATAGGCATGCGCACGCTCGACGGCGATGGCGCGCTCGACAACGCGTGGTCGCAGCTCTTCGAGTCGACGCTGTTGCTGCTCGTGAAGCTGAGTCTGCCGCTGCTGGCGGTTCCCGCGGCGATCAGCATCGCCTCGCTGTATCCGGGCGGATGGCTGTTCACTGCCGAGACGCTGCAGCCGCGCCTCGATCGGGTGAATCCCCTCTCCTATTTCAAACGTGTGTTCAGCGTGAAACACGCCATCGAGACACTCGCCGCGTTCCTGAAGGCGGCCGTGCTGATCGCGGTGCTGTACTTCACCACAGCCACCAGCGTGTCCTCGTATCTTCACCTGCAGAAGCTGCCGCTAGAGGAGGCGGTTCCGGCAGGCGCTGGCCTGATGTTCAAGGGCATCCTCTCGTTGTGCGCCGTGTTCATCGGGTTCGCGCTCATCGATATCCCGGTGCAGTCGTTCGTGTTCCTGCGGGATCAGCGGATGACCAAGCAAGAGGTCAAGGAGGAGCACAAGACCACCGAAGGGCGCCCGGAAGTGCGGCAGCGAATCCGCCAGCTGCAGACACAGATCGCCCGGCGTGGCGTGCGCAAGACCGTGCCGCAGGCGGACGTCGTGATCGTGAATCCAGAGCACTACGCCGTCGCCCTGAAGTACGACGAGCAGCGCGCGGCCGCGCCATTCGTCCTCGCAAAGGGTATCGACGAGCTCGCACTCTATATCCGCAGCGTCGCCGTCGAGCACCGCGTGGAAGTTGTCAGCCTGCCGCCGCTCGCGCGGGCGATCTACAACACGAGCCAGGTGAATCAGCAGATCCCGGCCGCGCTCTACGCCGCCGTCGCTCGCGTGCTCGGCTATGTGATGCAGATCCAGGCTTTCCGCGCCGGCCGGCGCACGTCCCCACCCAGTATGCCGTCGGATCTGCCAGTCCCGCGGCACCTCTGCGCTTCATGAGAGCCCCACCCATGCAGTACCTGCTCGCCCTGCTCCGACGACATCGACTCGCGGTGCCCGTATTCCTGCTGCTCATCCTGGCGATGATCATTCTGCCGCTGCCGGCATTCGTGCTCGACGCGATGTTCACTTTCAACATCGTGCTGGCGCTGATCGTGGTGCTCGTCAGCGTGACGAGCCGCAGGCCCCTCGACTTCTCCGTGTTTCCCACGGTGATCCTCGCCGCGACGCTGATGCGTCTCACGCTGAACGTTGCCTCCACCCGCATAGTGCTGCTGAAGGGCCACGAGGGCACCGCCGCCGCGGGCCACGTGATCGAGGCATTCGGCCACGTCGTCATCGGCAGCAACTTCGTCGTCGGCCTCGTGGTGTTCGTCATCCTGATGATCATCAACTTCGTCGTGGTGACGAAAGGCGCCGAGCGCATCTCGGAAGTGTCCGCGCGCTTCACCCTCGATGCCCTGCCCGGCAAGCAGATGGCGATCGACGCGGACCTGAACGCCGGTCTCATCAACCAGGAGAAGGCGCAGCTGCGCCGGCGCGAAGTGAGCGCCGAAGCGGACTTCTACGGCGCGATGGACGGCGCCTCGAAATTCGTGCGCGGCGATGCCATCGCCGGCATCCTGGTGCTGATCATCAACATGATCGGCGGCGTCGCGATCGGTGCGGTCATGCACGATCTGTCGTTCGGCGATGCATTCCGCCTGTATGGGCTGCTGACGATCGGCGACGGGCTCGTGGCGCAGATCCCCGCGCTGCTGCTGTCGGCATCGGCCGCGATCATCGTCACGCGCGTGAGCGACTCCGGCGACTTCGAGCAGCAGGTCGGCGCGCAGCTGCTGGCTTCGCCGGGCGTGCTGTACAGCGCAGCCGGCATGATGGTGCTGCTCGGCGTGATCCCTGGCATGCCGTGGTTCATGTTCCTGACGTTCGCGGCAGTGCTGGGGTTCGCCGGCTGGCGAATGAGCCGGAAGGCGGCGAAGCCGGTCGAGGATACGGATGCCGTACAGGCGACACTGGCCATCGAGCCGGCGCCGGAGCCGGATTGGCGCAGCCTGCCATTCGTCGAACCTCTCGCAGTCACCGTCGGCTACAAGCTCGCAAGTCTGCTCGATCCGGCGCAGGGCGCGCCGCTCGTGAAGCGCGTGAAAGGCGTTCGCCAGAGTCTCAGTGAGACAATGGGACTGCTGCTGCCGCCCGTGAGCGTGCGCGACAACCTTTCGTTGAAGCCGTCCCAATACGCCGTACTGCTGCACGGGACCGCAATCGCGCAGGCGGAAGTGTTTCCCGATCGCTCGATGGCTATCGCATCCGGCGAAGTGTACGGGCAACTCGATGGCGCTCCGGGCGTCGAGCCGGCCTATGGAATGCCAGTAGTGTGGATCGCTCCCGAAGAACGGGCGAACGCACTCGGGCTCGGATACCAGGTGGTCGATGCGGCGACCGTGATTGCCACGCACCTCTCGAAACTCATGCGCGATCACATGGCGGAGCTCCTGCGCCACGAGGACGTGCCGGCGCTGCTCGAGCGCCTGGCGGCCGTGGCACCCAAGCTCGCGGCAGCCGTCGAGAAGGCGCTGAGCCACAGCCAGCTGCTGAAGGTGTTCCGCGTGCTCGTGGCCGAGCAGGTGTCGCTGAAGGATATCGTGCCGATCGCGACCACGCTGCTCGAAGCGAGCGAAACGACGAAAGATCCGATCCTGCTCGCCGCCGAAGTACGCTGCGCGGTGCGCAGACAGATCGTCGCGGCGCTCGTGGGACAGTCGGCGCAGATGAAAGCATTCAACCTGAGCGGTGAGCTCGAAAACATGCTGCTCGGCTCGCTGAACCAGGCGAGCTCGGGCGGCAAGGTGGCGCTCGACAACTATCCGATCGATCCGAACCTGCTCTCGCAGTTGCAGGCCAACATGCCAACCGTACGAGAGCAGATGAAGCGCCAGGGCGCAACACCGCTCCTGCTGGTGATGCCGCAGATCCGGCCGTTGCTGGCGCGCTATGCCCGACTCTTCGCACCGGGGCTCACTGTGCTCTCCTACAACGAGATCCCCGAGCAGCGCGAGATCAGCATCATCGGGTCACTCGGCTGAAGCGGCCCGGCTCGTGCCGGCCGAGCAGCACCGCGGCGACGAGCTCCGCCGCCGAGCGAAACAGGCCCGGCGAGAGCGCTTCGGCGTTGAGCGACCGGCCGGCACGGCGTGCCGGCGCAGGCGTTGCCGCCGTGCGCGCAATTTTTCCGTGAGCGACATGCAGGTGTGCGACTCGAAGGTCGACGCGCGCCAGAGCGGTAATCACCGCAGGCAGGCACTCGCGGATGGGCGCCACGGACGACTCCTCTTC
>JBDZVF010000546.1:0-3747 GCA_040255575.1 Pseudomonadota bacterium | reverse complement strand
AGGTAGGAGACGACATCGAGATCGTGTTCGACGCGGACATCACGCCGGGGTGGATCCTCTACTCGTCCGACTTCCAGCTCGAGATCGGCCCGCAGCCTGCGAAGTTCACCTTCGACTCGGACACGGGATTGACCCTCGTCGGAACTATTCAGCCCGTCGAGCCGCGGTGGAAGACGGATGCGACGCTCAACGGCCCGTATTCCTACTTCGCCGCGCATGCGCAGTTCCGGCAGAAGGCGCGGCTTGACGCGGCGTCGGGCGGGGCGAGCGGGCGCATCACCGGCCAGACATGCCTCGAAGAGAGCGGGCTGTGCCGGCTGTTTCGCGAAACCTTCAGCACCGCCCAGCCCTGATCCTCACCAGACCGCGTGCAGAGCGACTCACGCAGAGCGCACGTTCCGCAAAAAAAATCGCGCCCGGCGGAGGAGTCCGGGCGCGATCATAGTTCGAGCAGAGATCTTAGCGCTTGCGTGCGACAGCTTCGCTGTTCGCCTGCGAGACATCGGTCAACTGCGTCGCCGGGACCTTCTCCGCGAGCAACTGCTCGATGCGCTCGGTGAACTCCTTACGCAGCTGCGCATGGTATTGGCCGCTCGCCGGTGACGCGAAGCCCGCGTGCACAGCGCGCACGGTGCCATCACGCCCAACAAACACTGTGGCGGGCCAGGTATTGAGGTTCACAAGCTGCGGCACCTTCTCCCACATCTCGGCCGGCGCGCCCGCGATCAGATACGGGTACTCCACCCCATACTGCTTCGTGAACGCACGCACCCGCGAAAGCGACGCCTGTTGCTCAGCCTCTTCGAAGTCCAGCGCGACGATCGCGAGCCCCTTGTCGCGGTACTTCTTGTCGAGCTCGACGAGGTACTGCGCCTCATCGTGGCAGTTGGGGCACCAGGTGCCGGTGACAATGGCGAGCACCACCTTGCCCTTGAACTGCGGATCCTCGCTCGAGATCGGCTTGCCGTTCACGTCCGGGAAGTTGAAAGTGAACTTCTCGTTCGGATCGCGCGCGGTCGTGTGCGTGAGATAGTTGGCAGGCTCCGGGAAGCCTTTTGCACGCGCCACTTCGCTTCGGTAGGCAACGAGTTTCGCCGAGTACCGTCCATCCGGCGCGGATTCGCGGTACGCATCAGCGGTTCCGCCCTTCTCCTCCTCCTCGGAGGTCTCACGCACCCGCTCGAGGCGCTGCTGAATCTCGAGCGTGCCCTCCTTCGTCGGCGTCACCAGGATTACGCCCGGACGCGAGCCATCGAAGTGGCTCAGGATCCACTTACCATCCTTGAAGGTGCCGCTGTAGGCGCCGGTGTCGCCGTCGACGCGCAGGATGGAAGCCGCGACCTCCGCGCCCTTTTGATCCACGATGAAGCGGAAGGCCTTCTCCCCCTTCGAGGACGGTGCATCGAGCGGGATTTCCCAGTTGCCGGCAATCTGCGGCGCATTCACCGCACCGGCCGCTGAGTCCACGTGTCGTATGGCAATGAACTGATAGTCCGCGCGGTTCTCACGATTCTGCGCCACGACGCTGCCGACGAGTCTCTCGCCTTCCAGCTTCGCGGTGATGGTGGTGAGGTAGTGTTCGATGTTGAGCACAAGCTGCCCGTCCTTGAAGCTCGCGTTCGTGGTGTTCTCGTTGGGGCGGAAGCCATCGTAAAGCGTGCCCTTCAACGTCGGACCCGAGCCTGAAAGATCCAGCCGGAACGCAATGACGTTGTCTCCCCGGACCAGCTGGGCATCCCAGCGTCCATTCAACTCACTGGCGGCCATTGCCGCCACGCTGCCGGATGCAAGAACCGCAAGCCCGGCGATCTTCAAGAAGGTCTTCATTTCCGCGTTCCTTTCTGTAGCGATGTCGCGTAGTCGTGCCATTCCCGCGGAAGGCCGGGTTTGGTCTCGAGCAGGATTTCCAGAATCGCCCGCCGGTCCCCAGGCGACAGCGATTCGAAATCGGGGTCGTCGTCCTCGCCGCTCAGGACCTGTAGCAGCCGGCGGTAGACGTAGGTCTTCGACGGCTCGGGCAGCGCATCGAACGCCTCTGAATAGATGAGGTAGCTGCACGGATAGCGGAAGATCCGCGTGGCGAGATCGAAGTCGCGCAGCGATCGGCCTTGCGAATCGCGCGGGCCGCGCGCCGCGAACTCGCGAGCGAAGGCGGAGGAGCCGATGACCTCCTTCGAATCCCAGTTCGGCAGCGGCGTCTCGTTCGAGAAGAGCAGATAGCGCAGCAGTTGCTCGGCGGGTCGCTCGAACTGGCGTCGCGTTGCTTCCGGCAGCGATGCGACCGCATGCAGCGCGATGCGCGTCTTGTAGTTCGTGAGCGTGATGAGGTTATGCATCTGCGTCTGATGCCCCAGCACGAGCATCGCGACCGCATCGCTGCCTGGCGCCAGATACGCAGACGGGTCGTACGGCTTCTGCACGGGTGAAAGCGAAACCGTCTTTCCCGTGGCACCGTCGGCCGCGACGCGGTTCGCGAGCGTGCCCTCCGCCAGCTTGCCGCTGACGTACCAGCCGCCCCAGCGTTCCTCGAACGGACTTTCCTGGTCGGTGATGAAAGTGAATGCACCCGTCACCAGCGTGCCCGTGGCGGTCGGCTGCACCGAACGCACGAATACGCCCGGAATGCCCCGCGTGGCAGCGGCAATGTGGCACTGGGTGCAGTCGAGCTCGGCGCGCTCGAAGGCAGGCTTCTCCGCCTTCTGTTCGTGGAGCAGGTAGAAGATGGCGCCCTGGCGTGCGTCGAACGAAACGAGCTCGATTTCCTTGCCTTCGTGCACCACGCCCACATAAACGTCGTCGTTGAAGTAGAGCGCGCGTGGATGCTCGGGCGAAATCTTCGGGTACTGGAAGCTCGTCTTCGAGAAGACGAGCGTCTGGGAGCTCACGGGAATGTCGAGCAACTTCAGAACGGACTCGAGATAGCCGTGATCCTTCTCGTCGTAAACCAGCTTCGCGTTGCCCTGCTCCAGCTGCTTTTGCAGTTTGGCGACCGGATCGCTGATGTCGTCGGAGCGGTAGAAGATCGGCGCATCGCTGTAGGGAATGTAGCCCTGGTTTTTTACCGCGATCTGCGCGAACGCTGGCGTCGAGGCGAGCAGCGCCAATACAAGCCCGTGGGCGAACAGCCCGCCGAGAGCGGACTTCTTCCTCATCGCCATTTCCCTTCGAACGCTGGCGGATTGCTCTGACCCTGGTGGCAACTGCCGCACGTCACCGGCACGGAGTAACGGCGATCGCCACCGAGCTGCGCGAGGTACTTGTCGTTGATGTCAGTGAGCATCGAGATCATGACGCGTGCGGTCTGCTTTCTCGGGTTCTCGTCGGAGACATAGTCGAGCTTCTGCGTCTGCGGGTTTTCCACGTGGCAATGGCTGCACTTGACGCCGAGGTCCTGTTCAAAGCGCTTCATCAGCTTGCCGACGCGCGCTGCCGACATATCCTTCGGCAGCACCTGCAGATTCACGGGTTTCGAGCGCGGCACGCTCGGCAGCGGCTCCTGCGAATCCATGGCGATGGCAGCGCCAATCCAAAGGCTGCCCAGCAGCGCGAGGACGAACCCTCGGGACACAGTCATGCGCTCAACACTCGATGCCTCAAAACACGCAGCGAATGTAGCCCGCGACGAGCGCCGGTCTAATGAGTGTTTTTCATTGGAACATGCAGGCTGGCGATGTCACCGCGATGTCACTGCGCAAGTGAATCGGAATACGCTTCCGCGTCCTGGGCGCTGTAGTTGTCTGCACTCTC
>JBDZVF010000051.1:0-20613 GCA_040255575.1 Pseudomonadota bacterium | reverse complement strand
TAACGACCCGCCTTCGCGTACTTCACGGCCGCTTCATCCAGCCGGGTGTTGCCGGAGCTCGTGGCGATCGACGGATCTTCCGAGAGCCTGCCGTTCGGGCCGACGCACACCTTCACCGTCGGGGAGCCTTCTTCGCCGAGGCGCTTGGAGGCAGCCGGGTAGTACTCCTCGGAGGCCGGGAAGCGCTTCGCATCGATGCTCGCCTTCTTCACCTGCTTCGGCGGCGGCGGCGGCGGCGGCGCCATCGGCACGGGACGATCGGTCACGTCGGTGATGGCGGTGGACTGGGCCGTGTCCTGCGGAATGTCGATCGCGACTTCCGGCGGGGGCACTTCAACCGGCGGACGCTCGAACTCGGGCGGCGGCGGCGGCGGCGGGGTGTCCTGCTGCTTGATCTCGTCAATGATCTCGGTCTTGATCGGGGGCGCGATGATCTCGATGGCCTGCTGCGCCAGACCGGTCGCGAACGCCCAGGCCAGAAAGACGTGAGCCGCGATGATGACGCCGAGTATGAGCGCGCGTCCGGAGAAAAAGTTTGTGTCGTGCTGTGCGTAGGATGCCATGTGGTCTCATCTGCCAGACGCGCCAGCCGCGGCGATATGCCGAGCCGGCACGATAGTTACTTGAAATCCCCCGGTCGATCCCGACCTATACGGCGCGAATCTCGTCCAAAACGAGATAACACACCGTAGCAGCCGGTGAAAGCCCGCGAAGAGTAATCGCTGCTCTGCGCATTGACAACAGCGCTCAAGTTCGCGATCCCTGTGCGCTTTTCCATTCAGGCCACCTCTTCGCGCGTTGTCACCGCGCCGGTGGATGCCGTGCTGACGAGCCGCGCGTACTTGGCGAGCACGCCGCCGCTCGTGTAGGGCTTCTTTGGTTTCCAGGAGGCGCGCCGTCGACGCAATTCCGCCGCCGACAGCGCCACATCGATGGTTCTCTTCTCGGCGTCGATGGTGAGGACGTCTCCGTTACGCAGGAGTCCCAGCGGACCGCCGACTGCAGCTTCCGGAGAGATATGTCCAACCACGAAACCGTGCGTGCCGCCGGAGAAGCGGCCGTCGGTGATGAGGGCAACCTGATTTCCCAGGCCTCGACCCATGATTGCTCCGGTGGGGCTGAGCATCTCGCGCATGCCCGGTCCGCCGCGGGGTCCCTCGTTTCGGATGACGACGACGTCGCCGGCGCGCACCGCCCCATCCAGGATTGCCCGGGTCGCCGCCTCTTCCCCTTCGAAGACACGTGCCGGGCCGGTGAACTGCAGGCCTTCCTTGCCGGTAATCTTGGCCACCGCGCCCTCAGGCGCCACGTTGCCGTACAGGACGACGAGGTGACTGTCCCGTTTGATGGGATCGGACAGCGGCCGTACGATGTCCTGGTTAGCAACATATGTACCCACCGCGGCAAGGTTTTCGGCAAGGGTACGGCCGGTCACGGTCATGCACTCGCCATGCAGGAGGCCCGCCTCCAGCAGAGTTTTCATCAGGGGCTGGATCCCTCCGATCGCGATCAGCTCCGACATGAGCGCCCGCCCGCTCGGTCTCACGTCCGCCAGCACCGGCACACGCTTCCCGATTCGAGTGAAGTCATCGAGAGATAGTTTCACCCGTGCCTCGTGGGCGATGGCAAGGAGGTGCAGGACCGCGTTCGTCGAGCCCGCCAGCGCGATGGTCATCGTGATGGCGTTTTCGAAGGCCTTGCGCGTCAGGATGTCGCGCGGGCGGATGCCCGCCTCGAGGAGCCGTACCACCGCTTCCCCGGCCCGGCGACAGTCGTTGCGTTTGGGATCGCCGACGGCCTCCTGCGCGGAGCTGTTGGGCAGCGACAGGCCGAGCGCCTCGACCGCCGATGCCATGGTGTTCGCGGTGTACATGCCGCCGCAGCTGCCGGGGCCCGGGATGGCCGTGCGCTCCACCTCGCGCAGCTCGTCATCGGAAATCTTGCCCGCCGCGCGCGCGCCCACCGCCTCGAACACCGAGACGATGTCGCGACGATTCGCGCCCGGACGGATGGTGCCGCCGTAGACGAACACCGCGGGACGATTGAGCCGGGCGATCGCCATGGCGCAACCCGGCATGTTCTTGTCGCAGCCACCGATGGCCACGAAGCCGTCGAACCCTTCCGCGCCGACGACCGTCTCGATCGAATCCGCGATCACTTCGCGCGACACGAGCGAGTAACGCATGCCGGGCGTGCCCATCGAGATGCCGTCAGAGACGGTGATGGTGTTGAAGACGACGCTCTTGGCGCCCGCCGCATCGACGCCCGCAGCGGCTTCGCGCGCGAGCTCCGCGATGTGCATGTTGCACGGCGTGAGGTTCGACCAGGTGGAGGCGACACCGATCTGGGGCTTGCCGAAATCGGCATCCTGGAAACCGACGGCGCGCAGCATCGCGCGAGCGGGAGCCGCCTTCAAACCGTCGACCACCAGGCTGGAATGCGCGCGCGTCGAGGAGGCGGATTGACTCTCGCTCTTCTTCGACACTGTCGCCTTCGGTCGCTTCAAACGAATCCTCACACTCTTGCCGCGGTCAGGAGGGGCTTAGTACGTATATATATGAGTCCGGCGGGTAGCGCGCCTGGCGCGCCCCGGACTCCTGTCAAAACGTACGTGAACCCCCTGTCTCTATTGCGGCCGGTGGCCTGTAGATACGAATCGTAGTGGCCCGCCGCGGGCGGCAGATTAACATCCGGCCGGGTGCCAGAAAGCATGTTTGCTTCGTCCCTGAGCACGAACAGCCATCCTGCGAACGGTAGCTCTGCACCTAAGCGAGCATAGAGCCGAGGGTTGTCGTGTCAACTGCAAAGTGGCACTTGGCCATGCATGACAACTGTCACTCCCATTGGTTCAACTGCCCGTGTCGACGATGCGCTTCTCGCGCATGGTGATGATGAAGACGCCGAGCAGCGTGCAGAAACCGCCGATGAGAATCTGGCTCGACAGCGGATCGCCCAGCAACGCCACGCCGAATATGACGGAGAACACGGGCGATAGCGTCGTCAGCGGCGCGACGCTGGTCACCGGGTATTTCTGTACGAGATGAAAGTACCCCGTGTGCGCGATGAGACTCGCGCCGATCGCTGCGAATGCCAGTGAACCCCATCCCTTCCAGGTGACGTCGTGAATAAGCTGCACGAAGTCCGGTTGCTCGACACGCAGACTGGTGAGAAGCAGAACCGGCATGCCGATCCAGCCCGTCCATGCGAGCAGCCCGAGTGGCGTGAAACCGCGTAGCTTTTTCACCGCAATGAGACCGAGCGCACCGATGAATGCGGATGCGATCACGAGCGCAAGGCTTTCCCAGCGATCCCCGATCGCGGGGTCGAAGCCCATGATGGCAATGCCGACGAACGACAGGATGATTCCCGTCCAGCGCCGCCATCGAACCGTCTCGTTGAGCAGCGCGACGGACAGCAGGGTCGCGAACGGCACGCTGAGCTGGCCCGCGATCGCGATGGAGGAAATGCTGGTGGCCCGCCGGATCGCGGCGAAGTTCAGCGCGAAGCTGATGGCGCCGATGAGTAGCGAGGCGACAACGAGCGCGCTCATCTCCCCCGGCTGGATCCGCAGCCAGGGCACGAGCACGACCGCCACGATGGCAAAGCGCAGGAAGGTGAAGAGGATCGGTGGGATCTCTGCCACACCCACCTTGCTCGTGATGAGGTTCAACCCCCAGATGAATGTGATGCCGATGAGCAGCAGCAGATCGCCCCGGCGGATCGAAATCACGAGCCGCGCGAACGGATGAGCCGGTAGAGGCTGCGCACACACTGCGCTTCGGCACCCACCGGCCTGCCCGGCCGCTCCTTCGGATTCCAGGCGTACAGATCGATGTGCAGCCAGCGCGGCGTCGCCGTCACGAAGCGCTTGAGGAACAGTGCCGCCACGGGCGAGCCGGCGAACGAGCCGGCCGAGACATTGCCGATGTCGGCGACCTTGCTCGAGAACTCGTCGTCGTAACCGGCCCATAGCGGCATGGGCCAGATCGGGTCCATCTCCTCGTCACCGATCCGGTGGAGCGCGGCGAGCAACTCCGGATCGGTCGAATAGGCGGCGGGCAGCTCCGGCCCGAGTGCGACTCGCGCGGCGCCGGTGAGCGTGGCGAGATCGATCAGCAGATCCGGCTTCTCGGCGTCAGCTTCGGCCAGCGCGTCCGCCAGGACGAGGCGCCCTTCCGCGTCGGTATTGCCGATCTCCACGGTAAGGCCCTTGCGGGAGTGGAGGACATCGCTCGGCCGGTACGAGTGCCCGTCGACACTGTTTTCCACCGCGGGAATCAGCACGCGCAGCTGAACGGGCGCGTCGAGCTGCATGAGGAGCTGCGCCACGCCCAGGGCGCAAGCGGCACCCCCCATATCCTTCTTCATGAGGAGCATGCCGGCGGATGGCTTGATATCGAGCCCACCGGTGTCGAAGCACACGCCCTTCCCCACCAGCGTCACCCGCAGGCCGCCGGGTTTGCCCCATCGCAAATCGATGAGCCGGGGTTCACGCGGGCTGCCCGCGCCGACCGCGTGGATGAGTGGAAAGCGCTCGGTTTTCAGCTGATCCCCGACCGTGAGCCGGATCGTCCCGCCAAACCGACGCGCCAGATCGCTCGCGGCGGCGGCAAGCTCCGCGGGTCCGAGGTCATTGGCCGGGGTGTTCACGAGGTCTAGCGCGAGGGCCGAGGCCGAAGCGGCAACCTCGGCATACACAACGTCCGCGCCCGGGGGTGCCACGAGTGAGGCCCGCCCCGCCGTGGACGGGGCGCGATATCGTGTGAAGCGGTAAGCGCCGATGAGCCAGCCGAGCGTGAATTGAGTGGCTGCGCTCAGGGATAGCGGCGTGGCCAGGCGATATGCGGCGGGCGGCAGCCGATCGCTGAGACCCGCCGAATGCCATAGTCTCAAATCATCGACCGAAGCCAGCGAGCCGAGCCCCACCACCGCCCCGGCTGGCTGACCGGAAGGCCCCGGCAACACGAGAACCCGCTGCTTTTCGGCCAGAAAGCCGTTGGCCCGAACCCAGTTCGCGACGTCGGACGCGGCCTCCGCGAGCCAGCCCTGCAGCGTGCCGTCGGTCACCAACCAGAGCGGAAGCGCACCGGCGGCGGCCGGCGCGGAAGTCTCGACGATCATCAAGAGCAAAACCGGTGTCCGAGGAAGGGCCGGGAGATTAGCGCCAAAGATGAACGAATTGACAGGCCGGCGCGCCTTGTGATCACATCCAATCCCACATTTTTCGTGGTTTTTGAGTGCTTCGCACGTGGCATCCGCAGCAGCCGCCTACGTTTGGATGATCCCCACCGGGGGTCGTCCCGTGGCCCTGCTCGTAGCGCCGGTGGTCCTGCTCCTTGGGAGCGGCAAGTGCGGGGCCCTCGTTCACGCCTGAGATCGGGCTAAAGCGAGAGAAAGAATCAGAAGAACCCCGCACGGCCTCAAAGCCGCTGCGGGGTTTTTTCTATGCGCTCTTCGGGGCGTTGAGTTTTTGGGTTAACGATTTTCCGCCAAACTGGGGAGCAGATCGAGTTATGAAGCTTTACGGCCAGAAAGACGTCGACAAGAAAGCACTGAAGGGCGCCCGCATTGCCATTCTGGGCTACGGCAGCCAGGGGCGCGCGCATGCGCTCAACCTGAAGGACAGCGGGTTCGACGTGGTCGTCGGCGTTCGCAAGGGCGGCGATAGCTGGAAGAAGGCGAAGAAGGACGGCCTCGCCGTCGCGACGCCTGTCGATGCCACCAAGGGTGCCGACCTCGTCGCCCTGCTGGTGCCGGACCTCGCGCAGCAGGCGTTGTACGCGGAGATCGAGCCGCACCTGAAGAAGAATGCCGTCCTGCTGTTCGCGCACGGCTTCAACATCCACTTCAAGCAGATCAAGCCGCGCAAGGACCTCGACGTGGTGCTGATCGCGCCGAAGGGCCCGGGCGGCCTCGTGCGCCGGCAGTATCAGGAAGGTCGCGGCGTGCCCTGCCTCATCGCCGTCGCGCAGGACGCCACCCGCAAGGCGCACGCGAAGGCGCTGGGTTACGCGCACGGCATCGGCGGCACCCGCGGCGGCGTGCTCGACACGACTTTCGCCGAGGAGACCGAGACGGATCTGTTCGGCGAACAAGCCGTGCTCTGTGGTGGCGCGACCGAGCTCGTGGTCAAAGGCTTCGAGACGCTGGTGGAAGCCGGCTATCAGCCCGAAGTCGCCTACTACGAGTGCCTGCATGAGCTGAAGCTCATCGTGGACCTGCTGCATGAAGGCGGCATCACCAAGATGCACAAGTTCATCTCCGAGACCGCCAAGTGGGGCGACCTCATCAGCGGCCCGCGCGTCGTGAACGCGAAGACGAAAAAGGAGATGGGCCGTATCCTCAAGGACATCCAGAAAGGCAAGTTCGCGAAGGACTGGATCGAGGAGAACAAGGCCGGCAAGCCCAGATACAAGAAGCTCATCCAGCAGGACTTCGATCATCCGATCGAGAAGGTGGGCGCCGAGCTGCGGGCCCGCATGCCCTGGCTGAGCGACAAGCGGGCGTAAGGACTCCCGGGAGCTGCGCAGACGATATGGACATAGCCGATCAAACGTGGATGCTGTCCACCCCGTCGATGGATCGGCGGCTCGGCGATGTTCACTTCGACGACATCGTCGCTGCCCGGCAGCTGCTGGCTCGCACCCTCACGCCGACGCCGTTCGTGACGCACCCGCTGCTGTCGCGCCGGCTCGGCGCTGAGGTGCATGTGAAGCTCGAGAACGCCGTGCCGCTCGGCTCTTTCAAGCTGCGCGGCGGTCTCAACTTCGTCGCTTCCCTGTCCGCGCAAGAGCGCGCTCGCGGCCTCGTGACCGCCACTCGCGGCAACCATGGCCAGTCACTGGCTTCCGCAGCTCAGCGTCATGGCGTCGCCTGCACCGTGTTCGTGCCGGCGGGCAACAACCCCGACAAGAGCATGGCGATTGCCGCGCTCGGCGCGCGCGTGATGATCGCGGGGGACGACTTCGATGCGGCATGGAAGGCCGCGAAGGATTACGCGGACAGCACCGGCGCCATCGCCGTTCACCCCTCGTGCCAGCCGAAACTGATAGCGGGCTACGCTACCGTGGCGCTGGAAATGCTGGATCAGGCCTCGCAGCCCCTCGACACCGTCTTCGTGCCCGTGGGCGGCGGCAGTCTCGCCGCCGGCATGGGGCTCGTGTTCAAGGCTCTGTCACCGCACACGCGGGTTATCGGCGTGCAGGCCGCCGTCGCACCCGCCCTCGCCCGCGCCTGGCGCACCGGCGAGATGAACGAGTTTGCCGTCGGCGAAACGCTCGCCGATGGCCTGGCCACGCGCGTTCCGTCCCCCAAGACGGTCGAGATCCTGCGCGAAGTGCTCGACGACATGATTGAAGTCAGCGAGGCGCAGATCGCCAATGCGATCCGCCTGCTCGCGGAAACATTGCATCAGCTGGCTGAAGGCGCCGGTGCGGCGGCGCTCGCGGGCGCCATGCAGTTGCGTCGTCGCCTCGCGCGCGAGCGCGTGGGCATCGTGCTTTCCGGCGGCAACATCACGTCGAACCAGTTGCTCCGGATTCTGCACGGCGAGGTGCTTTCGAGTGGCGTCACAGGTACGCCACTGCCGGGCCCGCTCGCCAACATGGAATATCACTGACCGGAACACCGAGGAATCCAACCGATGGCTCCGAACCCAGATCAGGTGTTGATCTTCGATACCACCCTGCGCGATGGCGAGCAGGCCCCTGGCTGCAGCATGACCCGCCCGGAGAAGCTTCGTGTGGCGCGCGCGCTGGCCGAGCTCGGCGTGGATGTGATCGAAGCCGGCTTCCCCGCGGCCTCGCGGGGCGACTGGGAGAGCGTCAATTCCGTGGCGCGCGAGGTCCAGGGCGCCATCATCTGCGGCCTCGCCCGTTGCAACCGCGACGACATCGAGCTTGCGGCCAAGGCGCTGAAGGATGCGCCGAAACGTCGCATTCACGTGTTCCTCGCGACGAGCGCAATCCATCGCCAGTACAAGCTCAACATGGCGGAGGAGCAGATCCTCAAGACCGCCGTGGAAGGCGTGAAGATGGCGCGCGACCTGTGCGAGGACGTGGAGTTTTCGCCGGAAGACGCCTCGCGCACGGAGCTCGAGTTCCTGGCGCAGGTTGTCGAGGCGGCCATCGATGCCGGCGCCACGACCGTGAATATTCCGGATACCGTCGGGTACACCGTGCCGGATGAGTTCGCCGAGCTGTTCCGCTATCTGCGCAAGAACGTGCGCGGCATCGAGCGGGCGCGGCTCTCGGTGCATTGTCACGACGATCTCGGCATGGCGGTGGCGAACAGCCTCACGGCCGTGGTGGCGGGTGCACGGCAGATCGAATGCACGATCAACGGCATCGGCGAGCGCGCGGGCAACTGCTCGCTCGAGGAAGTGGTGATGGCGATGCGCACGCGGGATGCGTTCTTCAACGTGCGCACGAACATTCAGACCACCCGCCTCTACCCCACCTCGCGTCTCGTCTCGAACATCACGGGCATGCCAGTACCGCGAAACAAGGCAGTGGTAGGCGAGAACGCGTTCGCGCACGAGAGCGGCATCCACCAGCACGGCATGCTCAAGCACGCCTCGACGTACGAGATCATGCGCCCCGAGGACGTGGGTCTTGCGCGCACGACGCTGGTGCTCGGCAAGCACAGCGGCCGCCACGCGTTCCGGGATCGGGTGAAGCAGCTCGGATTCGAGCTCGATGACATCGAGTTCAACCGCGTGTTCGAAGAGTTCAAGGCGCTGGCCGACAAGAAGAAGGAGCTCTTCGACGGCGACATCGAAGCGCTCGTGCTGCGGGCGGAAGGGTCTGCGACGGGGCCCTGGACGCTTGCGGGCCTCAAGACGGTTGCGGACAGCACCCCTCCGGCCGCCGAAGCCACCGTTCGCCTGCAGCACTCGGATGGCCACATGGTCGAGCGCACCGTGGCGGGCGATGGCCCGGTGGACGCGGCCTTCAAGGCGATCGAAGCCGCGACCGGCATCAACGTGGCGCTGCGCAAGTTCGAAGTGCGCGGCGTGACCGAGGGTGAGGACGCGCAGGGCGAGGCCATCGTGTACGTCGAGTACAATCAGCGCACGTATCGGGGCTCGAGCGTCAGCACCAACATCGTCGAATCGAGCTCGAAAGCCTTCCTCGAAGTGATCAATCGAATCGAGCTTGCGATCAAGACCGGCGGCCGCGCGCGCGATGAGCGCACGGGGGCCGCGCGGGTTGCGCAGGCCGCGGTGTAACCGCCGCGAACGTCCTCAGGAGCATCCATGCCAATTCCCGCTACACAGTTCATCTGGTTCAACGGCAAGCTGGTTCCGTGGGAGAAAGCCACGGTCCACGTGATGTCTCACGCCTTGCACTACGCCTCCTCGGTATTCGAAGGGGTTCGGGCGTATGAAACCCAGGGTGGTGTAGCGGTGTTCCGGCTGCGCGATCACACGCGGCGCCTGTTCGACTCGGCGAAGATCTATCGCATCAACGTGCCCTACTCGCAGGAGCAGATCAGCGAAGCCTGCCGGCAGGTGGTGGCGGTCAACAAGCTTTCACGCGGTGCCTACATTCGGCCGGTGGTGTTCAAGGGCTACGGCGAAATCGGCGTGTCGCCGAAGGTCGATCCTCCGACCGAAGTCGCCATCGCCGCCTGGGAATGGGGCAAGTACCTCGGTGATGACGCGGCCGAAGGCGTGGACGTCTGTGTGTCCTCCTGGCAGCGCGTGGCGCCGAATACGATCCCCGCGCTCGCGAAGGCGGCCGGCAACTATCTTTCCAGCCAGCTCATCGGCGCGGAGGCGCGCCGGCTTGGCTTTGCCGAAGGCATCGGCCTCTCGCCCGATGGCACGGTCAGCGAAGGCGCTGGCGAGAACCTGTTCCTGATCAAGGACGGCGTGCTCCACACGCCGGGGCTCGCGCACTCGACGCTGGCCGGCATCACACGTGACTGCGTGATTCGCCTTGCGCGCGATCGCGGCCTCGAAGTGCGTGAGACGGCCATTCCCCGCGAGCTGCTTTACATCGCGGATGAGCTCTTCATGACCGGTACGGCGGCCGAGATCACGCCGATCCGTTCGGTGGATCGGCTGCCGGTTGGCAACGGCAAGCGCGGCCCCATCACCGAGGCGCTGCAGGCGGCGTTCTTCGGCTTGTTCTCGGGCAAGACCGCGGACAAGTGGGGTTGGCTGGACCCGGTAGACATGAGCGCGCCGCGCATCGCGGCGGCGATTTGAGAGACTCGATGACTTCACCCAAAACGATGTTCGAAAAAGTCTGGGAGCAGCATCTCGTTGCGCCCCAGACCGCTGACACTCCCGCTGTACTGTTCATTGATCTTCACCTCATCCACGAAGTGACTTCGCCGCAGGCCTTCACCGTGCTGCGCGAGCGCGGGCTGAAGGTGCGGCGGCCGGATCTCACGCTCGCCACGATGGATCACTCCACGCCCACGCGCACCGAACAGGTGTTCGGGGGCGAGCCGATCACCATTGAGTCCGCGGCGAAGCAGATCTCGGCCCTTGAGAAGAACACTGCGGAGTTCAGTATCGAGCTGCTCGGCCTGCAGCACCATCAGCGCGGCATCGTGCACGTCATCGGCCCGGAGCTCGGCGTGACGCAGCCGGGCAAGACGATCGTTTGCGGTGACAGCCACACGAGCACGCACGGCGCATTCGGCGCGCTGGCGTTCGGTATCGGCTCGACCGAAGTGGGTCACGTGTTCGCTTCGCAGTGCCTGCTGCAGACGAAGCCGAAGACGCTCGCGGTGAATGCGCACGGCAAGCTGCGCCCCGGCGTCACTGCGAAGGATCTCGTGCTCGCCATTATCGGCAAGCTCGGCGTCGGCGGCGGCACGGGGCACGTCATCGAGTTCCGCGGTGAAGCCATTCGCGCGCTCGACATGGATGCGCGTATGACCGTGTGCAACATGTCGATCGAGGCCGGCGCGCGGGCCGGGATGATCGCGCCGGACGAGACGACCTACGCCTACCTCAAGGACGCCCCCCGCTCGCCCAAGGGCGCGGCGTGGGATGCGGCGGTTGCGCGCTGGAAGCAACTGCCCAGCGACCCGGGCGCGAAATTCGACAAAGAGATCGACATCGACGCATCTGCTCTCGAGCCCATGATCACGTACGGCACGAACCCCGGCATGGTGATCCCGGTGACGGGTTCCGTTCCGGCGCGCAACGGCGATGCGGCGTTCGACAAGTCGCTGGCATACATGGGTTTCGAAGCGGGTACCGCGATTCGGGACAAGCCGGTGAACGTGGTGTTCGTCGGCAGCTGCACGAACGCGCGTTTGTCGGATCTGCGGGATGCCGCCCGCGTGCTCCGTGGCCGCAAGATTGCACCGGGCGTGCAGATGCTCGTCGTGCCCGGCTCGCAGCAGGTGAAGAAAGCCGCGGAAGCCGAGGGGCTCGATCAGGTGTTCAAGGCCGCCGGCGCCGAATGGCGCGAGAGCGGCTGCTCCATGTGCCTCGGCATGAACGGCGATCTCGTCGGCGCGGGGCAGTACTCCGTGAGCACGAGCAACCGCAACTTCGAAGGCCGCCAGGGCGTGGGTGCGCGCACCCTGCTCGCAAGCCCGCTGACTGCCGCCGCCTCCGCCGTGCGCGGCAAGGTGACGGATCCGCGCGAGCTGCTGGCCTCGAGCTGAGAGAAAAAATCCATGGAACCGATCAAAAGCATTCGTTCGAGAACGGCGGTATTGCCGTTCACGAACATCGACACCGACCAGATCATCCCCGCCCGCTTCCTGCGCGCCACCACGCGCGAAGGCTTCGGCAAGCACCTCTTCTCCGAGTGGCGCTACGACGCCAGCGGCAACCCGCGGCCCGACTTCGCGCTCAACAAGCCCGAGGCGCAGGGCTGCGCGATCCTCGTGGCCGGCCGCAACTTCGGCTGCGGCTCCTCCCGCGAGCACGCACCCTGGGCGCTGACGGACTACGGCTTCAGAGCCGTGGTGAGCACCGAGTTCGCCGACATCTTCCGCAACAACTCACTGAAGAACGGCCTCGTGCCCGTGCTCGTCGATGAGGCGACGGCCGAGTGGCTCATTGCCAACCCCGGCGTCGAGATCACGATCGACCTTGAAACCTCGACGCTCGCGCTGCCCAACGGCAAGGCCGTGAAATTTCCGCTCGAGCCGTTCGCTCGCTACTGCCTGATGAATGGCGTGGACGAGCTCGGCTTTCTCCTGAGCAAGAACGCGGAGATCGCCGCGTACGAAGCGAAACGGGTGCAGGCATGAAGGCGCGTATCACCGTGCTCGGGGGCGACGGTATCGGCCCCGAAGTCGTCGCAGAAGGCGTGCGCTGCCTGCAGGCGATCGGTGACAAGTTCGGCCACACGTTCGAGCTGACGGAGGCCGATTTCGGCGGCATCGCGATCGACAAGCACCACGATCCGCTGCCGACGGCGACGCTCGATGCGTGCCTCGCGGCGGACGCCGTTCTGCTCGGCGCCATAGGCGGCCCGAAATGGTCGGCGCCGAATGCGAAGCTGCGGCCGGAAGCAGGGCTTCTGCGGTTGCGCAAGCAGCTCGGGGTCTATGCGAACCTGCGCCCGGTACGCGTGCTGAAGGCGCTCATCGACTCCTCGACGATCAAGCCGGAAGTCCTCGAGGGCGTGGACCTCGTATTCATCCGCGAGCTCACCGGTGGCATCTACTTCGGCGAGAAGCGACGTACGCCGTATGACGCCGAGGACAAATGCATCTACACGGTCGCGGAGGTCGAGCGGGTGACGCGCGTGGCGGCGCGGCTCGCGCGCCAGCGCCGCAAGAAGGTCACCTCGATCGACAAGTCCAACGTGCTCGAGACATCGCGGCTGTGGCGTGAAGTGTTCGAGCGCGTGATGAAGGCCGAGTTCGCCGACGTGCAGTTCGAGCACATCCTGGTCGACGCCGCGGCCATGCATCTCATTCGCCGGCCGCGCGATTTCGACGTGCTGGTCACGGAGAACATGTTCGGCGATATCCTCACCGATGAAGCCTCGATGCTCGCAAGCTCCCTCGGCATGCTGCCGTCGGCGTCGCTCGGCGACTCGAGGCGCGGGTTGTACGAGCCCATTCACGGCTCCGCACCGGATATCGCGGGCAAAGGCATCGCGAATCCCTATGGCACGATTTTCAGCGTCGCGATGCTTCTGCGTCACTCGCTCGAGCTGACGAAGGAAGCGGATGCGCTGGACGCGGCTGCAATTCGCGCGATGGAAGCCGGCGCTCGCACGCCCGATATCGCGGGCACCGGTGCGAGGCGCACGACGCGCGAGGTGGGCGATGCCGTGGTGGCGGAGCTGAAGCGCTAACACGCGGGATCGATCGCAGAGCGCCACGGCGTGCCGGGGTCTACCAGCGCGCCGTAGCTGGCGGTGCGCCCCAGCACCGTTGCGCAGAGTCGTCTGGCGCGCAGGACTCGCCGGATGAGGACGAGAGACACCGGTGTATGCGCTGGTGGAACAGCCCGCGGTAGCCTGAGCGCCCCCCTCTTCGCACCCGTCGCGGTGCAGGCATTTCTGCGCGTTTACGCCAGATTTGCGCGTGTACCCGCCTCGCGGAAGTTCGCACCATGTGGCGATGGTCCTATCGACAGCGCACACCTGGCGGCTTCCCGACAGCTTCATCGCCGAAGAGCGCCCGGCCTGGAAGGGGCCGAGGCCGACGGTGTATCTGGATACGACGATCCCCAGCTACCTCACCGCGCCCATCAGCGCAGACGTTGCGAAGTTTCGCATGCAGCGGATCACCCGCATCTGGTGGGCTCGTTACCGCCCGAGCTGCGACATCTTTGTTTCAGCTCGTGTGTTCGCCGAAGCTCGGGGCGGCAGGGAGATGGAAGCCCGCAAACGTTTGGCTGCTCTGGAAAGTATCGACGCAGTTCACCTGGCTAGCAGATCCGAACGCCTCGTTACCAGCTTGCTGGCCGACGGCCTGTTCCCGGAAAGCGCGCACGCGGACGCTGAACACATCGCGTACGCGGCTACGAACTCCGTACGCCTTCTACTCACCTGGAACTGCAGGCATCTCGCGAATCGCATGATTCTCCGGCGGGTGACACAAAGGTGCGAGTCTCACGGCCTGCTCTGCCCGCAAATTTGCACACCCGAAACGATGATGAGACTCTACGCCCATGAAAGATGTCCTTACTGAAGAACTCGCAGCCATCCGCCGCGTCCGTATGGAGCGCCTCAAGGAACTCATGCGTGCTCTCGAGGAAGGCCAGCTGACCTCAGACGGGGAAGGGAGCACGAGCGACTCTGGCTCTGGCTTGCACGGCGCACTCCCAGAAGATCCAACCACGCGTCTGAGACTCCCGCGATAGTGAAACCCCGCCCGGCGAGGCTGCCGCTGAAAGCCAAACCCGGGCCGGTTTCCGGCCGCCACGCCAGGAGGTAACATCCCCCGGCGCAACAGCTCATCCGAAAGCAACCAGCCGGGTTCAACCCGCCGGGAGCGAGCGATGGCCGACCAGATCCCGTGGCACCTTTCCGGTGACTACTTCGAGAATTGCAGTTGCAGCGTCGTGTGTCCGTGCCTGGTGTCCACGGCCGCGCCGCTGACCGCCCGCCCGACCGAGGGCTTCTGCAACGTCCCGCTGATCTTCCACGTCGAAAGCGGCCGCTACGGCGAAGTCGCGCTGGATGGACTCAATGTTCTCGTCATCCTCCACTCGCCCGGCGTGATGGCGGGCGGAAACTGGTCTGCGGCCACCTATATCGATCAGCGCGCCGATGACGCGCAGACCGACGCACTGGCGGCGATCTTCAGCGGCGCCGCCGGTGGCCCGATGGCCGCGTTCACGCCGCTCATCAGCAGGAACCTGGGCGTGAGCAAAGTCCCCATCACATTCCGCATCGATGGCAAGACGCGAGCCGCCGAAATCCCGGGAATCCTGAAGATGTCTGTCGACCCGCTGCCGACGCTGCATCCGAGCGGGGAAATGTGGGTGAACATCGGTCATCCGGTCTATCCCGACAGGATGGCTCTCGCAGTGGGCGCCTCCGGCAACACCTTCAGCGATCGCGGAATGCGCTGGGACAATTCAGGCAAGAACGGCCTGTATGCGTCGATCCGCTGGTCGAATCAGCAGTGATACAGGCCTGGCCGCGGTCCATCGGCTATGCCGTTGTTAGATCGTCCGTTCATGAACGAGGGAATCCTGGAAGCAGCGCTGCGGCGGGATCGCCTCATGGTTGGCAGCTCCCTCGGTGTGATCGCTGCGCTCGCGTGGGCCTATGTGCTCTGGCTCGCCGCCGACATGGACATGGGTGGCATGAACATGAGCGGCTTTCGCATGGTCCCGGCCGGCATGGGGATCATGGCACGCGCCTCTGCCCCCTGGAGCCCAGTCGAGTTCTCGCTGGTATTCGTGATGTGGGCCGTGATGATGATCGGCATGATGGCGCCTTCAGCCGCTCCGATGATCCTCATGTATGCCCGCGCGGGTCGGCAGGCGAGAACCACAGGCAAGCCGCTCGCCGCAACCGGCTGGTTCGCGGCCGGATATTTCCTGGCGTGGGCCGGCTTTGCACTCGCCGCGACCTCGGTGCAATGGGTGTTGGAACGCGAGGCCCTGCTCGATGCGCGCATGGCGAGCGCCAACAACGTGCTGGCCGCGATGGTGCTGATTGCTGTGGGTATCTACCAGTGGACGCCCATCAAGAACGCCTGTCTCGTGCAGTGCCAATCACCGTTCCGATTTCTCATCACTCACGGCGGATTCCGCACCACGGTCCGGGGTTGCCTGCACCTGGGGCTTCTGCATGGCGCGTATTGCGTCGGGTGCTGCTGGGTGCTCATGGCGCTGTTGTTCGTCGTCGGGGTGATGAACGTGCTGTGGATTGCGTTGCTCGCGGCGCTCGTGCTGCTGGAGAAACTGACGCCGTGGGGACGAGGCGTCGCGCGCATCGTCGGTGTGGCTTCATTCGTTGCAGGCGCGTGGATGCTCGTCGGGCCTGGCACGATCTGACGTGCTTGCTGAACTCGGCCCCGCTTGTCATCGAGTGTCGACCAGTCATCGCGTTCAGCCGCGCGCGTTCACCGCATACCCCCCATCGACCGTGAGCTTCGCGCCATTGATATATGCCGCACGATCGGACGCGAGGAACACCACTGCGTCGGCGACTTCTCGCATGCTCCCCCACCGGCCCGCGAGGATGCCCCACTCACGGCAGGTGCTGTCGAGGAACTGCTGCTTCGACAGTTGGCGTTGCTGGGCAGCTTTCTCTGCCCAGTTCTCGCGCCATTCGGTGGCGATGAGGCCGGGAATCACGGCGTTCACAGTGATGCGCGCGGCTGCGAGATCCGCAGCCAGGTACGACGTGACGTGATTCATCGCGGCGTTGTTCAACCCGTGCGTCAGCGCGGAGGTGAGCACGCTCGACCCAGCAATTCCGCTGATGTTGATGATGCGTCCGGTGCCGTCCGTCGGCATGTGAGGGATCATCGCCTGCGTCACGCGCAGCATGCCGAGCGTTTTCGTGTCGATGTCGTCACGCCAGTCCGCATCCGGCCACAGGATCTGACGCTCCGGCCGTTTGATCGGACCGCCGGCATTGTTGATGAGGATGTGCAGCGGCCCCAGTTCGAGGCGCGCCCGTTCTATTGAGGCCGTAACCGCAGCGGCATCACGGATGTCCGTGGGTAGCGCAAGTGCAGTTGCCCCCGTGCGCGTGCGGATCTCGTCAGATGCCTCCTGCAGAAGTGCGTCTGTGCGTGCGAGCAGTGCGACTCGCACGCCCTCTTCCGCGAGGCCCAGCGCGATCGCTCTGCCGATGCCCTTGCTGGCCCCGGTAATGACGGCTGCGCGGCCTTTGAGTCCCAGATTCATTTGCTGCGTCCCCCTGATTCGCTGTGAGGCAGGCTCGAGTATTTATCACCCGCTTGCAGCCCTCGCCAGCCGGACCCATGCGCGTCTGGCCGGAAACTCGGCAGAAGAAACCACGCCGTACCGATTGGAGTCATCGCCGCCAAGCGTCTTCCAGACTAGGAGGTGACGATGAGCGCGCGCAGAGCCGCCCCGTGGATGCTGCTTGCCGTCACCACCTACACGTGCGCGGCGACCGAAGACATGGACTTTGTCGCCGAGCACCTCCAGGAAGCAGCGATGGACAATCGTCTGCTCACGCTGCCGCTCAGTTACACAGACAACCTTACAAATGAGCACTGGAGCGTGCAGCTAAGCGCGTTCGCCTCGCGCGTCGAGAGCGGCAACCTGAGGCTGACCGGTCCTGGCGTGGGCGCGGGCGTGCGCCGACAACTCAATCGCACGTGGGCAATCCTCGGCTTGGGGTTCATCGATGGGCTGTCTTTCTCCGGGGATACAGAGCAGCGACCGGTCGCGCCGATCTTCAGCACGTCCTTCCCCGTGAGTCTTCCTGCAGACGCCACGCTCAGCAACCAACGCGGAGATGTGCGCCTGTGGGGCCTCGGTCTTGGTATGCGATACCAGCCGGAAAGCAGGCCCTACTCCATCGCGTTTGGCGTGCTGCGCGAACGAGTGAGACCAGACGGCTACCGAGTCGACTATCGACTCACCTCAGGAGAAAGCGCCGGAACGGCTGGCACACTCGACTACAGCACCGAGTATTCATACTGGGTGCCCTTTGCGACCATCGAATGGCGTATCACGCATGGAGAATGGCAGTTCTCCCCTCGCTTCTCGGCCGGCGTTCCCATACCCACCTGGGGCTGGCGCGGGCGCATCTCGGGCCCCGGGTTCGATATCGCGGGAGACACCGAGAAGATCGGGCGCGGACGCCACATGGGCGACTCGTTCGGCGGATTCGGTTTCGGCATCACCTACTCCCCCTGGGGTCTCACGATGGATGCCGGCGCGCTGCTGAATCAGGCGCTGCTGGAGCCCCGCATCCACAAGGGCGTCGACCGCGGGTGGCTGTTGAATTTCAGCTGGGAACCTTAGCGCACGAAGGCGCTGCGAACCTGACGATCCAGAGCCTCGCAACGTAGCGCTTCAGCCATTCGAGGCTCGCAGGCTGGCCTTCGCAGCGAAGCCGACTGGCATACCTCGCAGCGCGAGGTATAATGCCTCGACCCGCGAGGTACTCGACCCAGAGCGCGAGAAATGCCAAGCCCTGAATCCAGCGCATCCCTCAT
This sequence comes from Pseudomonadota bacterium, assembly GCA_040255575.1. Taxonomy (GTDB): domain Bacteria; phylum Pseudomonadota; class Gammaproteobacteria; order Steroidobacterales; family Steroidobacteraceae; genus JADGHX01. The sequence goes on along the minus strand of JBDZVF010000051.1, from coordinate 2,520 downwards.
GTCCGGCGTGTCCGAGCTCTTGATTCTCAAGCTGCTGGCTACGCGCGAAATGTATGGATACGAGTTGGCGCGCACCATCCGTCTTCTCACGTCCGACGGCATCGTGGTCGGCGAGAGCGTGCTCTATCCCACTCTTCATCTGTTGGAGAAGCGCGGCCTGATTCGCAGCCGGAAGAAGGCTGTCGAGGGGCGCACGCGTGTGTACTACGTCGCCACCGCAAAGGGAAAGCGCCGGCTGGAAGGTCTGACGGACCAATGGCAGCGCATTTTCAAGGGCGTGGAATCAATCCTGGCAGGGCCGCAAGGTGCGTGAGCAACGGTTCACAGCGATCGGAGAAGAGCTCCTCCGGGCTGGACTGGCACCTCGTCGCGTACGGCGCATCGTCTTCGAGCTGGAAGGTCACATGGATGATTTGCTCGAAGAGCTCGCGGGTCACGGCTTGTCTCGGGCCGAGGCAGAGGCGGAGGCGTCGAAGCGGCTCGACCTGGAGGCGATCGTCCGGGCCGCGCGTGAACACACGGAGCTGCATTCCAGAATGCGGCGATGGCCCGCGGCCGCATTCACACTTCTGCCGCTTTTCGTCTACGCAGCGCTCTTCATTGGCGGGATGGCCCTCGTCACCCTTAGCCTGACGTTCACGAAGTGGCTGGGGATGCCCGTCGAAAATTCCCTTCTTCTGCAGCAGATGACCACTGCGACGTTCGAAGGCATCGAGCTCATGCTGCCCGCCAGCGTAGCCATCACCTTCTGCTTCCTCGCCTCTGCGCGACGCGCGCCCCTTTTCTGGACGCTCGCAGGAGTGGCGCTCGTGAGCCTGCTCGGCGCGACCACCAACGCACAGTTGCAACTTCCGCCGAATGTCTCGGGGGCCGCAGTGGGCGCCGGCATTGGCTTCAGCACGGAGGCACTTGGTGCGCCACTGCTACGCGCCGCCAGCACATTTTTCATCGTCCTGCCGCCCTATCTGTGGCTGACGCGGGCCAGACGCCGCGTGCTGTAAGCCAGTCAGCGCCGACGCAATCGGAAATTCACCCCCGATCCGCGGTTCGCGCGCGCCGCTGCGCGACCGCAGTTCGGATGGGATCGCTCGAAGACTCATCGCGTCGAATCGCTGCCGACGGGCGGAACACTCATTCACCTCAACGATCGCTGCGCGCTGGTGCTGAGTGGCCTCATCCTGCCGATCTGCAAAACAGGCAGAATTCCCGCACGGGGCGACCTCTTCGAGCACATGGGCGAGGCGCGCGCGAGCGATGATGAGCCATAGAGAAATTTTTTCGCGCTTGTCCATGAGTCTGCAATTCGAGACACGAGTCTCCGATCTAAGACATTGCGCGCACTTTCGATTTGACTGAATACTCCGCCCGGTCGAACGGTGGGGTTATTGAACGATGATTAGAACGATACGCGGAGCACTGGTGTGCTCACTCGTATTCACTGCCTGCGCTCATGCGGCAGATACGTATCCAAGGCTCGCGACTTACGCGATCGGAAGTCCGAAGGACTATTTCAACGAGTCGTACCAGAAGCAGCTCTCCAAGGTGCAGATCGCGATCGTTGCGGTCTACCCCGGCTGGGGATCGGCCCAGGGCGTCACGCTCAACGAGACGGCGAAGAAGATCAAGGCGCTGAATCCCAACACGCGCGTCTTCCAGTACGTTCTGGGCGAAAGCCTGAACCACCCGGCGGAGCCGGCCTACAAGGAGTTCAACGCCAAGATCGATCAGGAGAAATGGTGGCTCTACACGAGCGGCACGGGCCCGACCATGGTGCTCTCCGACTTTGGTAACGGCGACTACATCCTGAACATCACGCCGACCGCGCGCAAAGATGCCTCCGGCAAGACCTTTGCGCAGTGGTTCGGCGGCTGGGTGGCCTCGACGTGGGCCAAGCCGAATCCGGACATCGACGGCATCTTTACCGACAACGTGTTCTGGTCGCCGCGGCGGGATGGGGACTGGGATCTCAACGGCACGCTGGACAGTCACAGCAACGCGTCGGTGCAGGCGTCGTTCCGCGCGGGCTACGTGCAGTACCTGAACGCGTTCAACGCGGCCGCTCCCGGCAAGCTGCAGATCGCCAACGCTGCCGACTGGGTGCTGAGCAACGCCAACATCAACGAATACTCGGGCAAGTTCCACGGCGGCCTGATCGAGCACATGCAACGGCTCGACACCAATGTGGGCTGGGCCGAGATGATGAAGGGCTATCGCAAGGTCATGGCGGCGCTCGCCGCGCCGAAGATCGGCATCTGCTCGTGGGAAGGCACGATGACCGATTACCAGGGCATGCGCTACGGCTTCGCCTCATGCGCAATGGACGATGGCTATTTCGCGTACACGGACTCGGCGAAGCGTTACTACGGCGCGCCGCAGTTCGACGAGTTCAATGCGAACCTCGGTGCGGCGGTGAGCGCGCCGTCCACCTCGGCATGGCAGTCCGGCGTCTACCGGCGTGATTTCGCGAACGGCATCGTGCTCGTGAATCCCAAGGGGAACGGCCAGCGCACGGTGACGCTC
>JBDZVF010000050.1:0-20638 GCA_040255575.1 Pseudomonadota bacterium | reverse complement strand
CTTGTTGCACTTGATGGTCTCGATCTCGGTGATCGCGCCGTTGATCACCTTCAGGCGGACCATCATGAGTGTCTTGGAGCCGTCCGCGTTGCGCAGCACGACCTCCGAGCCGGTGTCGCCACGTTTCGTGTTGACGATGTCCCAGCGGTACACCACTTCCGCAGCGCTGTCCCAGAAGGTCTGCGCGAGCTTCTTCTCTGCACCGTTCTCGGTGATACGCGCCTTCGCGGCCTGCGGCAGCTTCGCGGCATCGTTCGCCACGAGCGCCGCGAAGTAGCCATCGATGACCTTGGTGAGACACGCGCGGTCGCACGCCTGCTGCGCGTAGGACGTGGATGAGAAAAGCGCGCCGACCAGCACCATGCCGGTGGCGGCACGGATTCCGAGAGTTGCCATGTACCTGCCCCCCAATTGTTCGTTTGATTGCCATCCAACGACGGCGGAGGAAGGCTAGCCGGTCCCTTGACGACCGGCCAGCCATGAGGGGTCAATGCAGCCGTGCTGGGCAGATCATGTCCACGGCCCGGTCTTCTTCGAAGGGGCTGCCGGGGAAGGCTGGAGTCCGGCATGCCGCGCGATGTGCGCGTTGCCCCTGCGAATCTTCGAGTACTTCAGTGTCGGGCAGATGGCGCCGAACCCGAATCGACGTCTCCCGCCTTGAGTGGCGATTCAGTTTGGGAGCTTCCCGCCATCGCAATGTACTGGAGGCGCTACCTATCGCCCGCCTGCATAGACTTCGCCTGTTCGTTGGCAAGAAACCGGGTGATAACGGCGGCGCACTGAGCTGGCCGACTCTGAAGCAGCAAGTGCGGGCCATTGATCCGTTGCACTTTGACTCGAGGCAGCGCTTGCGTGAGTTGCCGGCTCAGACGATCACTCACGATCCGGTCACGTGTGGGTTGCAAGAACAGTACCGGCGCCGTTATCCGCGGAAGGAGCGCGGCTGCGCTCTCCACGTAGTCGTCGAACGAACGAACGCTCTGCACTGTGGGGTGGATTCCACGGCTGAGCGAATCATGGTCAGAAAACTCTTCCGAAGACGCCGGTAGGTCGATTCTTTCGCCCCGGTCCGCCTCCCTTGTGCAAAGCGCCCATTTCTACGCGAATCCACCAGAAACGCAGCATGCAGAGTACGTGATCGCCGATTAACCTTCGCGCCCCTGGCTGGCCTCGACACCGGCACCGCAAAACGGGAAGCGCGATGGACGATCACGATCATTCATACAAGCTGCTGTTCGCGCACCCACGAATGGTGCGCGAGCTGCTCGAGACCTTCGTGGGTGGAGACTGGCTCACGGAGGTGAACTTCGACACGCTGGAGCGTGTAAGCGACGGCTACATATGCGATGACCTGCGGGCGCGCGCAGATGACATGGTCTGGCGAATCCGCTGCGGGAAACATCACGTCTATCTGCTCATCGAATTCCAATCGCGCGTTGACTCTTTTATGGCGGCGCGCGTACTGGCGTACGTGGCACTTCTGTATCAGGATCTCATCCGTGCGCGGCAAGTCCGCCGTGGCCGAGGGCTGCCAACGATTCTGCCGCTCGTGCTACACAACGGTGCGGCACGTTGGGAGGCGGCGGAGGATCTCGGTTCGCTGCTGAAGCCCGCGCCGCCCGGTCTCGAGCGATACAGCGCGAACGTGCGCTACGTCTCGATCGACGAAGGCAGTTATGATGACGACGAACTCGCGCGTCACGACAATCTCGTCGCTTCCCTGTTCAGGCTGGAGCAGTGCCGGGAATACGCGCGGGTCGAGCTACTCGTGAGCGAGCTACTTGCGAAGCTGAAAGACACGGGGCAGGCGAGTCTGTGCCGCGCATTCGCAGTCTGGCTGGACAAGGTCGTCCTCCGGCGGCTGTCCAGCGGAGACGTGACGATGAGCGATATTTGGGAGAAGCAAACCATGTTGTCCGAGCGCTTCGATGAGTGGGAGACCCAGTTCCGACGAGAAGGGCATCGGGAAGGACGGAAAGACGGCGAAGCCGCGCTGCTCACCTTGCTGCTGCATAAGCGGTTTGGGGAGTTGCCGAAGTCTGTCCGTGCGCGTGTCGGCGCAGCGAGTCCTGAAAAGCTCGAGCAATGGGGCGAACGGCTATTGGAAGCGTCCAGTCTCGACGAGCTGTTCATTGAGAAATGAACCGCGTCTCTCCCACTCAACTAGCGGCGGAACGATTCGCACGGTCCCTTGACGAGTGGGTGAGGCCCCGCAGGTACCCGCCCAGCATCTCGCCGATCGCCGCCGCGATCGCGTCCACTTCCGCACCGGGTCGGCCCTGGCTCGATACGGCCTTGCCCACCGAGGACATGACCAGGCCCACCAGGTCCGCGGCGAATGCGCGTTGTTTCGCGGACGCGCCGGGCAGCGCCTCCTTCATGAAACTCCGCATGAGCTGACGACCTTCCTCGACATGCGCGCGCGACTCGGGCGCTTCGCGGTACAGGGGCGCCGCGTCCTCCAGCGCGCTGCGGAACGCGGCCTCTTCGCACTCGGAACGGAAGAACGTCTGTAGGGCGACTCGCAGCCGCTCGGGCGGTGCCGTGGCAGGGTCGCCCAGGATGCGGCGAAGCTCACCCAGGGTCTGCCCCCATTCATTCGCCTGAAGCCGAAAGAGAATCGCCTCCTTGTTGGGGAAGTATTGATACAGCGATCCGACGCTGACGCCGGCCGCCTCCGCGACGCGTGCTGTAGTGAAGCCGTGGGCACCGTTGCGAACCAGAACGCGAACGGCAGCCTCCAGAATGTCGGCAACGAGCTGGCTGGAGCGGGCCTGCCGAGGTTGTTTTCTGGCGGAAATGTTGGCTTTTTTGCTTCGTGGCACGAGTGGACCGCAGATGCGAATTGTGGAATGCGAATCTTTAATCGTATTCTGAACGCGGCAGGAAACCTCTGCAATGACTCAGGAAGAAATCATGAATACGCTGATGACCCCGCCTTGCTCAGATGTCGTGGCGAGACTCTTTGCTGAATCCGATGCCAGCGAGGCGAGCCTCGCTGCGCGCAGATCGTCGCTCCCCGCGAACAGGGAAGACTATCGGGCGCTCTACGGGGCGCTGAAGGACTACTACCTGGCTGTGTCCCGGGAAACCGCGACACTGCTCTACATGCTCACGCGATCGACTCGCGCGCGCAGCATCGTCGAGTTCGGTACATCGTTTGGTGTCTCGACGGTGTACCTGGCCGCAGCGCTGCGTGACAACGGCGGTGGCCGAGTGATCAGCACAGAGTTCGAGCCAATGAAGGTGGAGCAGGCGCGCACGAACATCGCGGCTGCCGGCTTGAGCGATCTCGTCGAGATCCGGGCAGGTGACGCGCTGGAAACTCTCGCCCGGGATTTGCCGGAGCAAATCGACTTGGTCCTTCTCGACGGCGCGAAGAATCTCTATCCCAACGTGCTCGCGCTGCTCGAGCCGCGGCTGAAAGCCGGGGCCCTGATCGTGGCGGACAACGCAGACTGGAGCCCCGAATATCTCGCGCGAGTGCGTGACGCGGCGGGTGTCTACCTTTCGGTGCCTTTCGCGAGTGACGTCGAACTCAGCATGAAGCTCGGCGGAGGGCGCTGATACGTACCGTGCTGATCGTGGGTGCGTCGCGCGGGCTCGGGTACGCCATGGCGTAGGAGTTCCTGAAGCGGCACCGGAGTGTGATTGGCACGGTTTCGTGGAACGGCGCGCACGCGATTGCGCGAGCGGGCCCAGGGCCTGTCGGGCCGTGAAGAAACAGCTGCGAAGCTTGCCAGCGCGAGGGCCTGGCTCCGCACCCACTTTCTTCATCACTTCCACGGCACGGCCGGCAACTTCCCGGCCGGAGTAAACCCGAAAACCTCTCCATAGAACGCCAGCTCCGCTTCCAGCGAACGCACGATGCTATCTGCTCGCCGAAACCCATGCTGCTCGCCTTCGAACTCAAGGTATGCCACCGGCACGCCCTTGCTCTTCAGCGCAGACACGATGGCCCGCGACTGATCCGGTGGAACCACCTTGTCTTCCGCGCCCTGGAACGTGATGAGCGGCGCGCGAAACCGTTCGAGATGGCGAATGGGCGCGCGCGCTTCATAGATGGCCCGGCCCTCGGGCAGCGGCGCAACGAGCCGATCCAGGTAACGGCTTTCAAACTTGTGCGTATCGCGCGCCAGCGGCTCGAGGTCGCTGACGCCGTAGTAGTTGGCACCTGCCTTGAACACCTCGTGAAAGGCAAGCGTCGCCAGCACCGTAAAGCCGCCCGCGCTGCCACCGCGGATGGCGACTCGTTCAATGTCGATGAGGCCCTGAGCAGCGAGGTACTTCACTGCTGCCACGACGTCCGCCACATCCACGATGCCCCAGTTGCCCGCGAGCTGCTCGCGATAGGCCCGCCCGAAACCGGAGCTGCCACGATGGTTGACGTCGAGAAAAGCAAAGCCGCGCGAGGTCCAGAACTGCGTGGCCATGCTCAACTCGCTCTTCGAGTGGCTCGTGGGGCCGCCATGCACCTTCACGATGAGCGGCGGCCGTTCATTCGCCGGCGCGCGGTATCCGGCGCTCACCGGCGGATAGAAGAAGGCGTGCCCGATGCTCCCAGCGTCGGTTGGAAACTCGATCGGCTGCGCGCATGAGATCGAATCAGCCTCGAGTCTGATCTGTGCTGGTGCGCGCAGCGCTGTGTACTTCCCGTCGCGCAAATCGAAGCTCACCACGGCGGGCTCTTGCGTCGGGGAGGCGGCAATCGCCAGGGCGGTGTCGCGGGAGAGCAGCGTGATGCTCGAAAGACTGGTGAACGGCACGTCCAACGTATGCAGTTCCCGTGTGCGCAGGTCGAGAACACCCAGCTTATCCTGCGCCTTCACGCCATAACGCAGCACCGCGCGCCCATCACCGGTGAGCGCGTAGTTTGATTGACCCAGCACCCACAAGGGGCCGGCGACTTCTGCTTCAAGCGTGAGCACCGGCTCGATCTGCTTGCCGGTCCATCGATAGAGGTTCCACCAGTCCGAGCGATCCGAGATGAAGTAGAGCGTACCGTCGGTGTCCCACACCGGTTCGAGCACAGACTCATTTGGCCCTCCCGCGACCCGTGTGGTTCGCTCGAGGCGCCCGTTCACGAGGTCCGCAACGTAAAGGCTCGACGCGTCCCAGGGCATATCGGGATGATTCCATGCGATCCACGCGAGGCGCTTTCCGTCCGCACTCACGCGAGGATAGGCAACGAAGTCGCTCTCACCGAAAAGCACGGTGCCGGCGCTGCCGCCCGCCGTTGCCACGGCGACGATGGCGTTCTTCGGCTCGCCGCCCGAGGTGTGATCCTCCCGCACGCAGAAGAGCAGGGTTCCGGACGCGTCGAGCTCGCAGTCCGCGTAACGATAGCCTTCGGGCGTCAACGCGACCGGCTCAGCGCCCACTCGCTGGGCATAGAGCCGCTGGTCCGCGAAGTTGCTGAAATAGATCGCCCCACGTTGCAGCGTGTAGGGCACACCGCCGTATTCATGAACGCGCGTTCGAGCGTTGAAGCCGCTCGGCGTGAGCTCGGTGAATCCCCCATCGGCTCCGGGGGTCACGATGACGTAACGACCTTGCTCGTTGGGTCGACTTTCGAGCCAGTACGGCACGCCATTCAGCGCGCGAACGTAAGTGATGGTGACGGAGGAGCGTGCGAGATCCGCCGCCGCGATGGGTGAGGGCCAGGTGCCGAAGGGGAGTGTTTGCATAGAGTTCATTTCCGGGCGCGCGAGACGCGTCAGTTTGAGCCAGACGTCGCGCCAGCACAGCCGCGCTGGCGTCTGGCTCCAGCAGTTGAAAACGGGCGAGTGCAGAGTCTCGTCGATCCGAGCGTGCAGAAAAAGCACCACCCAGCAAATCGCGAGCGACAGGAAACAGGCCGCTAACATGCCGTAACAGACTGATTCTGTAGCGGTTGACATCGGCTAACCGTTTTTCCCTTACGCCCCCGCCGAGCTCTGATATCTGTCGCGGCCCTGTCACGGGGGGCACACCCCGGCAGGTCTCGTGCACCGCGTGCGACGACGCGCGCGCGATGCGTTCCGACAATTCGTGAGGGGGGAAACTGATGACGCTGAAGAAGCTGCCGACGTTTGCATCGTTGGCCATTGCAACGGTTACCGTGACGCCGGCGTGGTCCGCCGAGGAAGTGACAACACAGATCAGCGAGATCGTCGTCACTGCCACTCGGCAGGCGACCAATCTGCAGGACACGCCGATTGCCATCACCGCGGTGACGGCCGATGCCCTCGAGGAACGCGGCATCACGGGTGTCGGCGAGCTCACATCACTCGTGCCCAACGCGCAGTTCCGCAGGACGCAGGGCGCGTTCGGTCCCGGCGTCTCGGCCTCCATTCGTGGCGTGGGTCAGGCGGACACCAGCCTCGCGGTCGAGCCGGCCGTCGCCTTCTACCTGGATGACGTCTATTACCCGCTGCTGCTGGGCTCCAACTTCGACCTGCTCGACATCGACCACATCGAGGTGCTGCGCGGCCCGCAGGGCACCCTGTTCGGCCGCAACTCTCTGGCGGGTGCCGTCAACATCGTCAGCCGCCAGCCTTCCACCAGTGAGTTCTCGGGCCAGGCGCAACTGACGTTCGGTGCCTACGACCGGCGTGAACTGCGAGGAGGGCTGAACCTGCCTTCGAACGATGAAGTCGCGCTGTCTCTATCGGGTGTGTCGAAGAAGCGCACCGGCTACCAGCGCGTGCTCGACTTCACGTGCGAGATGAACCGTCGCGGTACACCGGAGCTTGCCGGCAGCGTGCCGTACGCGGATCTGAACAACCTGCGCTCGCCTGGGGACTGCACGATCGGGCATCTCGGCGGTGAGGACGTTCAGGCCTCAAGGGCCACCGTGCTCTGGAAGGCCCGGGATAACCTGCGCATCACGGTGAGCGGAGACTACGTCCGCGACACCAGCGAGAATGCGGCCGACAGCATCGTGAGCATCCTCGACAATGTCGTCACGCCGAACGCGAGGTCGGCCGCCGCCTTCTTTGGTGTGGCGTATGACTCGCGCTTCCTCACGGGCAGTCCGTACACCACCTACGCAACCTACAATGACCCGATCACGGCCGGCACGGTGATCCCGGGCAACACCTTCTACAACGGGTATACGGTGAACGGCACGGCGGTGCGCGGCGGCAGCCGATTCGCGCCGTTCACCGATCTCACGAACTGGGGCGTCAGCGCCAAGCTGAGCTGGGACATCACGCCGGGCATCAACTTCCTGACGGTCGTCTCCCACCGCGATCTCGACTCGACGCAGACCTACGACGACGATGGTTCGCCGCTCACTCTCGTGCAGCGCCTGAACACGAACACCGAGAGTTACTGGACGGTGGAGCCACGGCTGTCCGGCACGTCGACCTTCATCGACTGGGTCGCGGGCGCCTTCTACTTCAAAGCCGACGGGCGCCAGAAGGGTCTCTTCATCTCGCCGTCGGGCACGTTCCAGCGCACGATCAACTCGACCTTCGACCCGACCAGCAAGGCGGTGTTCGCGAATGCCACGATCCGGCCCTTCGGCGAGCAGTGGGGGTTCAACCTCGGCGCGCGGTACTCGGACGACGAGAAGGTCGTCGACTTCGTGAACCTCGTCGACACCACGCCGAACGCTGCGTCGGACACGGTGTTTGCCATCACGCCTTCGCAGAGCCGCGTCGACTGGAAGGCGGGCGTCAGCTATCAGGCGACCCCGCAGGCGCTGATCTACGCATCGGCCGCTTCGGGCAACTCCCTGCCGGGCTTCAACTCCCGGCCGCTGCAGAAGACGCAGATCTACCAGCTCGACGGCAACGAAGACATCGCCTACGAGCTCGGCAGCAAGCTCGATCTGTTCGATCGCCGTTTGCGGCTGAACCTCGCGGCCTTCTACACCGACTTCACGACTCGTCCCTCGACGATCTCGGGATCCGAAGCGTTGCTCGACGGTAACGGCAATCCGCTGCCGGGAAACCGCACGCTGGTGCCTCTGCCCGGCGGACCAGCGGGATCGACCACCTGCGGGGCAGTGCTTCCGTCGAATACCGGCGTGCAATGCACGGGTCGCACCTATCCCATCAACAACCCGGCAGAAGTGCGCGGCTTCGAGGTCGAGTACACGATCAACCCGATTGACGGCCTGCTCGTCAACGGCTCCGTCGGCTGGTCGAAGCTGAAGGCGCCGGACATCTCGGCACGCGCGGTGAACCGGCGCCAGAACAACCCGTTCTGGACCGCCAATGCGGGCGTGCAGTACGCCTTCCCGATTGCGGTTCTGCAAGGGACCGTGGCCCCGCGCATCGACTGGACCTACGAGTCGAGCCAGGTGATCTCCGGCACCTCGACGAAGTTCAATTCGCTGATGCCGGCGCGCTCGGTGTTCAACGGGCGCGTCACCTACGACAACACGGATAACGGCTACTCCGTCTCGGCCGGCGCGACCAACCTGTTCGACAAGGAGTACTACCTCAACGTGTTCGATTCGCAGGCGCTGGGATCCCCTTACACCCAGGCGCAGCCCGCGCCGCCACGTCAGTGGTATGTCACGATAGCGAAGAGCTTCTGACCGTGCGCCGGCCCACGTCTGGTTCGACGTGGGCCGGCATGGCGGAGGCACCACGCTCGGCGAGGTATTTCATGAACGTGAACTCGATGCGGACGGTGGGATTCTGCGCCTCTGCGGTCATCTGCTTGTTGGGCTGCGCCAGTCAGCCGCGCCATCTACCGGCTGCGGTCGCAAGTGTCAGTCCGGCCGCACTCGGCATCGACGCGGCGCGCCTCGAGCAGGAAGCCGAGGCGATGCGCGGCGAGATTCGTGCGGGTGTCGTACCGGGCGCCGTGATGGTCGTGGGCCGCAACGGCAAGGTCGCGTGGGAGAAAACGCTCGGACGCCAGGGTCCCGAGGATGCGACACCGATGTCGCTCGACACGATCTTCCGCATTCAGTCGATGACCAAGCCTGTCGTCAGCGTCGCGGTGATGACGCTGGTGCAGGAGGGGCTTATCGGCCTCGACGACCCGGTCTCGAGGTACCTGCCGGAGTACGCGCAGTCGACGGTCTACGATCACGGCACGATTCGGCCCGCGAAGAGTGTCATGACGATTCGTCATCTCCTGACGCATACCTCTGGTCTCATTGCCGTGGTTGGCCCGCCTCGCACGCCGCTGCACGAGATCTGGTCGAAGTCAGGAGTGTGGACGCTGGAACACACGGTGCTCGAAGCCTCGCGCGCCACCGGCGCGTTGCCGCTGCTCGCTGATCCGGGAACGAAGTGGAACTACGGTCGCTCGGTCGATGTGCTGGGTGCGGTGATGGAAGTGGTCACGGGCAAGACGTTCGACGTCGTGCTGAAGGAACGGATCTTTGCGCCGCTCGGCATGAAGGATACGGATTTCTACCTGTCCTCATCGCAGGCGGCCGGTCGCGTCGCGCAGCCACCCGTGGGCGGACGTCCCTACGATCCGACCGCGCGCCATCCGATGATGTATGGCACGAACGGCCTGGCCTCGACCACGAGGGATTATCTGCGCTTCACGATGATGCTCGCGGGGGGCGGCGCGCTCGATGGCGTGCGCATCCTGAAGCCCGAGACGCTGCGGCTGATGACGACGAACCAGCTTGGTCCGCAGATCGATCGCTCGAGCTTTCATTACAAGGACGCTGGTGGGTTCGGTCTCGGCTTCGGGCTGAAACCCGAAGGCGTGGGTGGCCCGCACGCCACCGAGGTTTGGACCTGGGGCGGCTCGGACGGCACCAACTTCTGGGTGGATCCGAAGAGCGGCGTGTTCACCGTCTTCATGATCCAGAACGGAGCCGAAGGCCCGCGGCTGCAGGCGCGGTTCAACACCGCGGTGTTCCAGTCGCTGGAGCGCTGAGGGGCGGCGGCACTCGCGCTAGTCAGGTGCGAGTCATTCAAGCAGCCGCTTGCAGTTGGCGTGCTCTCAGATCCAACCGAAAGTATGTGCGATCGAAAGGCCTGAGAGGATCACGGCGATGCTGGCAATGAACCATTTCAGGCCGTCGATCGATCCTTGAACTTTCGAGATTCGGTCGGTGGCGTGATCGATTTTCTGCGCCAGCATGTTGTCGCCGGCGATACGGTCCTGGTTGGCCTGATCGATCTTCTGCGCCAGCATGTTGTCGCCAGCGATGCGGTCCTGGTTCGCCTGATCGATCTTCTCAGCCAGCATGTTGTCGCCGGCGATGCGGTCCTGGTTCGCCTGATCGATCTTCTGCGCCAGCATGTTGTCGCCGGCGATACGGTCCTGGTTCGCCTGATCGATTTTCTGCGCCAGCATGTTGTCGCCGGCGATACGGTCCTGGTTCGCCCGATCGATCTTCTCAGCCAGCATGGCATCGCCAGCGATGCGGTCTTTGTTGCCTTGGTCGATCTTCGCAATGAGGGCTTCGACCGCCGGCCGCAGATAACTGAGATGGACTTCAATGGCCTCATTCGTCAACACAGCGGCGGCCTCGCATTCTCGAAGGATCGCGTTCATGGCTCATGGTGTTTCGAGCGCAGCGCATATCGCGTTGGAATCGAAGCTAGCGCATCGACGAAAACGCGTCTACAGGCATGAAAGTACGAGAAATTCTGTTTCGCCTGCGCGATTTTATGCGGGCGTCTGCTGCGTCTTCTCACTGACGAGGACACTGCATGGATGCGCAGGTGTTGTGTCCTGGCGCGGCCTTCTGCCGCGATCAAAGGCGTGCGGTTATGTGTCTGATCCGGGCCGGTCGGACCACTGGCGGCGCCACAATGCGGGTGGCTTGCCCACGAGTCTCTTGAACGCCCTGGCAAACGTCGCTTCGGATTCATAGCCGACCTGCTGCGCCACCGACGCCACCGTATCGGTCGTGTTACGCAGGCGCGCCGCGCCGAGCTGTACGCGCCAGTTGGCGAGGTATTGCATCGGAGGCTGGCCAATCAGCTCCGCAAACCGCTCGTGAAGCGCCGAGCGTGACAGCCCGACTCTTCGGCCGAGCTCCTCCACGGTCCACGGAACCGTCGGGGCATCGTGCATCAGCGAGAGCGCCCGCCCCACAAATCTGTCTCGCAAGCCTGCCAGCCACCCCCGACTATTCTCCGGCATCGTGTCGATGTAGCGACGTATGGCGTCGACGAACATCATCTCGCTCATGCGTTCGAGCATCGCTTCCCCACCCATTCGCTTGTTCCGGGATTCGGTAACCGCGTGCTGCATGAACTGCACGATCCAGTCATGGCCTTCCGCTGCGCGCAGATGCATGAGTCGAGGAAGAGTCGCGATCAGCGGATTGAAAGGTCGCAGGTCGCAACCGAGGAAGCCGCAGACGAGCGTGGCATCGCAGAGATCATCCGAGGCGACGCCGACTCGCGCGACAGCCGCATTCAGATGCAGCGTGAACGGCAGCTGATCTTCCTTGCGCTCCACATAGCTCGCAGCGTCGATGGGCGCTCGCATCCCTGGAGCGCTCGACACGACGTGAGGGTCACCATGCGGAAAGAGAAGCACGTCGCCCGTCGTGATGCGTACCGGCGGCTCCCCGACAACCGCGCCCCAGCACGCGCCGCGTGTGATGACGTGGTATTCCATGACGTGCTCCGAATCCGGCATCACCGTTGCGGCGATGTCTCGCGCGGGAGGCGCTTCGGCGGCCCAGCTGCTTCGTCCACCCACGTAGAAATAGAGCACCCCGCGCAGGCGAACATTGCGCAACACGTCGGAAAGTATGTCGTGGCTCATCTCTAATCCACGGATGAATTTCCCCGAGCCGCCCGGCGGCAGGCAATGAGCAAGCCGCAATCGAGGACTCGCGGTCAAGTGCCGGCGACTCCCGGCAGGGCGGTGTCACAGCCCTGCGAGGATAGTAGCGCTCGTTGACCGTCATCATTCGAATCCGGAGAACCCCATGAGCGCCATCGAAACGGCTACCGCTTCCCGTACGTCGCAGCCCGCAGGTCCTGACCTGTCCACCATCAAGACGAAACAGCAGGCCACGTGGGCGAGCGGCGATTACGCAGTGATCGGCACGACATTGCAGATCGTCGGGGAAACTCTCGCCGAGGCCATTGACCTGCGTGCTGGCGAGCGCGTGCTCGACGTCGCGGCCGGAAACGGCAACGCCAGCCTTGCCGCCGCGCGTCGCTTCGCCGAGGTGACCTCCACGGACTATGTTCCGGCCCTGCTGGAGAGGGCCAAGGCACGCGCGGACGCCGAAGGCTTGCCGCTCACGTTCAAGGTAGCCGATGCCGAGGCGCTGCCCTTCGCCGACGCGAGCTTTGACGTCGTGCTCTCCACATTCGGGGTGATGTTCACGCCGGACCAGGCTCGCGCAGCTCGCGAGATGCTGCGCGTCACGCGTGAGGGCGGCCGGATAGGTCTTGCGAACTGGACGCCAGAGGGCTTCATCGGCCAGTTGTTCAAGATCGTTGGGACTCATCTGCCACCACCGTCAGGAGTCAGTCCGGCCGTGCGCTGGGGAACCGAGCCGCACATCGTGTCGCTGTTTGGCTCGCAGGCGGCGGACATCCGTTGCACGCGAAAATGTTTCATCTTTCGCTACCGCTCGAGCGCGCACTGGATCCAGATGTTCCGGGACTTCTATGGGCCCGTTTTCAAGTCATTCGCCGCGCTCGATGCACCCAGGCGCGCCGCGCTGGAACGAGACATCACGGACCTGCTGGAACGATTGAACACGGGCGACAAGGACTCGCTCGTCGTGCCCGGCGAATATCTGGAAGTGATCGTCGTCAAACGCTGACCGCAGGTCCGCGGGTATTGCACGACGGGCCTCAAGCACGCGGACAGCTGGACTCGAGCCACTCTGTGGCCCGAGCCCGCTTGTTCAAACATGGCCCGGGGGAGTGGCTACTTCTTCTGCTGAAACTCCGGCGTCATGTCCTTGCAAGGCTGCCTCTGAAACGGTACCTCGGAAAGATACATGATGTCGTAGCTCTCGTACGGAGCCGCCAGGTACACAGGGTCCGTGACCGAATAATCCCGCCGCAGTGAAAACTTCTGCGGATCGAACGTGAAGCGCTCGACGATATGCATCTTCTCGCTGCTGCGCGTGGGAGGGGACAGCACGCCCGCCGCAAACCCCACGGTGTCGACTACCAGAGTATTGCCTTCCCAGTGGCCGATCGAGTGCCCGGCATAGGTCGGCTTGAGACGATCCGGATGTTTGGCCATGCCGACGTGGATACGGCGCTCGAAGTTGTACAGACCGTACGTGATGTCGATGACCTTCTCGCCGTTCGCCAGCGTCTTCTGCTCGAAACGATTGATCGGCCAGTCCGCGGTCCAATCCCGGATGAAGCTCGTGGGCTTGCAGGCGAACCAGGGATTGTCCTTCGGTGACAGTCTGTTGAAGCTGTCGGCCGCTTTCTGGCCTGCAGCCGTGTAGACGACCTTCGGCCGCGGCGGCTGCGTGGCCTGCACCTGCTCCAAGGTGATCTTGCCGGCCGCGAACTGCTTCGACAGGCTCTTCGGAATCATGGAGCCGTTGCCGCCGCTCGGGGGCACGGTGAGCACGAGTTGCTCTACGGCCCAGTCGCCGCTGATGTTCGGCTGGCCATCGGCCAGTTTCAAAGGTCGTTTCGAGGTATCGAGCGCCTTCGTCTGGAGCTGATCGTTGCGATTCATCGCGGGCGCATTGCCCAGCGTGAAGTTCTCGGTGTAGCAGGCATTGGGGTCGGTACGATGCGGATGCCCGTCGACCTCGATGTGCGAGCCCGCCTTGAACATCTCGGGGGACCAGCCGGAACGCCTCAGCAGCGTGGCCGCACGCATCTCGCAACGGATGTGCGACTTCTTGCCGCTCGGGTCGACCACCTCG
This sequence comes from Pseudomonadota bacterium, assembly GCA_040255575.1. GTDB lineage: Bacteria > Pseudomonadota > Gammaproteobacteria > Steroidobacterales > Steroidobacteraceae > JADGHX01. The sequence continues at coordinate 6,852 of JBDZVF010000050.1, read as the reverse complement.
ATTTCCATGTAGGAGTGCGGGTTGACGAAGTGCATTTCGGTGAGGGTTCCGGACAAGTGCAACGGCTTTTTCATCTCGAACATGCCGAAACTATGGTGAGCCAGCGCTGGTGCGGCGAGGCTACCCAGGGCCACTGCGCAAATGGTCGACCCCACAATCTTGTGTGACACGGACATGCCCCCCCGAGCGTCATTTGACTGGCTGGAACGATTATAGGGGCCTCAATCCGGCTGTGCTTCCGGATTTCAATTTCGGCAGCGGGAAACCTGCGAGAACGTATGGTAGTACTGGAGTTACCCGGATCTGGGGACCTGCTGCTCACCGGTCATGCAGCGAACGATGAGCATGCAATCCGTCACTCGATTTGCAGCGCTCAATGGAGCCGCCGTCGCTCAAAGCGCAGCGGCTCGCTGCTACGACTGCGGCTCGCTTTCGCTCACCCGGCTCCCGAATCCGTGCGATAAAAATCCTGCATCGGATAGCGCCTCGCATACAGACCGAAGATCAGCGCCACGACCAGCGCGAATGCGGCGAAGAAGAACATGAGGAAAGCGGCCTCGCTGAGGCCGGTGGCCAGGATTTGTGAAATCACGGCTTCGCTGCGCACACTGGAGTTCGCCAGGAGCACCCACAGATTTCCCACCGTAACGGAGAAGCTCCAGAACGCCATGATGACGCCCTTCATCGCGTGCGGTGCCTGGCTGTATGCAAATTCGAGACCCGTGGCGGACACGAGCACCTCGCCAAACGTGAGCAGCGCGTAAGGCAGCACCTGCCAGGTGATGGACACCGCGTGCCCGCCGTCGAGGGCGAGCTGTATGCACGCCGCTGCGATCCATGCCAGCCCGGAGAAAGCGATGCCGAACCCCATGCGCCTGAGCGCCGTAGGTTCGATGCCGAAGCGACGCAGAGCCGGATAGAGCACGAGATTGTTGAAAGGGATCAGGATCATCACGAGCAGAGGGTTCAGCGCCTGCATCTGCGCGGACTGAAACCAATGCGGCTTGGTCATCGCATCCGCCTGCAATATCCAGGTGGAGGCCTTCTGGTCGAACAGTGACCAGAATGGCGTGACGAGTGCGAACACGATGAGTACACGAAGCACCGCGCGCACGCCTTCAACGGCGGCCGCGGGATGCGGGCCGCGCGCTCGCTCGAGTTGCAACCAGGCCCCGCCGCCTGCGAAAGCCAATACGAGAACGAGCGCGAGACAAAGCGAGGCCACGACACCGAGGGTGCCCATAGCGGAAAGAGCGCCGAGCGCCAATACGGCGCCCGCTGTGGCGACGAGCAATCCGGGCCGGTTCTGCCCGGGCGAGCGGGTGAGCAGCGCGGTGCGAATCACTCGCAGGAAGGAATGAGGGTTCGCCTGCCGCTGCGGCGGGATGCGTACATATTGTCGACGCCCCGCCCAGAAGACGAGCGTCGCAATGAGCATCAGCACGCCCGGCACGCCAAAAGCAACGCTAGCACCATACTGGCGCAGGAAGATGGGCATGAGGAGGGAGGCGAAGAACGAACCGAAGTTGATGATCCAGTAGAACGCGTCGAAGACGACCTTGGCACGCTGTTTGTTCGACTGATCGAACTGATCGCCCACGAACGAAGAGACGAGCGGCTTGATGCCACCCGAGCCCAGTGCGATCAGGAAGAGTCCCGCGTAGAACCCGGTGCGGTTGTCCTCGAAGGTGGCGAGGCATGCGTGCCCGGCCACGTATACGAGGGAGAGCCACAGAATGGTGGAGTACTTCCCGAAGAAGCGATCTGCCAGCCAGCCGCCGAGCAGGGGGAAGAAGTACACACCCAGCACGAACGTGTGGAACACGTCCTTGGCGATTCCGGCGCGCTCGGCTTCCGGAGCGTACAGAAGCAGCGTCGTGACAAGAAACGGTGTCAGGATGTTGCGCATCCCGTAAAAGCTGAATCGCTCGCAGCCTTCGTTGGCGATGATGAAGGGAATCTGGCGGGGAAAGCCCGCGCGTTGCGCTTCGCGAGTGGCGTCGGGTGCGCTGACAGTGTTCATGTGCGGTTGGCGTCGACAAACGAGCGCGCACAGTGACACAGCGCGGCGGGTAAGCAAAGTCGGCCCTGTCTGGGCCAATTCCCTGGCCGCACCGTCCGCTCGTAGCGCAGATCTTCGGTGCTTGCCCCATTGACTGCGAAGGCGAGGTCACCGAAATTCTCGGCAATGTCAGTCGAAAGGGGAGGAGTTGTATGAATGCGATCCGGATCAATGCGTCGATTCGAAAGGGTTTGCCTGCGTGCCTGGTGCTTGCGGCCTGCGGTGTGGCCACTGCGGCCGACGCGCCAAAAGCCCTGCCGCTGGACCAAGCGATCACGGTCGCCCAGGCGGCCATCGCACAATGCAAGGCGAACGGCTACAACGTCACCGTCATGGTCATGGATCCGGATTACGCGACCCGTCTCGTATTGCGCTCCGATGCCGCGGCAGCCCGCACGGTCGAGATCGCCCGTCGGAAGGCCTACACCGTGATCAAAATGGGCATGAGCTCGGGCGAGTTCGGCAAGTCCGTCCCCGCGGCGAAAACGCCGCCCGCGCCCCGGCCCCCCGGCAGCATGCCGCCCGGCGTCAATGGCGATGACAACCTTATTACCTTCGCCGGCGGCAAGCAGATCATCGTAGCCGGCGAGGTCGTGGGTGCGCTCAGCGTTTCGGGTGCGCCTGGCGGCGACAAGGACGAAGTCTGCGCCGATGCAGGTTTGGCGAAGCTCAAGTAGCGGGATTTGAGAGGAATGGTGTCCGGGGACGGAACGGTTCAGCGCGTTCCGTGCCCCGGCGCTTCGTCGACCACGGTGCGTGTCAAGGTAGTTGCCGGCTGAACTATGCGGCGGATGCCGTTTCTTCCCTCTGGTTCAGCGAGGCTCTGACCACCACATCGCGCTCGTGCACAACGCATGTCATGCGGAACAGCCGGATCATCAGAATCTCGCGCGCAATCCAACGTAATACCGGCGCCCGATGGTGTCGTAGTCCTGGATGGTCGTGCCCACGTTGTTGTTGATCCCAGTCTGAGCGCCAATGGTCTCCGGCCAGGTGTTGAACAGGTTGTCGACGCCGCCTCGCAGGTCGATCGTTGGGGTGATTGCCCAGTGTCCGAACAGATCGAACTGGTTGTGCGACGGCGCGCCCTGCAGGACGGCGGGGCTACCCGGCGGCGGATCGATGGACGGCAGGTGCTGCCAGCGCAAACCGACCGACGCCCCGCCTGCCGCGTACGAGAGCGTCGTGAACAGCTTGTATTGGAACGTGGAGTTCACCGTCGTGCCGGTGTAATCGACGAACGGTGAGCCGCCAAACGTCTGGACCGCGTATTCCTTTACATACGTGCCGAGCACGTTCAGCGAGAAACTACCGGGCATCGGTGCCCCGAGGTCCGACGGCCGTACGGACCAGTCGACCTCCGCGTCTATGCCGGACGATTTGATGCCAGCCTGATTGATGTAAGGCGCGTTGTAGTTGCGACCCGCTCCCCAGGGATCTCCGGGTGTGGTCTCGCGGTTGATGAAGGCGCAGGAAGGTGAGTTGCCGAACAGCTCGGCACCGGTGTGTGCACCGGGCGCATCACCCACCAGTGAGTTGAATTGCGGATCCAGACACTGCTGGTACACGGCGTTGTAGTCGGCCACGCCGATGGCATCGCGAACGTTGATCCGGTACCAGTCCACCGACAGCGACAGGCGGGAAACCAGCGCCGCCTCGAACGGTGAGCGCAGTACGGTGCCGGCAGTCACGGTTCGGGCAGTCTCGGACTGGAGGTTCGGATTGCCTCCGATGATTGCGATAGAGAAGGGGAACGCGCCGGTAAAGGGTGCGGGCCCGAATACGGTGTAGTTGTAAGTGTTACCCGTGCCGCCCGGCACCATGAACTCGCCGCTGTTGCCCTGCCGGATCATCAGGTACTGGCACAGCGCCTGGACGTTGTAGCGATTCGGGTTGGTCGGCACGTTCCCCCAGCTCGGCGTCACGGAAAAGTACGCGCAGGGATCGGGCGTGATCGTGCCGTTGGTGCCGGTGATCTGCGAACTGCCCACCGGTGTGAACAGCTCGGCGATGTTCGGAGCACGGTTGGCCACCTGGAGCCCGCCGCGGAACCTGATCCAGTCCGTCACTGCCCAGTCCCCGAGGAGCTTGAAGGTGTTCTCGCCGCCGCCGGTGTTGTATTTCGAATATCGGTAGCCGGGATCGAACTCGAGCGATTTCACCAACGGCTTGTCCTTGAGGATCGGGATCGCGAGTTCCCCGTAGACTTCAGAAACGTGGGTTCCGCCCTGCACGCTCACCGGCAGGATGATGTTCTGCAGGACGATCGGCGCGGCCTGGTTGGCGTTGAATCCTGAGTCGGGGTTGAAGTTGAAGTCTTCCGAACGATAGCTGGCGCCCAGCGCAAAGCGCAGCCGGCCGGCGTCCAGGGGCATGTTGAGAAGGCTGCCGGTGAGGTTTGCTTCCCAGTTGTCCTGGGTAATCTGCGTGATGGTGTTCATCCGCAGTAGGAACCAGTCGGCGCAATCCTTGGAGATGCTGGGCGTGTTGTTCACGCTGCCATCGGCATTGAAGATCGGCAGTCCGGAAGTGCAGTGTCCCGTGACGGCCAGCGTGGCGGGGTTGGCCCAGTCCTGGCCATACATGTTCGCGTTGAACAGGGTCTGCAGGCGTGTGAGTTGCGGGAAGCCCTCGGGCTGCGCCTGGATATTGTTCGTGCGGCCATGGGAGGCAAACAGCTCCCACGTCCAGTCCGTTCCGGGCACGTCTCCATCGACGCCGGCCGTGAGCTGATAGACGTTCGAGGTGGCGTTTTGTGTGAACCCCGGGATGTACTCCATGGTGCCCGTGTATTGCCACGGGGCATCGGGCCCGGTGGCAACGCCGGGCGGCGCCAGCGGGTTCACGACACGCGAGTTCAGCAATGAGGCGAGCTGCGCAGGTACCGGGTGGAACGTGGTGCCGGCCGCCGTTGCGTTTGCCTGACCGAAGGTCGGGGAATTGGGATCGTCATAGAGGTGGTTGTAAGGAACCGTCAGTGGCCACACTGCGGTGTCGTTCACGGAGTGAAACCCGGTGAACGTCGTCCTGGTCTCGCTGACATTCACCTCGAGGAAGCTCGTGAGGTGCTCGTTGAACTCGTAGCGCCCGACGCCGAATGCGGACCAGCGGGTGAGGGGAATCTGGAGTTGATCGTTGTCGGAGGCGTTGTAGCCCAGCGAGCCGGTGCGGTTGATCTTGAACTGCCCCAGTGCCGTGGCGCCCAGGGGCCCGGTATACGGGTGGGCGGGGTTCAGGGGATTGTTGAGGTCGAACAGATTGCCGTTCTGGTCGATCGAATACGAGGACGTCGTTGGCCCGAGCCAACCTCCGGCCGGCGCCTGCGGCAGGTTGAAGAAGCCCGGATAATAGTGCGACAGGTTCGCGCCCGGGGCACCGGCCACGGTGCCGGGGTCGTTCCATCCAGCGCGCACCCAGGCGCGATCGCGCCCCTGGATGCCGCTGCGATCCGCGTAGCTGAGGGAGAGCATCATGTTGCCCTTGCCCTCCGCGAAGTTGGTGCCCAGGAGCGCCGACACCTGGGGCTCCCGGTCGTCGCCCTCCTGGGCGAGGCCATACTGCGCATCGAATTCAATACCCTGGAAATTTCGTTTCAGCTTGAAGTTCACGACGCCGGCGATGGCGTCGGCACCGTAGGTCGACGCGGCGCCGCCAGTGATCGTCTCCACGCTGTCGATCGCCGCGAGCGGAATGGTGTTCACGTCGATGGCGAGCGTGGCATTGATCGGCTGGGCGCGTCGGCCGTCGATGAGCACGAGCGTCCGGTTGGGCCCGAGCCCGCGCAGGTCCAGCGTCTCGGCGCCTTGCGTGGCGGTGGCCGAAGGGAAGGGGTTCTGCGCAGGGCTCAGCGCGCTCTGACTGCCCGAGGGTTTGAACTGCGGCAGCTGATTGAGCGTGGACTCGATAGCCACGGAGGACTTGTTCTGGAACGCGTCCGAGCCGACCGTGACGATCGGACTCTGCGACTCGTAATCTCGCCGCCGGATGCGCGAGCCCGTGATCACCACCTCGGCGAGCTCATCCGCCTGCGGAGTGTTCGGTGCGGTCTGCGCGCTGGCGAGGCCGTGATCGCCGATCAGGCCTGCCAGCGCGAGCACGCCGGCGACCGTGCGGCCGATCTGGCCGCTGGATCGGGAGGCGCCGAGGCGCGCGCCGAATGCATTTCGAGTCTCGTGACCACTCAGGCTCATGCAAGTCCCCCCTTCGTCACTGAACGAGCTGCTACGCTTTCGCGACCGATGCGGAACGGCTTTCGACTTATCGCGTGGTGGATACAAGGGCCGGCAGTTTGGGAATATCGCGTACGCGCGCGTGCGCGCGGCGAGCACATCACGGCTGGTTGCCGTGGCCGCCCTTTGTGATACTTCCCGTTGCGGACCGGTGATCAGACCTGTCGCGACTGTCTCGTTATCTATGTCCCCCAAGGTGCCGCCGGACGCTGGCGCCCGACGCTGTTGCGATGCTCGCGCATGGAAGATGAATAGGCGCTGACGTCGGAATGAACGGAGGGTGAACGTTCGATGAACGGGCATGAGGGGCCTACTGTCCGCGCTCAGGCGGAGAGTTGGTTGCGGGCGCGGCGCCGTGCGCTCGCAACTCCGCTCACGAGCCTGAGAGGAAAGCTTGCGGCGACGGCCACGGCCGGTTTCGTATTGACCGGGCTGATGACGGTTCTCGTCCTGCACACCACTCGGGAAGCACGCCAGATCGTCGAGCAGGCCGAGGCGAGCCACAATCGCATGAGGGTATTCGCACGGCTTCAGTCCGCGGGAGATCGGCTGCAGCGAGAG
>JBDZVF010000049.1:0-20689 GCA_040255575.1 Pseudomonadota bacterium | reverse complement strand
GTACTGGCCTTCGCACGCCCTTCGATGGCGGAAACCGAAGACAACGTCGACCGCGAGCTTTTCCGGAACTTCGAAAAGCTGCGGAACCTGCGCATTGAGCATCGGGACCTCGATGAGGTCATCATGCGCCTGTCGCTCGACGTGAACACCGACGAGCTGCAGATGAAGCGCCTGAAAAAACGCAAACTGATGCTGAAGGATCAGATCACGCGCCTCGAAAGCCAGCTCATCCCCGACCTGAACGCCTGATGTCGCCCGTGCCCGCGGCCCCAGCGCTCCACCGACACGTTTTCCGCGGATCTCATGGACCGCGCCGATAACAGCACACTCCGGGATTTTTTCGTAACCCTCGCGTCGCCAGAGGTGCTGGCGGAGATCATCGCGATCGTCATCGCGAGCCTGATCGCCGTGGCGGGGACGCATGCGGTGCGCAACTGGCACAAGAGGCATGCGCCGCCGGGCCCCGAGGCCAGCTGGGGAGACAAGATCCTCGAGGGCTGCGTGCTCGTGGCGCCCTATTTCTTCGCCACCGTCGTCATGTCTCTGGTGAGAGCCGCGCTCGGCTGGCTGGACATGCACACCGCGGTGGTCGACTCGGCGCTGCAGCTCACCATCGCGCTGATCATCGTGCGGTTCGGCGTGTACCTCCTGCGGCTGTCGATGGGCGGGGTCAGCTGGGTGCGGGGCTGGGAGAACCGGCTGACGCTGCTGATCTGGCTGCTGGTCGGCTTCGAGCTGCTGGGCTGGTTCGACTACGCGGAAATCACGCTCGACAGCATCGACCTGATCCCCGGGAAGATGCAGTTCAGCCTCTGGGCGCTGCTGAAGGCGATCGTCGTGGTGTCGGCGTTCGGCGTGATCACGACGCTGATCGCCCGAACCATCGAGCGCAGGATCATGAAGGTGGAGGCGCTCGCGGTCTCCACCCGCATCGGCATTTCCAAGTTCACCTACTTCCTGCTGGTCGGCATCGGGCTCCTGCTGGGTATCAACGCCGCTGGCGTGGACATCACGACCCTGAACGTGCTGACCGGTGCGATCGGTCTTGCGGTCGGCTTCGGCCTGCAGGCCATTGCAGCCAATTTCGTGAGCGGCTTCGTGCTGCTCATGGACAAGTCCATCAAGCCCGGGGACGTCATCAGCTTCACCGGTCACACGGGCACCAGCACCGAGAACTTTGGCTGGGTGCAGGAGCTGCGCGGTCGTTACGTGGTGGTGAGAGATCGGGACGGCGTCGAAACGCTCGTACCGAACCTCAACTTCATTACCACCACGGTCATCAACTGGAGCTACTCGGATCAGCGCGTCCGCCTGCGGTTGCCGGTGATGATCAGCTATGAGGATGACCCTGAGATCGCCCTTCAGGCGCTGCTGGACGCTACCGCCGATCACCCGCGCATCCTGCGCGACCCCGGCCCGGTGACGCGCCTCATGAGTTTCGAGGACTACGGCATGCGCCTGGAAGTCCGCTTCTGGATCGCAGATCCCATGAATGGCGTGAACAACGTGCGTTCGGACGTGAACCGCGCGATCTGGCACGTGTTCAAGGACCGCGGAATCAAGATTCCGGTCGCTCAGCGCGAGCTGCGCATGCTCGATCCCGCGGAACGCGCGCGGCGCGCTGCACGTGAGGAAGGCGGCGCATTTGCCGCTGCTGATCAGGACGACGCACCAGCCGGCCGCGCTGAGTAGCAGGCGGGTTCGCAATGGCGCTGGAAGTGACGTCTTGGCTAACGATCCCGGACAGCGATCTGGAGCTGTCGTTCGTGCGGGCGTCGGGGCCTGGCGGTCAGAACGTCAACAAGGTTGCGTCGGCCGTGCAGCTTCGCTTCGACCTGGCCGGCACGCATGCGCTCACAGACCCTGTGAAGCAACGGCTTCGCGCGCTGGCGGGGCGACGAGTCACGGATGACGGCGCGCTGCTGATCATCGCGCGCAACCATCGAACGCAGGAACAGAACCGCCGCGAGGCGCACGAGCGGTTGGCGGACCTGATTCGCCAGGCGCTGATTCCACCGAAGATCCGCAAGCCCACCAAGCCTACGAAGGCGTCCAAACAAAGACGTCTGGAGAGCAAAACCCGCACCCGGCGCACGAAAGTCCTGCGCGGCAAGGTGCGCCGATGGGACGACGCGTAGCCTGGAAGAATCGCGCAGGGCAGAATCGCGCATGCTTCGCACGAACGTACGACATGCAGCGAGTATGCGAAAAAACCCAGATTTGCAGCTTGCCACGCCGATGAGACGGGACTAGCATTTCTGACATCCAGCCCCCGTTAGTACGCGCCTCCACTTATTCGGAGACCGCCAAACACGGGGGGTTTCATTTTGGTGACGGGAAATACACGCGTCGCGGTGCTCATCGACCTGAGCTTCTTCCTCGAGCGCTACCGACTTCTACGTTGCGACCCCGACACCTCCTTGGTGGCCGCCCACGTGGCCGATGAAATCGAGGCGACGGCCCGCGCGCACATCGATCCGGTCCACGACTGCCTGCATCGAATCTTCATCTACGATTGCCGTCCCCTCGGGAAGAAGGTGCACAACCCGGTTTCCGGTCGGGCGATCGACTTCTCCAGAACGCCGACGTTTCACTTTCGAACCGAGCTGCTGGCTCTCCTCGTCCGCATGCGCAAAGTGGTGTTGCGACTTGGTGAGCTGGCCGATCGGAAGCGTTGGCGAATTGACCCCGAGACCACGCGCCGACTGCTCTCCCGGTCGATGGGTCTCGATGAGTTGCACGAAAGCGCGGTGGTCTATGACGTCGAACAGAAGGGGGTGGACGTCAAAATTGCGCTGGACATCGCCTCGCTCGCATACAAGAAGCTGGCAGATCGCATCGTGCTGATCACCGGTGACTCCGACTTCGTGCCAGCGGCGAAGCTTGCGCGCCGCGAGGGCCTGGATGTGATCCTCGACCCGTTGTGGGCACCTATCGTTCCCGCCCTCGTCGAGCACGTCGACGGGCTGCGCACGCACTGGGCGCGCGAGCGGCCCGCTACTTCATCGTCGGCATGAAGAAGTCGGGGCCGTGGGAGGCGCCCGTCGGCCAGCGTGCAGTGATGGTCTTGAGGCGGGTGTAGAAGCGCACGCCGTCGGGGCCGTGCACGTGCAGGGCGCCGAAGAGCGAGCGCTTCCAGCCGCCGAAGCTGTGAAAAGCCATCGGCACCGGAATGGGAATGTTCACACCCACCATGCCCGACTGCACGGCGTGGCAGAAGCGGCGAGCCACGCCGCCGTCACGAGTGAAGATGGACGAGCCGTTGCCGAAGTCATGCGCGTTCACGAGCTGCAGGGCCTGCTCGAAATCCGGCACGCGCACGATGGCGAGCACGGGGCCGAAGATCTCTTCCCTGTAGATGCGCATGCCGGGCCGAACATTGTCGAAGAGGCACGGGCCGAGGTAGAACCCCTCGGGATGGCCCGAGATTGGCTGCTCGCGCCCATCCGCGACCAACTTCGCGCCTTCACCCACACCGAGCTCGACGTAGCCCTGCACGCGCTCGAGATGCTCGCGCGTGACGAGCGGCCCCATCTCCACGCCGTCCCGCAATCCATCGCCGACCTCGAGCTTCTCGATGAGGGACTTCAGCTCGCCGACCAGCCGATCCCCCGCGTCACCCACCGCGACCGCGACAGAAATCGCCATGCATCGCTCGCCCGCGGAGCCGTACGCCGCGCCCATCAACGCTTGCGCCGCCTGCTTCGTGTCGGCGTCGGGCATCACGATCATGTGGTTCTTTGCGCCGCCGAGCGCCTGCACGCGCTTACCGTGCGCGGACGCGGTCTGGTACACATGCTCGGCCACGGGCGTCGAGCCGACGAAGCTCACCGCGGCAACCTCAGGGTCGGAAAGCAACGTGTCGACCGCCACCCGATCGCCGTTCACCACGTTGAACACGCCGGCCGGAAGTCCCGCCTCCGTAAGCAGCTGCGCCAGCTTCAACGCGCAACCCGGATCTTTCTCCGACGGCTTCAGCACAAACGTATTCCCGCACGCAATGGCAATCGGGAACATCCAGAGCGGCACCATCGCGGGAAAATTGAATGGAGCAATCCCGGCGCAGACTCCCACGGGCTGCCGCAGCGACCAGGAGTCGATGCCGCCGCCGACGGAATCCGAGAACTCGCCCTTGAGGAGCTGCGGAATGCCGCACGCAAACTCGACTACCTCGATGCCACGCGTGATCTCGCCGCGGGCATCGGAGAGCACCTTGCCGTGCTCGAGCGTGATCAGGCGCGCCAGCTCTTCCAGATGTTTTTCGAGCAGCGCCTTGAACCGAAAGAAGACGCGTGCGCGCTGAACGGGAGGAACTTCCGCCCACGAAGGCAGCGCGACGCGCGCAGCGTGGATGGCCGCGCGCGTTTCCTCCGCGCTGGCCAATGCCACACGCGCAGCGACCGCGCCCGTGGCCGGGTTGAACACCTCGCCCCAACGCTCTGAAGTTCCCGCGACGGGCACGCCATCCATGAAGTGGCCCAGCGTGCGAATCGGCACCACCTTCTCGCGAGACATGGGCTGGGTCTTTTCCATCGTCATCTTCCCGCACGCGCGCGGCACACCCGCTCAGGGCATCGAGCGTACTCCCCGCCTCCGGGCGCAACCAGATCGCTGTGCCTCAAATGCGACGCCGGGCCGATGTTATGCCAACGAGTCTGTTAACCTGCGCGTGCCGTGCCCGCCGATTCCCCCAAACCGATCTCTGACAGCCTGCGTAACGACGGCTTCGCCTGGGCATCCGCAAGCCAGGTGCGCGGAATGCTCCCCGCCGCGGCCTTGCGTGATTGGGAAACCTTCGCGGCGAGCTGGAACGATCTCGGCGTGGATACGTACATGGCAGACGGTGGCCGTTATCGCCGCCGTCGCTTCAGCGCATTCGCCGCGTCGGCGCAGGGGATCATGCGCAAACCTCATCAGCCGCACTATCAGAGCCGTGACTACAACCCGCTGAACGGCGGTATCGAGCGCTGGTTTCAGCCCTTCCTCGATTCGACGGCCGAGCATCCCGCGCTCCGCGCGATCCTGGGGATGTGCTTCGGCCTCTTCAACGAGCTCACGCCGGCCGAGCAGCGCCCCGCCTTCTGGCACGTGGAGTGCCATCAGTTCCGCATCGAGGCGCGTGTCGGAGAAGTGGGGAAGCCGACGCCTGAAGGGATGCATCGGGATGGCGTCGACTGGGTGCTGGTGATGCTCATCACGCGGCAGAACATCGCGGAAGGGGTCACTTCGATTCACGACACCGCGCGCCGGCTGCTCGGCGAGTTCACGCTCACGCAGCCGCTGGACTCAGCCTTCGTCGACGACAGCCGGGTGTATCACGGCGTGACGCCGGTGATCCCGCTGGACCCGACGCGCCCTTCGTATCGAGACGTGCTCGTCGCGACGTTCCGCCACGAATAGAACGGCAGCGCGCATCGCTCGGCACGGGATCTCGGGATACCGTCGTCACCGGCACTGCGCATCCAGGAACCGGAACACATCCGCCTCCCAGATGTCGCTGCCGCGCCAGGCGAAACCATGCCCTTCCGCGGCGGACGTGCCGAAGGCGCGGTAAAGCTTCACTACCGACGGCTTGCCGGCCTCTCGCATCTCCCGGCCGAGCACCTCCGTTGGCGCAAGGTTGTAGTCGTTCTCGGCCTGAAAGAAAAAGATCGGGCTTTGTGACTGCCGAACCGAGCGCGCGAGGCGCTTGCTCAGCTCCGGCGACCACGTCTGCGCACCGCCGGCCACATCCACAGCCGCGCAATACGGGATTCGCTCCGCGGCGAGCACCGTGATGATGCCGCCGAACGAGTTGCCCATCGTCGCAATCTTCCCGGGCAGAACGAAGCTCTGCCGCCGCAGCCACTCGAACGCGGCGAGATGATCCGACAGCTGATCCGTTTCGAGCGCGTGGAGGGTCGCGGTCGCCCGCGCGTGCTCGCTGACGAGATGAACGCCCAGTGTTCCGATGAGAAATACGACGAAGCCCGCACACGCGCGCACCCAGAGCGCCTGCCGCCGCGTCGTGAGCAGCACCACCGTCAGCAGCACGCTGAAGAGCACGATCAGGATCGGCAATGCGCGAAGGATCCCGCTCATCTGCTCTTTCCGGATGACCTCCACGACGTAAGGCCCCGCCGAAGCGCTGAGCCCCTGCCCGCGCCGGTACGGCGCGAAGAACGCCCATTCATGCTGCACGAACATCGGGCCCAGCTTTTCGAACGCCTGTGCGTTCAACATGCCCGGCGCGCTGCCGTGGTTGAACAGCAGCGCTGGGAAGGGGCCCGGCCCGTCAGGCTTGTACAACACGCCTTTCAGCTGCACAGCGCCGTTCGAGAATGACACTTCCTCCGCCGTGGCCGGCGTGGGGTGCGCTTCGTGCGCTTCAATCGTCTCGGCGGCAGGCGCAGCGCGCACGAAGCATGCCGTGAGCAGCACGAGTACCACTTTCGAACGGCTGGAGCTCACGAGCACTGAAGCACCTTCAGCTACGCGTTCTCACCAGCCATGTTGCGAGAGCCGGCAGCAGCACGATTGCCGCAAGCATGTTGACCAGGAACATGAAGGTGAGCATCACGCCGATGTCGGCCTGGAACTTCAACGGTGAGAACACCCACGTGATCACGCCGATTGCGAGCGTGATGCCGGTGAAGATGATGCTCGACCCGGTCACGCGCAGTGTGCGCTCGTATGCATCGTGCACGGAGAGGCCTTCCTTCAGGCAGATTTGCATGCGGCTGAAGAGATAGATGCCGTAGTCCACGCCGATGCCCGCCCCGAGCGCCACCATCGGCAGCGTGGAGATCTTGAGCCCGATACCGACGAGGGCCATGACCGCGTACACGAGCACGGACACCAGCGCGAGCGGCAGCACCACGAGCGCCGTGCCGATCACCGAGCGGAACGTGATCAGGCACATGACGATCACGGCGAGGAACACGCCCCCGAGGATCGGGAACTCCTTCGCCTTCACCTCCTCGTTCGTCGCCGCCATCACGCCCACGTTGCCGGCCGCAAGCTTGAATTGCGCGCCGGGGATCGGGTTGTGCTCACGCCAATCCTTCACCGCGGCGACCGCGCGCTCGATGGTTTCCGCGCGATGATCCTTGAGGAACAGCATCACGGGCACCACGTCGCACTGCGCATTCAGCAGGCCGGTGCTGGTTTCGATGTAGCGCGTCGACTGGGTGAGCTGCGCCTGCTCGCGCGGAATGTTCCGCCACTTCAGGCTGCCTTCGTTCCAGCCCGCAATGGCGGTCTTGGCGACGAACGGGAGAGTGATCACGTCCTGCACGCCTTCGACGTTCTGCATGCGCCAGCCGAAGCGGTCGATCGCGCTCATGAGGTCGTAGCTGACGCAGGCGGGCTCTTCCGTCTCGACGATCACCGTGAGAATGTCGACGCCGATCGAGAACTTCGACGTGATGACGTCCGTGTCGAGGTTGTAGCGCGAATTGGGCCGCAGCTCGGGCACGCCCGCCTGCGTATCGCCGATGGGTGTTTCTCGCCCCTTCCAGGCGCCGAGGACAGCAAGCGCCACCGCGATGCCGATGACGATCAGCGAGGGCACGCGATTCGTGACGCGCGCGAGCTGCTTCCACCACCTCGCAAGAACCGCCTGCCGCCGGTTGACCCGGGCGCGGTAGCCCTCATCGAAGTGCACGAACGACACGAGCACCGGCAAGAGCACCAGATCCGTCAGGATGACGATCGCCACACCGATGCTGGCCGTCACCGCCATCTCACGAATAACCTGCACCGGGATCAGGAGAATGGTGATGAACCCGACGAGATCTGCCAGCAGCGCGACTACGGCGGGCGCGAGCAACTGCCGGAACGTGCGGCGTGCGGCTTCCAGGCTGCCCATGCCAAAGAAGATGGCTTCCCTCGCCAGGCTGATCTTCTGCAGGCCGTGACTGACGCCGATCGCGAAGATGAGGAACGGGACGAGGAGGCCAAGCGGATCGATCCCGAAGCCGAGCACGACCAGCACCCCGAGCTGCCACAGCACGGCGATGACCGAGCACACCACCGGAATCAGCGCGACGCGGAACGACTGGCAATACAACCAGACCGCGAGCAGCGTCAGAACGAGCGTGATCGCGGCGAACACGATGACGGAAAGCGCGCCTTCCGCAATGTCGCCCATCACCTTCGCGAAGCCGATGATCTGCACATCGACCGCGCTGCCTTCGAGCTGCCCGCGAACGCGGGTTTCCAGCTCCGAGGCGAGTTGGATGGGGTCGATGCGGCGCCCTTGCGCATCCTCCTCCAGCACGATCGCGCTCACGAGGGCGCCTGAGAAATCATTCGCGACCAGCCGCCCGACGATGCCCGCCTTCAGGATGTTCTCGCGCACCTGCGCGAGCCCTTCCGCTGTGGGCTGGAACTCCGCGGGGATGACGTTGCCGGCCTCGATGCCGTCCTCGACGACCTCCAGGTAGCGCACGTTCGGCGTGTACAGAGACTGCACGCGGCCGCGGTCAATGCCATCCATCACCAGCACTTCGTCGGTGGCGCGTTTCAGCGCCTCGAAGAACTGCGGCTGGAACATGTTGCCGTCCCGCGCGACCAGGCCGATGAGCACGCGATTGGCACCGCGGAACTCAGCCACCTCGGGCGCGAGGTACGTCTGCATGTACTCGTGCTGCTTGGGCAACTGTTTGGTGAAGGATGCATCGATGTGCAAGCCCGTCACGGCCACCCACGTGAACACGAGGGTGAGCAGTGCGAAAAGCACCAGGATCGGCACCCGGTGCTCGAAGATCAGCCGCTCCAGGCGCGCCGCGAGCGACTTGTCGCCCTTGGCGTCCATTTGCGAGCCGAAGCGGGCGTACCACTCCGCTTCGTCTGAAGTCGGGCCGTGCGGCAGCTCGCTCATTGGGCGGCCTCGAGCGGAATCGACCGCACGCCGCCCTCGCCCACCGTGATGAGCTCCGTGACGCCGAGCGCCAGCACTGCGGAAAGCCCCCGGCGGTCCGGCTGCTGATGAAGCGTGAACGTTTCGCCATCGTCCCGGCTCAGCAGCACCGTGCCCGACAGCCCCACTATGGCGACGCCGCCCTGAGGCATGCGGATCGCATCGTTGAGCATGGCCTGGGCGTCGACGTTGATCTGGCGCCAGTTCTGGCCGCCGTCGTCCGAGCGGAAGAGGTGACCGCGCAGGCCATACGCCAGCAGGGACTCTCCATCGAGCGGCAGGATGCCGAAGAACGAGCCTTCGTAGGGTGAGGGCAGCTCGCGCCAGGTTTTGCCCGCATCATCCGAGCGATAAAGGTGCCCCGCCTCCGCGGCGATGTAGAGCCTCGAGCCCGAAGCCCCGACGATGCGATTCAAATGGAAGTCGCCGATCTCCTCGTCCGCGTAGTCGTCTTGCACCTTCGGTTGGGACGCGCCTTGCTTCGTGGGAAGGGGCTGCGGCTCGAATCTGCGCGCGACCCAGGTGACGCCGCGATCGCTGCTGGTGAAATAGGCGCCGTACGCGCCGACGGCAATGACGTCCGCCCCGTTGCAGAGCACGTCGAGCAGTGGCTGGCGCGCCTCCGGCGCGTAGTGCGTGCGTTGCCAGGAATTGCCGGCGTCCGAGGTCACGAGCGCGATCTCATCGTGGCCGACGGCGACGCCGTGCTTCTCATCGGAGAAACACACGGCCGTCAGCATCTCTTGCGAAGGGACGTTGGCGGCCTGCGCCCACGTTTGCCCGCGGTTGTCGCTGAAGAGCACGTGACCGCGCTCGCCCACGGCGACAAAGCGCGAGCCGGCACGCCCGAGATCGAGCAATAGAGATCTGGATGCGAGCGGTTCATGTTCCGCCGGCAGCAGGCCGGGATCGATCACCGCCGCGCTTTGCGCCGAGGCCGCCGGTGCAAACGCACCCGAGGCAAGTGCGCCCAGGACGAGCCCGGAAAGCCCACGCCGCGCCCGCCCTGCCCACGCCGCGATGAAGGGCCTTCTAGAAGAAGCCCTCAACCGCCGCGCGAGTGGAGAGGACGCCCTATCCTTCAGGTCAGCGCACTCCACGCCGCTGCAGGGCGTTCGGCTGATAGTCGGCGGGCGTGCGCTTGATCGTGAAGTCGTACGACTTGCGCTCCTCGTTCTGCAGGCCGAGCGCGAGATACCGGCCGTTCGAAAGATCCATCACCAGCTCGAGCGTCGTCCAGAGATTCGGCAGCTCGTAGTAGTTGATGACGTGGCCTTCCTGCACGCGATAGAGCTCGCCGCGACGGTCGTAGCAATCCACCGCGAGAATCTGCCAGGAGTCTTCATCCACGTAGAGCGTGCGCCGGCTGTACACGTGGCTGGTGCCGGGCTTGAGCGTCGAGTCCACCACCCACACGCGATGCAGCTCATACCGCGCGAGATCCTGGTTGATGTGGTTCTTCTTCAGGATGTCGGAATACTTGAGCGTGTTGCTCTGGAGCTTGTAGGAGTTGTAGGGGACGTAGATCTCCTTCTTGCCCACCAGTTTCCAGTCGTAGCGCTCGGGGCTGCCGTTGTACATGTCGTACTGGTCGCTGGTGCGCTGGTTGTCCGCATTCGTGCCGGGGTTGTCGAACGCCACGTTCGGCGCGCGCCGCACCCGGCGCTGGCCGGGGTTGTAAACCCACGCGCGGCGGTTTTCCTTCGACTGATCGAGCGTCTCGTGCACCAGCAGGATCTCGCCGGCGTAACGGGCGGGCGCCGTGGTTTCCTGAATGAAGAACGCGATCACGTTGCCGAGCGCCTGCTCGGTCATGCCCGGCGCCGAGTACTGGAACAGGAACTCATCGTGGAACTTGACCGGGTTGTACGCGCCGCTCGCTTCGACCGCGGCCTGGCCGATGAAGCGCTCGGCGGTGACGGCGCGAAAGCGCAGCACGTGATTCCAGAACACCTCGACGCCCTGCTTGGGAATCGGGAACGGGATGCCTTCCACCGCGCCCGTCACGCCGTTGCCGCCCGTCACGAGATTGGCGGTGGTCGCAACGCGCCTGGTCGCATCGTAGATGCGCTCCGGGAAAGCAGCGCTGCGATGTGTGGGGTACACCACCATCTTGTACGTGCCCTTGTACTGCTGGAGCAGCTTCTTGTGCCCCTCCGTCAGTCTGGCCTCGTACTGCGCCATGTTGTCGGCCGTGATCGTGAACAGCGGCTTGTCGTTCGCGTACGGATCCGGATGGTGATCGCCGCTCTTGTAGTCCGGGAAGCCCGCTTCAGCGGGATTGCGGATGCCGCCCGTCCACGCGGGAATCGTGCCATCGGCGTTGCCGGCCTTCTCCGCGCCCATCGGGGTGAGCTCGGCGCCGAGCCTGGCGGCCTCCTGCGCCGTCACGGCGGCAAGAGCGCTTCCCGTCGCGCCCAGCGCGAGCACCAGCGCCGTAGCGCCCCATGTCGTGAAACGAGCTGCTGTCTTCATCAGAACGACACCTTCACGCTGGCCGCGACAAAGTCGCGATCGTTGAGATCGTTCCAGCGGCCCGCGCCGCCGAACTCCGTCCAGGACACATCGAGCTCGTAGGTGCCGCGCAGGTTGCCCGACACGCCGAGCGTGAGGCCATGCCGGCCCTCCACGAAATTGCCGCCCGGCCCGGGCGAGGTGCCGGTCACGTCGTGCGACCAGGAGAAGCGGGGCAGGATGTTCCACGCGCCGATGAGGTTCGGGTATTCGAGCCGGCCGGCGAGTCGATAGCCCCACGAGGTCGAATCCGGAAAGCGATCCGCCGGCTCGATCTCGCCGAAGTGGCGGCTCGCGAGCTCCGCGTTGCCACTGACCGAAGTGCCCGGTCCGTTGTAGCGCAGCCCGCGCCCGGTGGGCCCGCCGC
The DNA here is from genome assembly GCA_040255575.1 of Pseudomonadota bacterium. Lineage (GTDB taxonomy): Bacteria > Pseudomonadota > Gammaproteobacteria > Steroidobacterales > Steroidobacteraceae > JADGHX01. The sequence goes on along the minus strand of JBDZVF010000049.1, from coordinate 8,906 downwards.
TGAACTTGCCTTCGAGGTCGGGGATGTAGTCCACCGCGCCCTCGAAGACGAGCACCATCTGCGAAGCGCCGAAAATGTTCGCGAACGTCTGCGTCGCCGTGAACTGCGCCTGCCACGCCTTCTTCTGGCTCCAGCCGCGGATTTCCTGATTCAGGCCAAAGGCGCCGAGCTGGTTGCAGCGATAGAGCGTGGCGCCCGCGCCCGGCAGGCACGTGGCCGGGAGCGGCGTGCCACGCAGCGTGCCGATGCCGTTCTCGAACGGGCCGAGCGCGGAGAAGAGCAGCTCCACGTCGTCGTACTGAAGCGGCAGGTTGGAGCGGTACGCGACTTCGCCCTGCAACGCCGTGCCGGTGGCTTGCACCTGCGTGTTGAACGACACACCGTAGAGCCGGATGTCTTCGGGAAACTCCGTGAAGTACCCCGCCGTCTTCGCGTACTCATTCACCGCGAGGTTGGTGGCCTGCGTGGTGACATCGCCGCCCGCGAGCTGCGTGTTCGCGCCGATGGTCGCGTATTGCTGGGCCAGCGTCTGGCTGAGATTGCCGCCTGTCTGCTGGGCCCGGGACACGCCCACAGCCGCACCCGTGGCAATTGCCGCCTGCAGGGGCAGACCGGCGGCCAGCGCCTGAGCGGCCGCGCCAGCGGCATTCAACGCGCCGAACGCATTGCCCAGGCCGGCCTGCGTGCCGGTGATGCCCGAAATCACCGGCAGCCGGCTGTGATAGTTGAGGAAGAACACCCCGAACTCGGTGCCGTTGTTGAAGTTCGGCAGGTAGAACTTGAAGTTGATGCCGCCCTGCCCGCTGTCCTTCGGCTTGCGCGTGTCGCGCCGGTGCACCTGCTGGAAGTCGGAGATGAACGGCCCGCCGAGCGAGGTGAAATCCACGCCCTGATCGGAGAACGCGCCGAAGCCGAGCACCACCCGCTCGCCACCGGGCACCGCGAAATCGTTGGTGCTGAAGTAGGAGCCCGCAGGCTCGGGCAGCGTCTCGTTCCAGTCGAAGAGATACACGAGCTGCGTGGAGACGGTCTCGTTGAACTGCAGGTTGAAAACTGCCATTTCCTGCGGCAGGAACGCTTCCTTCAGCTCGGAGCCCGGCACGCGCAGCGCCGCCACGTCGAAATGGTTGATGGCGTTGAGACCGCCCTGGATGAACGTGCTCTCGCCCCAGCTCAGCACCTGGCGCCCGAGGCGCAGCTCCGCGGGCATGTTGCCCATGTTGAAGCGGATGTAGCCGAATGCGTCCAGCAGGCGGAAGTATTCCGATACGAGGTCATCCGCGGACTTCGAGAGGGGCGTGCGCCTCGTGTTGCTGCCCTTGTTGTAGATGTCGTAGAGCGCGGAACCGCGCACGAACGCGCCGACGTTGTTCCATTGGAGGGACATCTCCGACACGGCCTTGAAGGCCTTGCTGATGACGCCCGGATCGTAGTTCAGGTCGCCGTCGTCGATGTTGGGAGAGCGGCCGCAGCCGCCGTTCGCCGTGGCGATGAGATTGCAGTCGCGATCGTGGAGGCGCCAGGCCTGGCCATAGGAGAAGGTCGTGTCCCAGCTTCCCCGCGCATCCCCCAGGTTGAAATCCACCGCGTGCGCCGCCGGCAGCATGCCGAGACCTGCGACGATTGCCGCCGCTATGGAGCCACCGCGACCAGTGAAGTGAAGGTTCCCCATGTGCTCCCCGCTTCTGGAAGTGCGTCCGACGCTTGAAACTTTCTGCTTGCGGCCTTCGTCTCGCCGCAAATCGCCCGTTCTTGCCTGCCTCTGTGCGCTCTTGTGCGTTCTGCCCGGGCAGTATAGCAGCGCCGTCAGATGTGGGTGACCTGCAGGATGCTGTGCCGGATCTGTTCGTTGAGGACGACCTGGGCGTCCTCGGAAACGCGCATGAGCACTTCGTCGAACTCGAGCTTGCCGGCCGGGGAAACGCGCACCACACCCCGTTCGCGCAACAGGTCGATGAAGTTCTTGAAGAGCGCGCGGTCGAAGAACTCGGGCGAGTTGAAGCCGTACAGCATCGTCATCCGCTGCGCCATCAGCTGGCAGCGTTCTTCGAGGGCGGACTGCGAGATCTCGCCGCTGCCGGCTTTCAGCAGCAGCGCCACAGCGAGGTAGTAGCGCTCGATCGTCTGGATGGTCGCCTGCGCCAGCAGGGAAAGCTGTATAGCCTGCGCACTGCTCGGCGGCGGCCGGCGCCATACGCCGCCTTCGGAAGCCGTGATCAGCCCGTGGTTCGCGAGCACATGGAGCACGCCTTCCACGACGCCAGGCAACTCCGCCTCATCCCACCGCAGAAACAGCTCGGACGCGATGTATGGGTACACCCGCCACGCGAGACGCTGAATGTCCTGCGTCCGCAGCGCCGAAGTGCTGGTAAATGCACACGCGATGAGCGACGGCATCGCAAACAGGTGCAGCACGTTGTTGCGGAAGTAAGTGGCCAGCATCGCGCTCTCGTCCCGCATGCGAACCACGTTGCCGAGCGCATGTTTCTCGCGCGTGATCACCTTCATCGATTCGCCGTAATCGAGCACAGCTGCGCCGCTGAGCTGAGTGACCGTTACGCGATCGCTGTATGGAAAGGCACGCAGCAGCGAGACGTAGAGATCGATCTGGCGGATCAGATCCTGCTCAGGAAGCGCCTGGCGCGGCGTCGAGAGCAACACCACGGCGAGGAGATTGATCGGGGAGACAGCGGCCGCGGCGTTGATGTTCCGCATGATCCGTTCGGCCAGCGTGTTGACGGCAGGGTTCAACCAGGGGAGCCGCGCGTCATCCTCCTGCGTGCGCTTGCGCCACTGCGGGTCGAACTGCTCCAGCACGTCGTTCAGCAGAATGGGCTCGCCGATGTTCACGAACACGCGCCCGAACTTCTCCCGCAGCTTGGAGACGGTGCCGAGCAGGCCGAAGATGCTCTCCTTCTCTTTCGGCTTGCCGGAAAGCTCGCCGATGTACGTGGTGCCCTCGACCACCCGCTCGTAGCCGAAATAGACCGGCAGAAACGCCACGGGCCGCTGCGGATGGCGCAGGAAGCTGCGCACGGTCATCGAGATCATCCCTGTCTTCGGTTGCAGCAGGCGCCCCGTGCGGCTGCGCCCCCCTTCGATGAAGTACTCGATGGAATGTCCGCGCCCCATGATGGCGGCGAGATAGTTCGAGAAGACTACCGTGTAGAGTGCGTTGCCCCTGAAGCTGCGCCGAATGAAAAACGCGCCGCCTTTGCGAAGGAAGCGACCGACAAACGGCAGGTTCAGGTTGATGCCCGCCGCGATATGCGGAATCGCGTATCCCTGCTTGAAGATCGCGTACGACAGCAGCAGGTAATCCATGTGGCTGCGATGGCAGGGCACGTAGATGATCTCGTGATCCCGCGCCAGCTTTTCCAGCGTCTCGATATGCTCGACGACGACGCCGTCGTACAGCCGGTTCCATAGCCGCGTGAGCGCGAACTCCATGAAGCGCACGAAGGCATGCGAGTAGTTCGCCGCGATCTCCTGCGCATTCTTCTGCGCGAGGAGCATGGCCTGGCGGCGCGGGATCTTCTTCTCCTTCATCTCCTGCGCGACGGCAGAGCGCACCGCATGCGTGCGGAGCACGCGCGTGACGATGGTGCGGTGATGAGAAAGATCCGGCCCGATGCGCGCGGTGCGCTGCCGTGCATATTGGGAACGCAGAGCGCGAGCAACGCGCCGCCCCTGCATCTCCACCGCAGCGTCGTCGCCTAGCAGGCTGCGGAGTGAAACGGGCTCGGACAGCTCGATCAACGTATCCCGCCCATTGAAGAGCACCTGAAAGAACTTGCGGATGCGGCTGGTCAGCACCCAGTCCTCCACGAGCATCAGGCGGAAGAACGACTTCTCCCTCTGCGGCGCGCGCCCCCAGTAGACCGCGGCAGGCACGATATCCACGTCCAGCTCCGGATTCAGCCGGAGTACGCGCACCATCTGCACGAGCTCGGGCGGCGGGCGCCGATCGATGCGCCGATCCCAGAATCCGAGGGGGCGCGTCAGATAGAAGAAGGAGAGCAGCTCGCGCGACTCCTGCACCAGCCGCTTCTGGGGTCGCGGCAATTTGTGCCGCACGCACGCGTTCTGGAGAACGGCTAGGTCGGTGACGTCGCGGCGCTCGAGCACGTAGCACACTGGATTGTTCCGTGCGCGCAGGCCCTCGACCGCGTCATCGGGGCGGACGGTGTACCGGACCCAGAGGGCCAGTAACCGCCGCAGCAGCCAGTTGCTGAACACCTATTCCGACGCCGCTGGAGGCAGATCCAGTGCGATCAGGAAGTACTCGAACAGATGGCGCACCACGCGCAGCTGGTTGTGCAAGCGATGGTCGCTCTCCAGCAAGTGGAGCGAGGCGCCGTATTCTTTCGCGAAACGTATGCTGTGCTCATAGGGGACCACATCGTCCTTCCAGCCGTGCACGAGCGCTGCCGGGCAATCCAGCACGCCTTGCCGCAGTTCCGGTAGACCTTCCATGTAGAGAGCGGGCGCCATCAGGAAAACGCCGCGCGCGTGCAGCAGCGACGCGGACGCGACGGAAACGAACCCACCCATGCTGGAGCCCACGAGTACTAGATCGCCCTGCAGCTCCTTGCAGAAATCCACCAGACGCGTGATGCGGGCGCGCGGATGATCGATGCCGCGGTAGTCCACGGACTCTGCTTCCCACCCCTCGCCGCGCGCCACATCGGCGAGCGCCGAGATCTTGCGGCCCCACGGCCCGCTTTCCTGGCCATGTGAAAAGACAACGTATCGGCTCACGGAGCCTCCGGAACTCATCGCGGCTTCCACAGCAATTCATCAAGATCGTTCGCGCTCCTTCGCGTCACCCGTCCGTTTCGCACAATGAGCCCCTCGGCGCGCAGCCGCTCCGCCTGCTCGGCGTGCTGGCGAGTATTCCCCGGAAACGATATGCGCGGGCCTGCACCGACCACTCGGTGCCAGGGCAGGCGCAGCTTCGCAGGAGCCACCTTCAGCGCATGCCCCACGAGTCTCGCACGCCCCGGCAAACCAGCCAGCCGCGCGACGGAGCCATACGTGGCGACATGCCCGCGCGGGATCTTCCGCACGGCCTGCCAGATCGCTTCGAGAGCCTCGTTGCTCATACCTCATGATACATTGGCCGCCGACTGACGTGCCTTGCGGTGGAAGCTACGCCTTGAACACGGTTCTCGCGTCCTGGCAGCGTGCATCCGGCTCGAGTTTCGGCCGGTGGCTATTTGCACGCGCAGTTTGCCGCCGCGCTCCCTACTTCAGCACGATCAAGCCGCAGTTCCTCGAGCTCGCACCTGGCGTGTGCCGCATAGGCATGCGCAAACGGCGCAGCGTCGAGAACCATATCCGCACCGTACATGCGCTGGCGATGGGAAATCTCTGCGAGCTGGCCGCTGGGATGGTCACCGAGGTAACTCTCCCGGTGAATCTGCGATGGATCCCCCGAGGCATGACCATCGAATATCTTCGCAAGGCGGAGACGGGCGTCACCGCGACCGCGCGACTCACCAAGACGGAATGGACTGGCGGGCCGGAGAGCGTAGGCGTGCCGGTGAGCGTCGTCGATGAGTCCGGGACTGAAGTCGTACGTGCGGTCATCACGATGTACGTGACGCCCAAGAAGTAGCGGCAGGAGCCCTGGCTCCCTATTGGATGATCACGCCGCGAAGAATCGAGGTTTCGATTTCCCACTCCAGTCGCCGGCCCGAGGTCGCGAGCCGATTGGGATGGGAGGGCCGGCAGGTGCTGACGCCACCGGGCTCATGGGTGATCAGCCAGGCATGGAAATCACCGGGCCTGGTGGTGGCGATGCCGAAGAGCAGCTTCACCTTGCCTTCGGCGATCGTTCGGGGCTCGTTCACGCGCTCGTCGCAGATGACGAAGTAGCTTTCCTCCGGCGTGGAGCCGGCGAAGGCGCCCTGCGCATCCAGGCTCTCAAGGAACATATCCACCTGCTCACGCGCGCGCTTCCAGGCGGGAGGCGCGTTCTGCTCGAAGATGAGCCAGCGCGTGCCCCGCTCGATGCTCGCGGTGATGAAAAGTGCGAGGCGGCGAGCGGAAAGGTACTTCCAGTCCGGCGAGCCTGAGCTGCCCGCAGCGAGCGTGCGCTGGCTCGGGGAGGACTTGCCGCTGGAACGAACGGCAACGAGCGTGTTCACGCCGGCCTGCGCGAGCCGGGCGCGCTCGTGATCGGTCACCACGGATGCGGGACGCAGACCCGGGCGAAGCACCGCGTCTTCGCTCTCGGCGGCCGCCCAGACGGGCCAGGTCTCGTCCGCGCGGGCGATCATGCCGGCGGCGGCCCCGCATGACCCGAACGTCTCGTGCCGCCCACGGAGCCGATCGAGCGCGATCACGCGTGGGTAGAACATCAGCGCGTTCTCGCTGCGGAACGGCCAGTCCCGCAACTCAGTCAGGGCGATGCTGGCAGAGGTCCAATTCGATGGCGGGTCGACAACCAGCATCGCATGCCGATCGCGGCAGAAGCGTGCGGCGATCATGAGCGTGCTCATCCCGACATCTTGTTCCCGCGCGAGCGGCGGGATGCACAGCAGGTTGAAGCCCATGACGAAACGCAACGCGAAAATGCCTGTGCCATCGGCCGCGGAGCCGATGATGTCGTAATCCGTGAGCGGCGCGCCGTCGTCGCCATCCGTGTTGGAATTGATGTAGCCAACGATCGGCGACTCAGGGTTGCGCACCGAGCGATCGGGCCGCTGCGCGGGGACTTCGCCCACCACGCGTGCGAGCCGCGAGTCCATCAGGATCGTGGCGACGCCGCGCCCGGTTTCTTCCAGGACCGAGAGCCGGCGGAAGATCTCCTGCTCTTCGATCAGCTCTGAGTTCGCTGCGCGCACCCGTTGCAGCACCAGATTGAAGCGATCCGGCTCGTTCTCACCGATGCCGTCGTAATCCACAGAAGCTCGGAGGTACTCTCGCGAGCCCGGATTCAGTGCAACGAGCTGCAGCTTGCCTTTGCCAGCATGAAGTGTGAGCGTCGGCGCGCGGGCACCGTTGGCTACGCGAACGATGTAGGCCTCGCGTCCGCCGTTCTCGAAGAACTGCTCCACTGCATAGGACACCGTCGACGGTTGCCACAGGCCACCGAAGTGCTGCGTGTATTCAGCGAAACTCGTTACGGGGATTGCGCGATTCAGGGGACCCTTGAGTGTCCTGCCGCAGAAGGCGGCGACACCGGTAGGCACGCGATCGATCGCGTGGTCTGCTCCACTGTGCTCAGCTATCTCGATGCCGGAGACGCGGCGTTCGGCCACAGAGGGCCTCTGTTATTACGCACCCTGACGCGCGGCGCGAACTGTAGCACAGCAACACCGTCGCCAGTGAGCGACAGGCGCCACAGCGTTCACGCAAGAGCAATGCGGCGTGGGTTCGTCAGCTCGGCTTCGGTCGCGGCGCGGGCGGCTCCTTCTGCCGCGCGAGCTCTTCCTGCTTCGCGAGCTCGGCGTCTTCGCGCTTGCGGTTGATCTCGGCGACCATGAGTTTCAGCCATTCGGTGAGTTGAGGCATGAGAGCAGGGACTTCAGTTCTTCTTCGGCGGGACGATCAGGTCGATCGCGGTGGCCGTGATGGGATGGTAACCGGGACGGGCCCGGCGGTAGGTATCGCGCGCGAGCGCGGCGCCTTTCGGCGTCTTCATCAGTTCCTCGTAGAGCGGGCGCACCAGCTTGCGGCGGCCGATCGTGAGGAGATAGTGCTGGATATCGGCATAGGCCGGATCGTAATCGGCGCGGATCGCCACGACGAACCACGACATCGCGATCTCCGCGTTGCGGCTCTTTGAGAGCGCGAAAGCCTTGTCGAGCTCCGCGGCTTTCTCGCGTGGCAGGCCGGCCGGCAGGTTGTTCAGGAATTGCAGCCACTCCTGCGTGCTCCAGTCGCGCGCCGGCAGGCTTGCAGTGTCGAGCGTGCCGGCAAGCCAGGACTTGCGAGCAGCATCCACTGGCGCGAACACGTCGTTAGCGGGTAGCACTGCGTACGCGGGTATCCCGGGGCCGTACACCCACTCCTGGATCTGCGCCTCGGTCACCGCGCCGGGCTTTTTCGGCAGCAGGTTTGCGCGCAGGTAATCCAGAAACTGCTCCGTGTAGATGCTCTGGAACGCGAAGTGGTCGAAGTAGCTGCGCAGGAAGGACTGCAATTCGTCCCGTCCGAAGCGGCTCTCGAGGAACTGCAGGAACAGCTTGCCTTTCTCATAGGCGATATCCGTCACGCCGTCGTCGGGATCGTCCTTGCGCAGGTCCACCGCCAACTGCTGGTGCGCCGGATCGGTATTGGCAAGCTCGCTTCGCAGCGATTGCACACCGAGCACGTCTTCCATCTGCTCCCGACGTGCGCCGTAGAGTTGCTCGACGATGCGACGTTCGAGATAGACGGTGAAGCCTTCGTTCAGCCAGAAGTCGCGCCACGTGGCATTGGTCACCAGGTTGCCCGACCACGAGTGCGCCAGCTCGTGCGCGATGAGCGAGACGAGGCTCTTGTCCCCCGCAATGACGGTTGGCGTGATGAACGACAGCCGCGGGTTCTCCATACCGCCAAACGGTGCGGACGGCGGCAGAATCAGGATGTCGTAGCGGCCCCAGCGGTACGGCCCGAAGAGCGATTCGCACGTGGCAACCATCCGCTCCAGGTCCGAGAACTCGGCGGCTGCGGCATCGATGACACCGGGCTCGGCGTACACACCCGTACGCGCGCTGATCGCGTGGAACTTGATGTCCCCGACCGCGATGGCGATGAGGTACGACGGAATGGCTTCGCGCATCTCAAAGCGATACGCGACCTGACCCTTCGCATCGGGCTTGCCCACGGGGCCGTGCGCGGCGGACATCACTGCCACCAGACCCTGCGGCACACGGATAGTTGCGTCGTACGTGACGCGAACCTGCGGCGAATCC
>JBDZVF010000048.1:0-20724 GCA_040255575.1 Pseudomonadota bacterium | reverse complement strand
TTCGGGATCTCCAGCGGCACGGTGCTTTGCGCGTTGTTCGTGTCGAACCCGGTCACTTCATCGTTGTAGGTCGCGCCGGCGCCTTGCGCGGAGCTCGTGAGCGCTTCCGTGCGATCGACGAGGAACAGGCGCACCTGGTGGTACGACCCGGGCGGGACTTTCAGTTGGGTGGCGAACTCGTTCAGCGTGCCGCTCGTGAGCCCGACGAGATCGAGCGTTACCGGCGTGGCGAGCGGGAATTTGAGCCACGTCGTGTCGTCGATCGACGCTGTCGCGCTTTCATTGACCCACAGCTCTTTCACCGTGATGCGCACATTCGAATACTGCGCGCCCGCGTTGGCGGTGGCAGCAACGTTCACGCTGGTGTCGCACGCGGTGAGACCGAAGCAGGAAGCGATGAGCAGGGACAGGATGATGATCGCGCGCATGAGCCGGACTATGCCCATGCGCGCGCGACGATGAAATCCTGTTCAGGAAAATTGACGCTGCGGCGTATCTGATTGCAGACAGTCAGAGGATCGTCAGCCGCTACAAAGAGCGTGAGCGAGATCGATACAACGCGAGTGTCGCCACGAAGTGTCACCAAGGAGGCCGCTCAGTCCGCGAGCGAGGTTGCACTCGCAACGGGTCCGTCGAGAAGCTTGATCGTGCGCTGGGCGAAGCGTGGCGATTCGCAAGCGCGCGCGGATGTCTGGCCGACGCGGATCGCCAGCCCGCGCAGTTCGCCAGCTCGCGCGGATCACCAGTCCGCGCGGATCCGCTAGCCAGCGCAGTTCGCCAGTCCGCGCGATTCGCTGGCCCGCGCGGTTTACCGGCTCGCGCGGAGCGCTAGTCCGCGACGAATGACGGGCACGTGTCTTTCCTAGTAGCCGATCGTCATCTGGCTCTTCAGATACTTCGGATTCTCGAGCTCATCGACCACCGCGTGCGCGAAGTCCTCGGCGCTGATCTCGCTCTTGCCATTGGCATCGGCGATGACGGTGGACGTCCCGAGCCGGTACTTGCCGGTCCGAGTGCCCGGTCGAATCTGCATGGCGGGGCTGAAGAACGTCCAGTTGATGTCGCTCTTCTTCAGCGTATCGAGCACGTTTCGCATGCCGAGCGGTTCGCCGGTGCGGTAAGCGGGCGGCAGTGTGTCCATCACGGGTTTGCCTTCCGGCGTGTTGAGGCTGGCCGCGCCACCGACAATGAAGAGGCGCTTGCCGGTCGTCTTGGCGGCGGCGATGCCGGCATCGCCCAGTGCCTTGGCTTCCTCGAGGGGCTTGCCGGTGCTGCGGGGACTCGTCGCCATCACGATGGCGTCGGCATCTTTGGCCAGCGCCGTGAGTGCCGCCGCATCGGTCGCGTCCAGTTTCACCGGGGTGATGTTCGCGCCCTTGGCGATCTTTTCCGGATGCCGTGCGGCGGCGGTCACGTGATGCCCGCGTGAAGCCGCTTCGGAAAGAATGCGCGAGCCGATCATCCCGCTCGCGCCGACCAGCAGAATGTTCAGCTGTTTGCCCTTGGCGGGCGCAGGTGCGGGCGTTTGCGCGGAGGCGACCGCCACGAACAGCGCGAGGGTGGCGAGAGCCACGGGACGAAGAACTCGGGCGGTAAAGCTCAATCGCATGCAATAGCACTCCGGGTTGGACGGACGCGCCGGAGGATAACGCCCGCGCTGAGCGATGCACTATGCTCCTGTGGCCAAAAGGCGTTCGGGTCCACACAGAGAATGCGGGGGGAAACATGCGGAGTCATACGCGGTTGGGGGCCTGGGTGAGCACGGGGCTGCTGGGAGCGGCAGCTCTCGCCACGCCGCTGATCAGCTCGGCAGCGGACGAGTCCTGCGCGGCCGACGGCACCACGAAGTTCATCTGCGGGCTCGCGGCGCCCGAGGATCTCATTCACATCCCGGACACGCCGTGGGTGATGGTCGCGGGCATGGCCGAGGGCGGCAAGCACGGGCAGCTCTACGCGATCGATTCGAAGACGCATGCGGTGAAGACGATCTATCCGGTGGCCAATCCCAAGGTGAAATTCGACAAGAAGACGTATGGCGCATGCCCCGGTCCGCTGCCGGCGGACACGTTCGGTGCGCACGGCATCGATGTGCGCCCGAAGGGGAAGGGCATCAGCACGCTGTATGCGGTGAATCACTCGGGACGCGAATCCATCGAGATCTTCGAGGTGGATTCGAAAGGTGCGCAGCCCTCGCTCACCTGGATCGGGTGCGTGGTGCTGCCGGAAAAAGCATCCGGCAACGGCGTGGTCGGCCTGCCGGAGGGCGGTTTCATCACCACGAACTTCAAGGATCCGGCGGACGAGAAGGCGTTCGAGAAAATGTCGGCGATGCAGATCACCGGTGATGTGCTCGAGTGGCATCCGCAGAAGGGCTGGTCGGTGTTGCCGGATAGCGCGATGTCGGGTGCCAACGGGCTCGCGTTGTCGAAGGATGCGAAGACGCTCTACGTCGCGGGGTGGCCTGGCAAGGATGTCACGCGCTATGAGCGCAGCGGTTCGACGTGGATCAAGAAAGAGTCGATCGGCACCGGCATCCTGACCGACAACTTGCGCTGGATGAAAGATGGGTCGCTGCTGGCTGCGGGACAGGACGCGAATATGCCGGCTGTGTTCCAGTGTCGGGCACCGGCCTGTCGAGTGGGGAGCGCGGCGATCAAGATCGATCTCGAGAGCGGGAAGACGTCACGCCTCGTGCAATATGGCGGGAGTGATGGATTCGAGGGTGGCACGACTGCGCTCGAAGTGGGGGATGAGATCTGGTTCGGGAGCTTCAAGGGCACGCGGATTGCGCGGTTGCCCGCTCCGAAGTAGGAAACCCCCGCAAGCCCCGAAGCAGCACGCGCGCGATGCCGCGGTTTGCCGGCGCCGGCTAGGACAAGGCGCGGCGAGCTCGGCCGCTCGCCAGGTCGGCTGCGCGGCTCGCTCGTTCGCTCGCCTGACTCGCTAGCTCGCCAGGTCGGCCAGAACAGTATCCCGCGCCGGGCGGCTGGCCGCTTGCCCGGCGTGTCGCGCGAAGCGCCGGCACCGCGCGCGACTGCCCGTTCGGCTGATGCAGCGGCGCGTTGAATTCCCGGAAGCTCGTCTCCAGTTACGCAGCTTCCGGAGAATCCCCCATGAGCACGCAAGCTTCCGCGCTGGCGCTCGCCGCGTTTTCAGATGATGTCGCGAACCTCGTCGAGCGCGTCGGCGCGAGTGTCGTCGCGCTCCAGGCACGGCGCTCTTACCCCGCTTCCGCAGTCATTCTCGAGCCAGGCGTCATCGCCACCGCGGCCCACACACTGCGCCGTGAAGAGGGCATCACTGCCGTGCTTGCCGATGGATCGGCCGCGGCCGCGACCCTGGTGGGCGTCGACCCCGGCACGGACCTCGCAGTGCTGCGGCTCGAATCGCCGCCGGCTGCAGATGTGCGCCCCGGCACGTCATCGTCGCCGGTCGCAGAAACGGGCCCTGCCGCGTCATCGTCGCCGACCGCAGATGTGCGCTCTAGCGCGTCATCGCCGCCGGCCGCAGATGTGGGCTCTCGCGCGCCATCGTCACAGGGCGCACCCATGGAGCTTGGTGATGCCTCGGCGGTACGGCCGGGCCACTTCGTTGTCGCCGTGGCTCGCGGCACCGACGGTTCGCTTTCCGCGAGTGCCGGCATCGTTGCACGCACCGGCGGCATGTGGCGCACGTGGCGAGGCGGTTCCATCGACCGCCTCATCCAGCTCGATGGTGGGCTCTGGGCCGGGTTTTCCGGCGGCCCGGTGGTCGACGCACGCGGCGGCGTGCTCGGCATCGGCACTTCGGCGCTCTCGCGCGGCCGCGCAGTCGTGATCCCGGGTTCGGTGCTGACGCGCGTCAGCGCGCAGCTTCTCGCGCGCGGGCGCGTCTCGCATGCCTACATCGGCGCGGCGGTTCAGCCAGTCGACATTCCGGAAGCGCTGCGCACGCAGCTCGGCATTGCTCAGCCGCACGGCCTCATCGTCATCTCGACGGTGCCGCAGGGCCCAGCCGACGCCGCCGGTCTCGCGCTCGGCGATACGCTCCTCACGCTGGACGGCAAACCGCTCGCCGACATCGACGACCTCAGGGCCGCCCTCGGCGCCGATCGCATCGGCCAGTCGGCGTCGGTGTCGCTCATCCGCGCGAAGCAACTCGTGACGGTGGATGTGGTGATCGGCGAGCGCCCGCGAGGGCGGTGCTAGGCGCCTGCCATGAGCCGCTCCCGGCGAGCCGCATGATCCGCGTTGCCGTCACGACGGAATCACCGCGCCTGCGGCAGGCTCTGCAAACGCTGCTGAGGCAGAGCGGTCGGCTCGAGATCATCCCGAGCAGCGCTGCGCCGTTCGATGAATTTCACGCAAGCGATAGCGAAATCACCGGCGCGGCCGACGTCATCGTCACCGACATTCCGGGCCGTGCCGCAGACGACGCGGGCGCCACCGTTCTGCTTTCCGACGAAGAGGACCTGCTCGCGAGCATGCGCCCGCTTCGCGCCGGCCTCGCGCTGCTCCCCACCTCGGCGAGCGCGGAGCAGGTGATCGCCGCGATCGAAGCCGCCGCCGCGGGCCTCGCCGTCGTGCATCCGGATCACGCGGGTTCCCTGTCAGCACATCCAGCCGGTGAGGACCCGCTGACGCCACGCGAACGCGAAGTTCTACACCTCCTCGCCGCTGGCCTCGGCAACAAGGAAATCGCCGGCCGGCTTTCCATCTCCGATCACACCGCGAAATTCCACGTCTCCCAGATCCTCGCAAAGCTCAACGCCGCCTCCCGTGCCGAAGCGGTGTCGATCGCCATGCGACGCTGCCTCGTCCCGCTCTGACCGCGGGCTCGCACGAGCTCGATCAACCTGAATGCAGCGAAGGGGAGGATGCCGCGCGTGGCGTGCGGCATCCCCGTACGTCATGGGCCGGGCGAAGGATTGTCCGGCCGGCTGGGAATCGCACGCAGGTATTCGTAGATTGCGCGCAAGTCGAGATCGGTCATCTTGCTGTACACCGGCCAGGGCATGACCTGCAGGATGCGCCCCGAGCCGTCCGGATCACGGCCCGTGCGAATCACCGCTTTGAACTCTTCGAACGTGAGTCCGGCCGGGCGACCATCCTCATCCGGCGTGATGTTCGGCGACGTGAAGGGACCGAACTGCATGCCGCCGGTGAGGTACTGCTCCGAGTTCACCACTTCGGGCTCGCCGAGGTGCGGGTTGCCGCCTTCCGCATACGAGGGATGCGTATGACAGTCGTTGCACCCGCCCTGGGCATTCACGATGTAGCTGCCGAGCCCCACCAGCCGTGCGCTCCTGCCGCGCACGTTGAGCGGAACCGGGGCAATCCGGAACCCGATGCGGATCTCCTGAAATTTCGAGTCGAGCAGGTGCCCCCAGCCGAAGTCGCGATCGTTGTTGTCATGCGCGCTCGCGCCCATCGTGAATGCGACCGCGGACATCAGGCAAAGTGGAATCGCCATTCGATGCTTCATGTGAGTCCTCTCCTGAAGGTGGGTCAATGAAGGAACGGGGCCGATCAGCCGGGAAACCGGCGCGAGGAGGGTACGCCCCGTCGCGCCGCGGTCGCGACCTGGGGCTCAAGCGGGTGGCGCCTGCCGGTTTGATCTGTTCCTGCAGCCGCCCAGGCCTCGTTCGCATGCCATCCACCCGGCCCGGACCGTGCCGCATCCCGCGCCGTCAGGAGGCATGGCGGCCACGCCGGGATGGACTCGATGGGACTCTTCTAGTATTAGGTTCAGCCCGTTCACGGCGGACCGCACCCGAAGCAGCGAATGAGCGACAACAAAAAGATCGTCGATGTCGGCGAAGTCATCGACTCCGCGAAGTATTTCTGGATGCCCTTCGGCATCACCCTCATGATGATCATCATCATGGCCACCGACGGCTATGACCTGTTCCTCATGGGCCACGTGGGCGGCCACCTCGTCAACGACTGGAACATCAGTCGCGCGGACCTCGGCCCCATCAACACGGCGGGGCTCCTCGGCATGGCCATCGGCTCGGTGGCGCTCGGCTGGCTGGGCGACCGCATCGGGCGCAAGCGCTCGTACTTCACGTGTCTCGTGTTCCTCTTCATCGGCTCGGTGCTGTGCTACCTCGCCGCGAAGGGCGGCACACCGGAGAACGCCACCGAGACCGTGCGCCAGATGACGATCTGGCGCTTCGTCACCGGCCTCGGCATGGGCGGCATCACGCCGCTCGCCACCACCCTCATCTCGGAGTGGACCTCGGCCCGCGTGCGCAGCGTGATCGTGGCGCTCGTGATCTCCTCCGTGCCCGTCGGCGGCTCGCTCGCCGGGTTCGCGAACAATCACCTCGAGTGGCAGCAGATGTTTCTCGTGGGCGGTCTCGTGCCGCTCGTGCTCTTCATCCTGTTCGGCACGCTGCTGCCGGAGTCGCCGAAGTACATGGCGCAACGCCCGGCACTGCACCTGAAGCTCGCCAAATCCCTGAACCGCCTGATCGGCGAGAAGCGCTTCGACGGAACGGAGAATTTCGTCATTCGTGAAGAGGGCAAGCGCTCGAGCAACTGGATTGCGACCATCTGGAACAGCTTCTACGCGCGCGCCACGTTCTTCATCTGGGTGGCGTTCTCGTTCAACAGCTTCGTGCTGTACGTGTACACCAACTATCTCAAGGTGCTGCTGCCGACGGATCGGGTGGCGGTGGATGTGGCGGGCAGCGCGCTCAGCCTGTTCTCGATCGGCGCCTTCTTCGGCTCCATCGGCGGGGCTTTCCTCATCCGCTGGTTTGGCTCGCGCTATGTCGGCACGACGCTTGCGCTGCTGGGCGTTGTGGCCACGGCGCTCATTGGGGCGCTGCTGGTGGGGACCCAGAGCCCGGCCGAATCGAACGTGCTGGTGATGAGCTTCTTCGCCGGTGTGTCCTTCAACGGCATGCAGGCCTTCATGTATGCGGTGGCCGCGCATTCCTACCCGACCGAGATTCGCGGCTCGGCCGTGGGGCTCGCGCAGACGGTGTCGCGCATCGGCGCGGTGCTGAGCCCGATCGTGGCGTCGGGCTACCTCGCGATGCAGCCGCTGCCGGGCGTGAACCTGTTCTTCTGGTTCGTCGCGGGTTGCGCGTTCATCACGGCCCTCAGCTTCTTCCTGATCCCGTCGCACATCCCGCGTCAGGATCCGCCGGATGCCGTGAGGGCGCCCGTGGCTCAGCAGTCCTAGAGACCAGTCGGGGCGTGCGCCACGCCCCAGAGCCGGCGGCCAGAAACGCGCTTTGCCGCCGGCAGCCAGCCGACATCATGAACTAGACTAGCCGCCATCTCAGCGATGGCGGGCGGTTTCGGATGTCATTCCTGAAGCGACGCAAGTCACTCGACGCGGAACAATCCATCGGTAGTGGCTCGCGCCTTCGGCGCACTCTGGGATGGCCCCACCTCGTGGGGCTCGGCGTCGGCGCCATCGTCGGCACCGGCATTTACACGCTCGTCGGCGAAAGCGCCGGGATCGCAGGGCCCGCGGTTCTCCTCTCCTTCATCATCGCGGGCACCGTCTGCGCCTGCGCGGCGCTCGCGTACGCGGAGATGTCGACGATGATGCCCGTCGCCGGCAGCGCGTATACCTACACATATGCGGTGGCAGGCGAGCTGCCCGCCTGGGTGGTGGGCTGGAGCCTGATTCTCGAATACACGGTCGTCTGTGCGGCCGTCGCGGTGGGGTGGTCGGGTTACGCGGCCGGATTTCTGAAGTCGCTCGGCTTCGAGCTGCCACTCGAGCTTTCCCAGGGCCCATACGCGGGCGGCCTCATGAACCTGCCCGCGGTCGTCATCGTGTGGTTCGTCACTGGCCTCCTGCTGTTCGGCTTGCGCGAGAGCGCCACCCTCAATGCGATCTTCGTCGTTCTGAAGATTCTCGCGCTGCTGGTTTTCATGTGGATCGCCTTCCAGGCGTTCGACGCATCCCATTTGCGTCCCTTCATGCCGTATGGGTTTGGCGCGTACGGGGCGGATGACGCGCGCCACGGCGTCATGGCGGCGGCAGCGATCATTTTCTTCGCGTTCTACGGTTTCGATGCGGTGTCGACGGCCGCGGAAGAAACGCGCGACCCCGGGCGAGACCTGGTGCGCGGAATCCTCGGCTCGATGCTCGTTTGCACCATCCTTTACCTCGGGGTCGCCGCCGCGGCACTCGGCGCGCTGCCTTATCTGGCGTTCGCCTCGAGCACGGAGCCCCTGGCGCAGGTGCTCCGCAGCCTCGGCGCCCCGGGGGCCGCAAACCTCATCGCGGCCGCGGCGATCGTCGCCATGCCGACGGTGCTTCTCGCGTTCTTCTACGGCCAGACCCGAATTTTCTTCGTGATGGCGAGAGATGGGCTGCTGCCGCCGCGCCTCGGCGGAGTGAGTGGTCGCGGCACGCCAGTCGCGATGACACTCGTCACGGCCGTCGTCGTCTCGCTGCTGGCTGCGGTGTTTCCGTTGCGACGGATCGTTGAACTGGCAAATGCCGGAACACTCGCGGCATTCATCGCGGTGTCCTGTTGCGTGATGGCGCTGCGAGTGCTCAAGCCGAAGCGGGCGCGCGTGTTCCGGGTGCCGGCGGTGTGGGTCGTGGGCCCCGTGGCGGTAGCAGGATGTATCTATCTCTTCTTCAGCCTGCCCGCGTTTACACAACGATATTTTCTTGTTTGGAATGCCATCGGCATCATCGTGTACTTCCTGTACTCCATCCATCACAGCCGTTTGAGGAATGCGACGACTCCCTGATGAAGCGAGCCGGTGCGAGAGCAGCCGCGGCAGCAGCGTCTATGCGGAGTCCTGCGGAAGGATTCGGAAGCCCGGATCGAGCACCGCGACCGAGTTATCCGGCACGCTTTTGTAGATGACGGCGTTCGCGCCGATCTTCACGTTGTGGCCGATGGTGATCTTGCCGAAGAGCCGCGCACCGGGCGCGATGTACACATTGTCGCCAATCACCGGCACACCGAGCCTGTCGCCCGAGCCGGCCACTCCGATGGTCACGTTCTGCGAGATGCTGCAGTTGTTGCCGAGCACCGCGCTGGCGGAAACGGTGATGCCGCCGAAGTGGCCGATGAAAAGTCCCGGCCCCACCGTCGTGGCGCGTGGAATCTCGATGCCCCACATCACCTGGATGAGCAGGTTCAGCACGAAGTAGAGCGGGTCGAGGAGGATGCGGAAGAGAAACGCCCGCGAGCGCGCCCACTGCCCGAAGCGCAACACGATCACGGCATGCACGCCCGGCGTGCGCGCGCACTGGAGTGTCTTCGAAATGCGACCGCCGCGCGCGTAGAAATAGGTGTGGCCGATATCGGCCTTGAGTGCTGCCCAATAGTTCATGTCGATGAAGGCCCCATTGGAGCAAGGACTATGCCCACAGGCTAGTCGTTCCCGCCGCCTTCGAAGAAGCTCTCGTCCACGGGTTTGTGTCGCAGGATTTCTTCTCGCGTGAGTCCCTGCATCTCGTGCGGGAACACGAGCCAGCGACCCGTCGCGCGCACGAAGTAATCGGGCTGCAGGGCGCTGCAGTTGCGGCTCGGTTTGTAGTACACCGTGGCGATGCGGATGTTGGCCGGAAGGTTGCGGCGGCAGCGCTTGCGCAGATCGTCGATCACGGCTTCGAGCGAGAGCCCGCTGTCGAACACATCGTCGATGAGGAGCAGCCGATCCTCCGCGTCGAGCCGCGAGACGAGGTAGTCGACCGCGTGCACCCGAACCGTCTTCGCGCGCTGATCCGGCGCGCTGTACGAGGAGGTGCGGATGGAGAGGTGATCGCACTCCACGCCATGAAACTCCAGCACCTCCTGCACGCTGATGCCGATCGGCGCGCCGCCGCGCCAGATCCCGACCAGGAAGGTCGGCCGGAAGCCGCTGCGGACCACCTGCATGCCGAGCGCGATCGAGTCGCGCAGGAGCGACTCGGCGTTGATGAACAGCTTTTCCATGAGCGCCCTATGCTAGTGGGAAAAAGCGCCTCCCAGAGCGGAAAAGCGCTGCATACGCACAATTCAGGCAGTACCATCGGGAGGAACCGTCCGCTAAGTGACGGAAGGGGGGAGTCGACGTGCTCGGACGAGGTCCAGTTCGCACCGGCGAGCTACTCTGGCAGCCACATGCCGAGCGTGTGGCCCGTTCGAATCTCACAGCATTCCTGCGGTGGCTGCAGCTGCAGCGGGGGCGGCGTTTCGCGAGCTACGAAGCGCTGTGGGAATGGAGCGTCACAGACCTCGACGGCTTCTGGGCCGCCATCTGGGATTACTTCCTGGTCCGTCCCTCCGTGCCGTATTCGCGGGTGCTCGCGCGCCGGCAGATGCCCGGGGCGCAATGGTTTCCGGGGGCGCGGCTCAATTACGCCGAGCACGCCCTGCGCAACGAACGGCCCGACGTGGACGCGCTGCTGTATCAGTCTGAGGAGAGCGCTCTCCGGAGGATGACCTGGCTGGATCTCGGGCAGCAGGTGCGCGCGCTCGCGACGAAGTTGCGCGAGCTGGGTGTCAAGCCAGGCGACCGTGTGGTCGCATGCCTGCCCAACGCGCCCGAGGCGGTGATCGCGCTCCTCGCGAGCGCCAGCATCGGTGCGATCTGGGCCAGCTGCGGGCCGGATTTCGGCGCGCGCGGCGTGCTGGATCGCTTCGCGCAGCTCGGCCCCAAGGTGTTCCTCTGCTCCACGCGCTACCGGCATGGCGGCCGCTTGTTCAGCCGACTCAACACCCTGAAGGGCGTCATCGAGGGGCTGACCTCGCTCCAGCACGTGATACACGTTGGCGCTCACGACGAAAGTCCCGGCGCGGCCGAAGCGCTCGGGGCGCTCTCCTGGCAGGACATCATGAGTCGGCCGCCAGTGCCGGCGGAGCAGTTTCGCTTCGAGCAGGTGGCGTTCGATCACCCGCTCTGGATCCTCTTCACGTCGGGCACCACCGGCCTGCCCAAGCCCATCGTGCACGGGCATGGCGGCATCCTGCTCGAGCAGCTGAAGCATCTGAGCTTCAACTTCGATCTGCGGCCGCGCCAGCGCATCTTCTTCTACACGACGACCGGCTGGATGATGTGGAACTTCCTCGCGGGAGCGCTGCTGTCCGACGTCGTGCCAGTGCTCTACGACGGGCACGCCACGCATCCGGATCCCGGCGTGCTCTGGAAGCTGGTGGAGCAGTCCGAGGCGGCCGTGTTCGGCGCGAGCCCTGCCTACATTCGGCTCATTCGGCGCGCTGGGTACAGGCCGCGTGAGCACTTCGATCTTGCGAAGCTTGAAGCATTGTCGCTCGCGGGTTCTCCGGTGAATGCGGAATGCATGGCCTGGTGCCTCGAGAACATCAAGCAGGATCTGTGGGTTTCGCCCGGCAGCGGCGGAACGGAGGTCTGCACGGGCTTCGTAGGCGGCGTGCCGACGCTGCCGGTGCGCGCCGGGGAGATTCAGGCACGCAACCTGGGTTGCGCGGCGTACGCGTTCAACGGCCGCGGTGAGCGAGTCGTGAACGAAGTCGGCGAGCTCGTGATCACGGAGCCGATGCCGTCGATGCCGCTCTATTTCTGGCGTGACCCGGGTTACAAGCGCTATCTCGAGTCGTATTTCGAAACCTATCCGGGCGTGTGGTGTCACGGCGATCACTTTCGCCTCACGAGGCGCGGCACCTGCCAGGTGATCGGCCGCTCCGATGCCACGCTCAATCGGCACGGCGTGCGCATCGGCACGGCGGAGATCTATCGCGCGCTGGAACACGTGCAGGAGGTCGACGACGGGCTGATCGTGAACCTGCTCCTGCCCCACGGCGCGTTCTTCATGCCGCTCTTCGTCTCGCTACGGCCGGGCGCGCGGCTCGACGATCGGCTCGAAGCGAAGATCCGCGCGCACCTGCGCGATGAGTGCTCGCCGCGCCATGTGCCCGACCGCATCTATCAGGTCGATGTGATTCCCTACACGCGCTCGGGCAAGAAGCTCGAAGTGCCCGTGCGGCACATCCTCATGGGAATGCCACTCGCGAAGGCCGCGGACGTCTCGGCCCTGGCGGTGCCAGGCTCGCTCGACTGGTTCGTAAAATTCGCCCGACGTCGCAGCGATTACTCGCTGCGGCGCCGGGCGTGACCCCCCGGTCTTACTTGAAGTTGTGCTTGATCGTGATCGCCCAGGCGCGGGGCATCGCGATCCCGTAGCTCACGGTGCCGGAGCTCGCGGTCTGATCGAACACCGACGTGTAGTAGATCTTGTCCGTCAGGTTCGTGACCTCGAGGGCGGCCTGCCACCGATCATCCATCGCCTTCCAGCTGAGGCGTGCATTCGCCACCACGTAGTCCGGGATGCGATTGGTCGCTGCATTGATGGCGTTGCCATACACCGCCGAGGTGTATGAGCCATCGACGCGGCCGATCAGCGAGCCCGCCGTGCCCAGCGACATCGTGTATTGCAGGCCGACACTTGCTTTCCAGTCGGGCGTGTACGGCGTCACCATGCTCTCGGTGATGTTCGTACGCAGCGGATCGGTGCTCGTGTACTGGAAGTCGAGGTAGCTGATCGAGCTATCGATCATGAAGTTGTCGGTCGGGTGAATCTCCGTTTCCAGCTCGATGCCCTTGACGTTCGCCTCACCGATATTCGCCGGCAGCGCGCACGGTGGGCCCGGGCACGCGTTCAGCGTCAGGATGATGTCCTTGTACTTGTTGTAGAACGCTGAGGTGTTGAGCCGCATCGTGCGGCCGAAGAGATCGCTCTTGAAGCCCACTTCGTACGTCGTCAGCGTTTCCGGGTTGAAGGACTGGATCTGGTTCAGCAGGAAGGGACGCGGATTCACCCCACCGCCCTTGTAGCCCGTGGACACCTGGCCGTAGGTCATGAACGTGTCGGTCCACTGGTAGTCGAGCGCCACGCGCCAGTCGGTGCGCGAGCCGTCGAAATGACCGGGCACGTTGAAGAGCCCCGCGAGCGCGCAGTTCGGCGGCTGATCTTCCCCGAAGGGGCCGAACGGCGGCGTGCAGGCCGGCAGGCTGCCATCCGGGTTGCGGCGGAAGTACGTGTAGTCCTTCTCGTCCTTCGAGTAGCGAACGCCGGCTGACAGATCCATCGCATCGGTCAGATGGAACGTGCTGTGCACGAAGGCCGCCTTCGAGTTCGACGGTGTCGTGTCCGGGCCGTGCTCGAAGTCGAGGTGCGCGTAGTTGAGGTCCACGCGGGCCCGCAGATAGCCGCCTTGCTTGAAGTAGAAGCCACCCACCGTGTAATCCGCGTTGAGCGCGGCGATCGAGCCGTTGAGGCGTAACTCCTGACTCCACTGCCAGTGTTGCAGCGTCTGCAGGAGCTGTTGGCTCGCAAGCGGCGAACCGTCCACGTCGTTACCCCAGGACGAGCTGTACCGGCGCCAGGCCGTGATGGACTTGATGCTGTACGTGTCGTTGATGGCGTAGTCGATGTTCGCCGACGCGCCGTACTGCGTGAGGTGCTGGATCGGCGGGATGTACACCGGCTTGTTCGGCATCGCCGACGTGCCCGGATTGGTGATGAGCCCCGCGTCCAGGAAGCTTCCGTAGCTGATGTACGGATGGTTGCTGCCGTTCGGGTCGCAGGAGTTCGGGCCGTACGCCACGAAGCGGCAGTCGTACCGCACGATCGGCGTTGCCGGGTTGCCATCGTCCTGCGCGATCAGATAGCTCGACACGCCGTCGTCCGCGGGCGTCGAGGTGCCGTTGCCCTGGTTCGCGGCCCGCAGCACGTCCGCACCGGACTCCGAGCTGTCCTTGGTGAGGTCGGTGCTGAAGTTGATTTCGAGCTTGTCCGTGGCAAGCCAGCGAAGCGCGGCGCGCCCCGCGGTGTAGGAGACGCCACCCAGCGTGCCCACCTTGCAGCCCGTGCCGACATTCTGCGGAATGAGGCCGGAGTTCGGGTGGGAGCAGGCGTAGTCGTAACGATCGACGTACCCGTCGCGGTTCTTGGTGACGCCCGAGATGCGCGCCATCAGCTTGTCGGGAACGAGCGCGAAATCCGCCACGCCGCGCACGTCGAGGCGGCTGAAGGAGCCGGTGGTCGCGCTCAGCGAGCCGGTGCCATCGCCCCTCGGCCTTTGCGAG
This sequence comes from Pseudomonadota bacterium, assembly GCA_040255575.1. GTDB lineage: Bacteria > Pseudomonadota > Gammaproteobacteria > Steroidobacterales > Steroidobacteraceae > JADGHX01. The sequence continues at coordinate 6,706 of JBDZVF010000048.1, read as the reverse complement.
AAGAGCTTGATGGCGCCGCCGATGGAGTTGCGGCCTGCCAGCGTGCCCTGTGGACCGCGCAGCACCTCCACGCGCTCGAGGTCGAGCAGGTCGACGAGCGAGCCGGTGAGAGTGGGGTAGTACACGTCATCGATGTAGATACCGACGCCAGGTTCGAGCGCGAAGTTGAAGTCCGTCTGCCCGACACCGCGGATAAACGCGATGATGCCGGAGCCATTCGCCTGTCCCTGCGGCGCGAGCTGGACGTTTGGCGCCTGCGCCGTCAGCTCGAAGATGTTCGTCTGGCTGCGCTGTTCGAGCGTCTCGGCGGTGACCGCCGTGATCGCAATAGGCGTTTCCTGCAGCCGGGTGGTACGGAACTCGGCGGTAATCGTGACTTCCTGCAGTACGCCGCCTGGATCCTGTGCTTCCTGTGACCAGGCGGTCGTGGCACCAAGCGCCGTCGTTACCGCGATGAAGGCTGCCTTGCGCCTCCACCTGTGTTGCGAAAACGCACGGACGTCTGTGCGCGTCGGTTCTCTCATGAGCCAGGCCCCCCGTTGCTCGTGGTGGAAAAGTCAGCGCTTTAGAAAAAATCTAACAGGTTCGATCGCAGCGCGCCATTCCGTATGCCGAAAAAATGATATTTCACCGCGTGAAATCAGCAAGTTGATATGCGCTTATTTTTCTAATTTCTTCGCTATACGAACGCCAGAAAGGGCGGCTCAGTTGTTGCGTGGAAGCAATAGGGGAGGAGTTGTCATGAACCAGGCACATTTCTGGCTTCGACGCGGGCGCGACGCAGGTCTAGAGTGCGCGCGGTCGTTGAATCAACCCAACTGGAAGAGGCCAACATGAAAATCAGAATGCTCGCGGCGGCAGCCGCGGGAGCGGTATTGGTGACGGGAGCCGGCATGGCGTGCGCCAAGGATGTGGCCGTCTCCCTCACGGGGGATCAGGAAGTCCCCGCTGTGCAGACCGAAGCGAAAGGCGCCGGCAAGATCACGATCGCGGATGACAAGTCCGTGACCGGCAGCATCAAGACGACGGGCATCACGGGCACGGCGGCGCATATCCACGAGGCGCCCGCGGGTCAGAACGGCAAACCCATCATCACGCTCGAGAAGAAGGGCGACAACGAATGGGTGGTGCCGGCAGGCTCGAAGCTCACCGATGCGCAGTACGAGAGCTTCAAGTCGGGCAACCTCTACGTGAACATCCACAGCGCCGAGCACAAGGGCGGCGAGATTCGCACCCAGCTCAAGCCCTGAGGTTTCGCGTTGTCGAACCTGTAGCGGGACCCGCTTCGTGAGGTCCCGCTTCCTCCGCATGGCGGAGCTGCGCGTCTCTTTTTCGGTCGCTGTCACGCGCGCGTCACGCGCTCCGGTTATGAGGATGAAGTAAATCGGTGTTTCCGTTCTTTCGGGCACCGCGGTAACTTTCTCCCCCCATGACCCGGAGGGATTTCGGATGTCCTCCTTCGCTGATTCGCCTCGACTGCCCGTCATCGACCTCTCGCTGTTCGATGTCGGGGGCACCTGGCGCGATCACGTGGCCGCGCAGGTGGATTGGGCGGCGACCGAGTTCGGTTTCTTCTACATCGTCGGCCACGGCATCGAGCCGGGCGTCGTCGATTCGCTGCTGCGCCTGAGCCGCGCGTTTTTCGAACAGAGCGCCGAAGCGAAACATCGCATCCACATGTCGCGCGGCGGGCGCGCGTGGCGCGGCTACTTTCCCGTCGGGGGTGAGCTCACTTCGGGCCAGCCCGATGTGAAGGAAGGCCTGTATTTCGGCGAGGAGCTCGGTGAAGACGACGAGCGCGTGCGCTCGGGCATGCCGCTTCACGGCCGCAACGTATTCCCCGAACTGCCGGGCTTTCGCGAAGCGGTGCTCGACTACATGAGCGCGCTCACCGGGCTCGGGCATCGGCTCATGACTTCGATCGGTCGTGGGCTGCGCGTCGGTGACAACTACTTCGTCGACCGGTACACCGGCAATCCGACGACGCTGTTCCGCATCTTCAACTACCCGCCCGCGAGCGTCGCGGAGGCGCGCGGTGTCGGGGAGCATACGGACTACGGGCTCCTGACCTTGCTGTATCAGGATGAAGTCGGCGGGCTGCAGGTGAAGCACGGCTCCAGGTGGCTCGACGTTCCCTTCGTTCCCGGCTCGTTCGTCGTGAACGTCGGAGACATGCTCGAGCGGCTCACGTCGGGGCGCTACACGTCAGCGCTGCATCGGGTCATCAACCGATCCGGCCGCTCGCGCATCTCGATGCCGTTCTTTTTCGACCCGCGCTTCGATGCCGAGCTGCGGCCGATCCAGGGCGTCGGGCCGGTGACGGTGCGTCAGGAGCTGATCGCTCGCTGGGACGGCATCGATCTGCGTGATGTGCACGGCACCTACGGCGAGTACCTCGTCGGGAAAGTCTCCAAGGTATTTCCGGACCTCGGCCGCAGCGCCCTGCGCTAAACGCTGCGCGCAAACGGCGAGCGCAGGTCGGACAGGAACTGCCGCGCGCGGGGGTGTTGCGGCCGCTCGAAGAAGTCTTCGGGGCTCGCGCGCTCGAGGATGCGGCCCTCGTCCATGAAGAAGATGCGGTCCGCCACTTCGCGGGCAAACCCCATCTCATGCGTGACGATGACAAGCGTCTGACCCTTGTGGGCAAGGTCGCGAATCACCAGCAGCACCTCGGACACCATCTCGGGATCGAGCGCGCTCGTCGGCTCGTCGAAGAGCATCAGCGGCGGCTCCATCGCGAGCGCGCGGGCGATGGCGACGCGTTGCTGCTGGCCGCCCGAGAGCTGCGCGGGATAGGACTGGGCCTTGCCCGCAAGCCCCACGCGCTCCAGCAAGGCGAGGGCGCGCTCGCGTGCGGCGGCCTCGCTGAGTCCGCGCACCTTCATGGGCGCAAGCGTGCAGTTCTCGAGCACGCTCAGGTGCGGGAACAGGTTGAACTGCTGGAATACGAACCCGATGCCCGACCGGAAGCGGTCCACATCGAGCCCCGGACGATGGATGTCCTCCCCGTCCAGCAGGATCTGACCCGAGTCGATCGGCTCGAGGCGGTTGATGGTGCGAATGAGCGTGGATTTCCCCGAGCCCGACGGCCCGCAGATCACGACCACCTCGCCGCGTGCGATCGTCTCCGTCACGTCATCGAGCGCGCGGAACGAGCCATAGAACTTGGTGACGTTGCGGAACTCGATCATGGCATCACCACGCTGCTGCGCTGGGTTCGCTTCTCGAGCAGGCGCACGATGCGGGACAGGCCGAAGCAGAGCACGAAATACGTGAGCGCGAGGATGGTGTAGACCGCCACCGGCTTCGTGAGCACCTGGGCGTTGATCTGCCCGGCAATGAACGACACTTCCGACAACCCGATGATGTAGCCCAGCGAAGTCTCCTTCAGCGTCGTGACGAACTGCGCAACGAGAGAGGGCAGCATGTTACGAAGTGCCTGCGGAAGAATCACGGCGCGCATCGACTGCCAATAGCCGAGCCCGAGCGCGCGGGCACACTCGCTCTGGCCGCGCGGAATCCCCTGAATGCCCGCTCGCACGATCTCCGCCAGATACGCGCCGTTGAAGAGCACGAGCGCCGCGAGCATCGTGTTGAATTGCGAGGTCTGCTGGCCAGTGATGGCGGGAAGGAAGAAATACGCCCAGAAGATCACCATCAGCAGAGGCGTGCCACGCACGACGTATACGAGAGCGGTTACGGGCCAGCGGATCACGCGGTGGCTGCTGGTGCGCGCGAGACCGAGCACAACGCCCAGGGGCAGGGCGAGCCCGAGGGCAGCGACTCCGAGCAGAAGTGTGAGCGCGAGCCCGCCGAGCGGCCCCTGCGGGTACTGACCGACCAGAAAGTACAACCAGTAGTTACGGATCAGGTCGATCACGCCGCGCGCACCGGGTACCGACGTTGATACAGCACGCCGATGAGCGTGATGATCCCCGAGACCGTGAGGTACGCCACCGTCGTCACGGCGAACGTTTCAACCCCGCGAAACGTTGCGGTCTCCACTCGCTGCGCCTGATACATCAGCTCCGCCGTACCGATCACGGTGGCGATGCTGGTGTTCTTCCAGAGGCTCAGTGTCTGCGAGATGAGCGGCGGCACGGTGATGCGAACCGCCTGCGGCAGCACGACCAGTCGCATCGATCGCAAATAGCCGAAGCCCAGCGCACGTGCGGCTTCGAGCTGCGCGCTGGGGATCGAGCGGATGCCGCTGCGCACGTCTTCGGCCATGAACGCGGCCGTATAGAGCGTGAGCGCGATGATGGCGCAGACGGTTTCGGCGTCATGTTCGTAGAGCCAGGCTCGGGCGCCTTCAGGCAGAAGCTGCGTGGCGCCGAAGTACCAGAACATCAGGTGCGCGAGCAGCGGCACGTTGCGGATGCCTTCCACGTACGCGAAACCGAGCCCGCGAAACAGCTTCCACGGGGCAAGCCTCAACAGCGCAACGAAGGTCGCGAGCGGGAAGGCGAGCACCAGCGTGACGAGCGTGAGCTCGATCGAAAGGAGAAAGCCGCGCAGCAGCCACTGCCCGAACTCCCACGAGAGAACGATCGACAGGTCGATCGGCATCTTCGCCCGGCCGTCCCGAAGCCTAGGTGGGCAACTTGTCGGTTTCGATCTTGAAGTGCCGCTTGTCGTACCTGATGCGCGACTGCGGGCCGTACCAGTGCATGAAGAGGCGTTCGGCTTCGCCACTGGCTTCGAGCTCGCGCAGCGTGTCGTCCACCACCTTCTTGAAGGCCGGCTCGTTCTTGCGCAGGCCGAGCGCGAGCGCTTCGGTGCTGAGGTTCTGCTTCAGCAGCACGAAGTCTTTCTGCGCCGGGCCGAGCTTGCCGTACGCATCGAGGAGCGAGACCTCGTCGTTCACGAAGCCGACCGCCTTGCGTTGCTGAAGCGCGACCAGCGCCTGCGGCGCCGTCTCGAAGGTCACGACTTCCACGGTGGGCACGGCGCGGCGGATGTTCGGCTCCTGCGTGCCGCCCCTGACCGTCACCACCTTTTTGCCGGCGAGCTGGGAGAGCTGGGTGATGCCGCTGTCCTTGCGCACCATGACGCGCTGGCCGGTCACGAAGGTCGTGAGCGAGAAGTCGATGACCTGCTCGCGCTCGCGCGTGTGGGTGAGGGCGGCCGCGAGAATGTCCACGCGACCCTGCTGCAGCTCCGGGATGCGCGCCGCGACGGCGAGTTGCTTGATGGTGAGCTTCACGCCGATCTTCTTCGCGATGGCCTTGCAGAGGTCGACTTCGTAGCCGATGATCGTGCGGCTCTTCGGGTCGACGAAACTGTTCGGCTCGTCCGTCCCCAGCACACCGCAGATGAGGTCGCCTTTCTTCCTGACGGTGTCGAGCTGGTCCGCGTGGGCGAGCGCCGCGGAGAGAAGGAGGCAGAGGGCCAGCAGGATGCGCATGAAAGCCGAGAGCTCCCGATTGGAACGTGGGCGGCCATGTTACGCCGCTGCTACCGCCCGCGTGATAGCTTCGCCGCATGACAACCCACAAAATGGTGCTGCAGGTTGTGTGCCTGCTGCTCGGCGCGAGCGCCGCGGCCCACGCTTCCGATGGCGCCACCCGCAGCCCGAAGATCGATGCCCGGGCCCGGGCGATCCATGAACGCCTCCTCGTGCTGGATACTCATCTCGACACGCCGGCCCATCTTGCCTGGAAGGATTGGCGCATCGTCGAGCGGCACAGGGTCGAGGACGATGGCTCGCAGATCGACCTGCCTCGCATGAGCGCGGGCGGGCTGGACGGTGGATTTTTCGCCATCTACACGCCGCAGGGCCCCGTTACGAGGGAAGGGGATATCGCCGCGCGCGATGCCGGCCTGCTTCGCGCACTGGCCATACGGGAGATGGTGGCGCGATACCCGGACCGCTTCGAGCTGGCGCTGAAGGCGGATGACGCGGCGGCGATCGCGGCGCGCGGCAGGCGCATCGTGTTCATGAGCATCGAGAACGGCTATCCGTTCGAGGGCGATCTCACGCTCATGCGCACGTTCTACGAGTTGGGCGTGCGGCTCATGAGCCCGGTGCACTTCCTCAACAACCGGCTGGGGGATTCGAGCACGGATCCGACCGGCAGGAAGTGGCACGGGCTGAGCGATCTCGGCAGGCACTTCGTGGCGCAGGCCAATCGACTCGGCGTCGTGATCGATGCCTCGCACGCCTCGGACGATGTGCTGGATCAGGTGATCCAGCTCTCGAGGACGCCGGTGCTGTTGTCTCATTCGGGATGCAAGGCCGTGTTCGACCATCCGCGCAATGTGGATGACGATCGGTTGCGGGCGCTGGCCGCGAGCGGCGGCGTGATTCAGGTTTCGGCGTACAGCGATTACATGGTGCCGGTTGCGACCAATCCGGAGCGGGCTGCGGCGCTCGCCGAGTATCAGAAGGCGAGTCGGGCGCTCGCGAACCCCACGGCTGCCGAGCGCAGGAGCCTGGTGGCTCAGCGGCGCGAGATCGACAAGCGGTTCGGTACGCCGCGCGCGACGTTCGAGGACTTCATGGCGCATCTGCTTCATGCGCTGAAGGTTGCGGGCGTGGACCACGTGGGGATCGGGATCGACTTCGACGGGGGCGGCGGCGTGACCGGGCTGGATGATGCGACGGACTATCCGCGCATTACCGAGCGGCTGCTGAAGGAGGGCTACACGGAAGCGGAGCTTCAGAAGATCTGGAGCGGCAACGTGTTGAGAGTGCTGCGCGCGG
>JBDZVF010000545.1:0-3801 GCA_040255575.1 Pseudomonadota bacterium | reverse complement strand
ACGGTGCGATCCACTTCCTGCATCAGGTCCCGTTTCCAGGTCTCCAGGATGTTGCGGAAGTGATCGAGCTGCTCCTTGCTCATGTACTGCTCGCCGCGCTTGGCGATGTACGGCTGAACATTGCGGGGGCCGGCAAGGAGGCTGCCGGGCTCGAAATTCTCGCCGTCGTCATCCGACGAGGCGCTGGAGGAGGTGACGGGCGCGGCGCTGGTGCGCGCGGGCGCGGCGGCCGCGGCTTTCGGGGCCACACTGGCGCCCGACGCAGTCATGTGCGCCTCTACCACCGGCTCTTCCACGACATGGGGCATCGTGCCCACATGGTTTTCCGCTTCAGGAGCAGGGGCGGCGGCAGGACGGGGACTGGGAGCTTTCTTCGGAGCAGGTGACACGGGTACAGGTTTCCTCACGGGTGCAACGGCGCTGGCGGCGGCCTTGGGGCGCTCGGGGGGCCGGCGGGTGTCGGCCTTTCTCGCAACCGGCCTTGCCGCCGGCTTCTTTGCCTTGGCTGACTTGGGCGCGGGACGTTTGGCCGCCATCGGATCGCTCCTCAAAAGCAGTCTGGCTTGTGAAGGACGCGGGATTATACCGGCCGACTTTCGCATGTAAACCGGGTGGAAAAGGCCTCCAGAATCGGGGGTTTCGGCCGGGCGATCAGGGGAGGGACACCGCCGGCGCGGGCGTCCAGCCTTCCTGCCGTCGCTCGGCCACGACGGTCGTATAGATTCCACCTCTCACGTTGAATCGCGCGGTGAGCCGCATGAAGCGCGGATGGATCGCGCCGGCGAGCCGGTCGACGATCTCATTGGTCACCGCCTCGTGAAACGCGCCCCGGTCGCGGAACGACCATATGTACAGCTTCAACGACTTCAACTCCACGCACAAACGGTCGGGCACGTATTCCAGTTCCAGCGTCGCGAAGTCAGGTTGCCCGGTCACCGGACACAGGCACGTGAACTCCGGCAGCGTCATGCGAATGGTGTAGTCGTGCTCGGCTGCGGGGTTATTGAACGTCACGATGTCGCCGGAAGGGCCGCTCGCGTTTCGATTCAGCTCGACAGGTGTTGCAGTCATGCCATTTACCTTACACTACGCGCCGCCGACGTACGCACCACCGACGTGTGCCTCTGCACTGGCAACGGCGCGACGCTGCGTTCGGGCGTAGCTACGCGAAAACGCAGGCGGCAGAAACGACGCTTTTTGCCGCCGGAAACAATGCCAAAGTCCGAAAAAAGCGCCGCGAGGCGACTTTTTTCCAATGAACAGAGTATGCGGCTGACAAAGATCAAGCTCGCTGGTTTCAAATCCTTCGTCGATCCCACCCACGTCACCTTCCCCAGCAACCTCTCCGGCATCGTCGGGCCCAACGGCTGCGGCAAGTCGAACGTCATCGATGCCGTGCGCTGGGTCATGGGTGAGCTTTCGGCGAAGCATCTGCGCGGTGACTCCATGGCGGACGTCATCTTCAATGGCTCGACGTCGCGCAAACCCGTGGGCACCGCCTCCGTCGAGCTCGTCTTTGATAATTCGGACGGCAAACTTGGGGGCGCTTACGCGAATTACAACGAGGTGTCGCTGAAACGTCAGGTGGAACGTGACGGCAGCTCCGGCTACTTCCTGAATGGCATTCGCTGCCGGCGCAAGGACATCACGCAGCTGTTCCTCGGCACCGGCCTCGGCTCTCGCAGCTACGCGATCATCGAGCAGGGCATGATCTCGCGCGTCATCGAGAGCAAGCCCGAAGACATGCGCGCCTTCGTGGAAGAAGCCGCCGGCATCTCCCGCTACAAGGAACGGCGCAAGGAAACGGAAAGCCGCATCCGCGACACCCGCGAGAATCTCGAACGACTTCAGGACGTTCGCGACGAAGTCGAGAAACAGATTCGACATCTGCAGCGCCAGGCGGCCACCGCCCGTCGCTACCAGAATTTCAAGGAGCAGGAGCGTCGCCTCACGGCGGAACTGCTCGCCCTGCGCCTGCGCGAGCTCGATAGCGGCACCGAGGTGCACGACAGCGCCGTGCGGGAATGCGACCTCGCCATGCAGGCCGCGCTCGCTGACCAGCGCTCGGCCGAGGCCGCCATCGAGAAGCAGCGCGCGTTCCACCACGAGCAGACCGAGCTCGTGAACGGTGTGCAGGCGCGTTACTACGAGATCGGCGCGGAAATCTCCCGCACCGAGCAGACCATTGAACATACGCGCCAGCTGCGCGAGCGGCAGAAGAGCGATCTCGCGCAGTCCCGGGGCACGCTCAACGAAACCGCGCTCCACATCGAGCGTGACGAGAAGCAGCTGGCGGATCTGCGTGCCGAGCTCGAATTGCTGGAGCCGCAGCTCGAAACGTCGAAGCTCACGGAAGAGTCCGCGGCCACCGCGCTGGCGGACGCCGAGCAGGCGCTGCAGCTGTGGCAGCAGACGTGGGAAGACTTCAATCGCTCCCTTGGTGCCGCTCACCAGACAACGCAGGTCGAGCGCGCCCGCATCGAGCAGCTCGAAAACCAGTTGCGTCGTCTCATGGCGCAGGCGGATCGCCTCGCGGTCGAGCGTGAGACGCTCGCCGCCCACAGCCCGGATGAGCAGCTCGCCTCGCTAGCCGAGAGCGAAGCGCAGGCGCGCCTGACGAGCGAAGAGCTGGCGGATACGCTGGCGCGTGCGCTCGAAGTCGTGCAGAGCCTGCGCTCTGAGCAGATCACCGTGGAGTCCCGCCTGGAGCAGGCGCGCGCCGATCGCGACCGCAAGCGCTCCGAGCTGATGTCGCTCGAAGCACTCCAGAAGGCCGCGCTGAGTCACCAGGCCGGCAAGGCGGCGGACTGGCTCGCGGGCCGGGGCCTTGCGCACAACATGCGCGTGGGCCAGACGCTCGAAGTGGAGCAGGGCTGGGAACGGGCCGTCGAGACGGCGCTCGGCGACTACCTCGAAGCCGTGTGCGTCGATCACCTCGAACAGGTGGCCGGCGAGCTCGAAGGCTTCAACAGCGGCCGCCTGGCGCTGGTCGAGCCGAGCGAAACGGCGGATCGCAACCACCCGGGCAGCCTCGCCTCGAAGGTGAAGGGTCCGGCGGCGGTCGTCGAGCCGCTCGCCGATGTGATCACGGCCGATTCGCTGTCGGAAGCGCTTGCCGCTCGTGCCTCCTTGCCCGCGGGCAAGTCGATCATCACGCCGCAGGGCGAATGGCTCGGCCGCAACTGGCTGCGCATCAGCCGCGGCGAGGATCGTCGCAGCGGCATCATCGAGCGTGAGCATCGCCTCAAGTCGCTGCGCACGGAAGTCGAAGTCGCCGAAGAGCGCGTCCGGGACATGGAGACGCACCTCGCCTCCGTGCGCCAGTCGCTGGCCGATGCCGAGCGCGAGCGCGACACCGCCCAGGCCGGCATCCAGAGCGCGCACAAGCAGCACACGGATCTTCTCGGTCAGCTCGAAGCCACACGCGCCCGCGCGCAGGAGGCCGCGCTGCGCCGGGCCCGGCTCGAGGAAGAGGCGACCGAAATCGCCCGCGAGATCGGCGTGGCGCAGGAGACTCTGGCCCGCGCGCGCGGCGAGCTCGATCGGGGCCTGCAGACCCTCGGAGAGCTCGATTCGCGCCGTCCGGATCTCGAATACGAGCGCGAAGAGCGTCGCGAGATGGTGGCCTCCCGCCGCGCGGCCGCCCAGCAGGCGCAGCTTGCCGCGCGTGATCTCATGGTGCGCATGGAGTCGCGGCGCTCCACCGAAAGCTCGGTGAGCGTGGGTCTTGCGCGCATGATGGAACAGCGGGCCACGCTGACCCAGCGCGTCGCCGAGCTCGAACGCGAGCTCGCGAACGGC
>JBDZVF010000047.1:0-20777 GCA_040255575.1 Pseudomonadota bacterium | reverse complement strand
GCGCCGTGGACTATCTCCCCAAGCGCCTGCTCACGCCTGAACGGCTGGGCACGGCAGTGCGGCTGGCGCTTCGCCGAATCGAGCGGCGGGCAGCGAGGCGGCAGGCGAGGATCGCCCAGAGCGGCGAGCACGCGGCGGCACGGCTGCAGGAGCCAGCGCCTGCGGACGCGGCGGAGAGCGAAAGCCCCGCGACCGAGGCGACCGATTCGGTACCGGCCGACCTCGTGCCGGGATATCGCATCCTCTCCAGGATCGGCGAGTCCGAGAAAGCGCGGGTGTATCTCGCCATGAGTGAGGCGCTAGGTCGCGAGATCGCGCTCAAGGTGAGCTCGATCACGACGGATGAAGCGGGCGGCCGTCACCTGCTCGCGCGCGAATACGACGCTGTGTCGCGCATTCGTCACCCGGCCGTCGTGGAGCTGCACGACTACGGCGTGCACGCCGGGCGCGAGTTCCTCGCAATGGAATACTTCCCGCGGGGGGACCTGAAAGCGCGCATGCAGATCGGCATCACCGAGAGCGAAGCCCTTGGCTACGTCGAGCACATCGCGCATGCGCTGCGCATCGTGCATCACGCCGGCATTTTGCATCGTGACCTGAAGCCACCCAACGTGATGCTGCGTGAGAACGATGACGTGGCGCTCATCGACTTCGGCCTCGCACGCAATCTCGAAGGCGGGCTCCAAAGCACGCGCACCGGTGTGCTACGCGGCTCTCCCTATTACATGAGCCCCGAGCAGGCGCTGGGCGAAGAGCTCGATGCGCGAACGGACTTCTACAGTCTCGGCATCATCTTCTACGAGATGCTCACGGGTCGTAAGCCATTCACGGGCAACTCGGCGATCGAGGTTCTGCAGCAGCACGTGAATGCGCCGGTGCCGACGCTGCCGGAACGGCACGCTCAGCACCAGCCGCTGATCGACCGGCTGCTCGCGAAGGCGCGGGATCAGCGCTTCGCGAGCGCGGAAGAAGTCATCGACGCGGTCGGCGCGGCGCGCGAAGCCCGCAGCCGGGAGGCGAGCGTCGCCTGATCGTCACACCTTGTGGGTGATCGAGACCGCACTTGGGATATCGGTCGAGGTCTTTCTCTCCTTGTTATAGACACGACCCAGGGACGCGCCGGTCACAGCCCAGATCCCAGCAATCACTGCGCCAATCAGCGCAACGACCGACATGCTCAGTCCGAGCCCTTCGGTCAGCCCTGCGAATGCCCAACTGTTCAGCGTGTCACCGCCGCGATAGACCACAGTGTCGATGACGGGCTTGGTCTTGTACCGCACCTCGCGGTCCACCAATGTGAACAGCATCTCCCGGGCCGGACGCGTGATCGCGTAGTTACCGGCGTTCAGCGTCACACGCAGGAAGATCACGAGCCAGACCACGGGAAGAATGGCGAGCGTGACCAGCCCGCCCGCCATGACGGCGGGAATCAGCGCCAGGGTGACACCCAGCCCAAAGCGGGTCGTCAAGCGGCTCGTCGCCACAATAGCGGTGATGATGGTGAAGAAGTTCACCGCCCAATTGATCCCGGACTGAATCTGTGTGCGCGTACCCCGCGGATACACCTCGAGCAGGTTCTTCAGCTCGAAGTAGATGAACGATCCCATCGACGTGTACAGCAGGAGAAAGAGCCCGATACCCAACAGAAATGGGCTGCGGATGAACGTGGTGAACCCCGCGAATGGATTTCCCCCGATGCTCTTCTGCCCGGCCGCACCAGCCAGGCCCGCATTGCCCAGCTCGGTGGCCTTGAGCCTCTCGAGGTACGGAATGAACGGCATCGCGCCAACGAGCAACACCGCGGCAAAAACGATCAGGGCATTGCTGCTGATGTACTCAGCCAGGACGATCGCGATCAGCGGACCCACCAAACCGCCCACGCTCGCGCCCGTCGCAATGAAACCGAACAATCGTTTCGCCTGCTCCTTGTTGAACAGGTCGGCCATGAAGCTCCAGAACACGGAGACGTGGAACAGCGCAAACAGGCTGACCCACACATAGAACGCCTTGTCGACCAGCGTTGGATCGGCGACCTGGGCATTCCCGGCCGCAAAGATGATGAAGGTCAGCGCGAAGAACGCGTACACGCCTGGCACGACGATCTTCAGACGCGAGACCGACAACGCCGCCCCGTACAGGAACGTGACGACGAATGTCAGAAAGAAGTTGATGGTCCACAACGTTGCGACTTCAGCGTCGCTCCAGTCGCTCGCCATCGCGTCGCGTACCGGCTTCAGGATGTAGTACGACGACATGAGGATGAACACGAAACCGAATGACGCGAAACTCGCCTTGATCTCGTTTGGCTCGATCTTGGAGAGCGTCTTCATGAAGCCGGCCAGCATGCCGCTCTTGCTTTCAGTACTCATAAGTCATGCTTCCAGCCTGATGGGTGCAGTAGTCGAAAATCGGATCAGGCGCTGACCGCCGGGCGCAGCGCGGTTCAGTGGCTATCCGGTTGCAGCCCGGTATAGAGACTCGCCCACTCGATGCGCGGACGCGCGTGATCGCCGACCACCTCGAAGGTCTTGCCGTAGAGGTCCTGCCGGCCGATGGCGCTCACCAGGATGGCGGCCACGTCGCTGCGGGAAACGGAGCCTTCGCCCCCGATCGGGTCGCCTTGCGTGATGCGAACGCCGCGGCGGCCGCCGGGCTCGTTCGTCAGCTCGCCCGGACGGACGATGGTGTAATGGATACCTGTGGCGCGCACCGCGTCTTCCCCTTTCAACTTCCAGCTCAAGATGTTATCGAGCATCGCGTTCAGCTGGTGATCGGGATGGGTGACGCCCATCGAGGACACGAGAATGAACTGCGAGACACCGGCGGCCTGGGCGGCCTCGGCGAGCGCTTTCACGCCCGCGTAGTCGACGCGCTCAGGGCTGTTCTCCGGGTCACGCTGGACGTTGGCCCCCAGCGCCGAAATGACCTGCTTCGCGCCCTTCACCGCTCGTTTGAGCGAGCGAGGTTCCCGCACATCGCCGACGGCGTATTGGACGCGATCCCCAAAGAGCATGCGAGCCTTGGCTTCGTCGCGCACCAAGGCTCGGACGTTATAGCCTTTCGCGAGCGCCTGCTCGACCACTTCCTGCCCCACACCGCCGGTTGCCCCGGCAACCAGCACCACTGAAGCATTTCCCTTCGACCCGGCCTGGGGCGCGGAGGCCGCGCATGCCGCCAGTGCCAGGGTGATCGCGGCCGCCGCCGCCCGGAACATTCCCTTCATGATCGCTTCACCTGTCAGTCGAGCCCAAGAAGAAGACGGAATCTGACCGCGAAACGCCTTACTCGTGCCGTGTACTTACAAAATCGAAACAATTGCCTCGGGCGTCGGCGTCTGGATGCCCAGCCAGTGCCCCGGCCAGCGCTCGACTATTGAGACTGGGAAAGGTAGTCGACAGCCACCTGGGTCATGGCCCGAAGCGCGATCGGAATCGCCTTCTCGTCAACGTAGAAGTAATCCGAATGATTCGAGGGCGCGGTCTGCGGATCGCGATCCGCCGGTGTGACCCCGACGCGGAAGTACATCGAGGGCACCTTCTGGGCGAAGAAGGCGAAGTCCTCGGCGCCGGTGATGAGCGGCGACAGGCTCATCCTGCCTTCCCCGGCGATGCGCATGAGCGACGGCACCATCTTCTCGGTGAGCTCCGGGTCGTTGAACAGCACCGGATTGCTGCCGGGTTCGATCTGGAATGTCGCCGTGGCGCCGTTCGCCATCGCGGTGTGCTCCACGATGCGCTGCATGTTCGCGATGACCGTTTCGCGCTGCTTCGGGTCGAACGTGCGGATCGTGCCGATGAGCTCGGCGCGGTCCGGGACGATGTTGTAGCGGACGCCGGAGTTGATTGCACCGACGGTGACCACGGCGGGGTTGAGCGTGATATCGATCTGCCGGCTGACAACGGTCTGCAGCGCGTTAACGATCTGAGCGGCGGCCACGACGGGATCGATCCCCTGCCACGGCCGCGCACCGTGAGACTGCTTGCCCAGCACTTCGATGCGCCAGAAGTCGGATGCCGCCATGAACGGGCCCGCGCGCACACTGATCTCGCCCACGCGCATTTCCGCCTGCACGTGCAGCGCGAACACCGCCTCGGGTGGATGTTTGTCGAACACGCCTTCTTTCAGCATCAGCGGCGCGCCGCCCTCTTCCCCGGCGGGCGCTCCTTCCTCGGCCGGCTGGAAGATGAACAGCACGTTCCCCGGCAGCTGCGAGCGCATCTCCGCAAGAGTCTGCGCCACGCCCATCAGCACGGCGGTGTGAACATCATGCCCGCACGCGTGCATCACACCGACGGTCTGATCGCGGTACGTGGAGGTGACGACCGACTTGAACGGCACGTCCACTTTCTCCGTGACGGGAAGCGCATCCATGTCGGCGCGCAATGCAATCGTTGGGCCGGGCAGGCCGCCCTGAAGAAACCCGGTGACGCCCGTGTGCGCGATGCCGGTTCGCACTTCCAGACCCAGGCGCTTCAGGTGATCCGCGACGAGCTTCGCGGTGCGTACTTCGCGGTTGGAAAGCTCGGGATGCTGGTGAATGTCCCGCCGCCATTCGATGACGCGAGGCTCGACCGCGCGCGTGAGCGCATCGAGGTTTGCCTGGTCGACCGGTAACGCGGACGCGGTGCCGGCGAGAAGCGCCGCGGCGGTGAATGAGGCGGCGAGCGGAATGCGGCGCTTCACGTCTGGGCCTTGTTCCAAAGGTTTGCTTCAGTCTGCGCATGCAGACGAACGCACGCAACCTGTCTGCAATCGACTCTGCGCCTGCGGCCCATGACGCAACTTTCTTGACACGCCGGTGCCGGAACGGTGCAATCGGGTCCAAAGTTTGCTGCGGTTTCGTGACAGTCCTCCCCGCGAAGTTTGACAGCGAGCCTCATGCATCTCGTCGACACGACACTGTTCTATTCGCCGACGAGCGGCGGCGTGAAGCGCTATCTCACGGCCAAACACACCTGGCTTCGCGCGAACACGAGCTGGAAACATTCGATTCTGGTGCCGGGTGAGGCCGGGCACGTGCAGCCCGGTGAGATCTCGACGGTGCCGGGACATCCCTGGCCCGGTACGTTCAACTATCGGTTACCGCTGAATC
This sequence comes from Pseudomonadota bacterium, assembly GCA_040255575.1. GTDB lineage: Bacteria > Pseudomonadota > Gammaproteobacteria > Steroidobacterales > Steroidobacteraceae > JADGHX01. Next base: position 15,685 of record JBDZVF010000047.1, on the reverse strand, counting down.
CGCGGCGCTGGACGCGGATGCTCGACGAGCTCGAGCCCGACCTCATCGAAGTAGGCGACGCCTTCCATCCTGCCTGGTGCGCGTGGCGAGTCGCCAGGCGCCGGCACATCCCGCTCGTGGCGTTCTATCACTCGAACATGCCGCAGATCATCGCGCGGCGGATCGGCCAGCCGAGCGAGCGCGTGCTCAGTCGCTATGTGCGATGGCTCTACGAGCGTTGCGACGCTGTGCTCGCACCCAGCCGCTACATGTGCAATTACCTGAACTCGATCGGCGTGCAGCACACCGTGTATCAGCCGCTCGGGGTGGACACGAACGTGTTCCATCCTTCCCGGCGCACGCTGGACTTGCGCAGCAGACTGGGCCTTCCGCAAAACAGCCGGCTGCTCGTATTCGCCGGAAGGTTCTCCGGCGAGAAGAATCTCAGCGTGCTGCTGCACGCGTTCGCGCGGCTCGGCGCCCCGTATCACCTGCTGCTGATCGGCGGTGATCGTCATGCCCGGCCGAATAGCCAGGTCACGATGATTCCGTACCGCCGCGACATTCAGGAGCTTGCGCAGTGGATCGCGTCCTGCGATGCGCTCGTGCATGCAGGCACGAAGGAGACGTTTGGCCTGGTGCTGCTCGAAGCGATGGCATGCGGCCGGCCTGTGATCGCGGCACGCGCCAGTGCAACGCCGGAGATCGTGGACGAGCGCGTGGGCGTCCTGGCCGAACCCTCGGATGGCGAAAGCATGGCCGAAGCGATCCGCTCGCTCTACGAGCGCGACATCGAAGCGGTTGGCGCCGCGGCACGTGCGCGCGTGTTGAAGCAGTTCACCTGGACTCATGCGTTCGCGGGCGAGATGAACGTGTACACGAGCCTCCTCGGCTCGCGGCGGGTGCGCGTGCCGGCACTGCCGGCCATGGAGCTGGGCTCGCCGAGCTCCTGAGCGAGGCGTGGCGTGGCGCCATCGGCGCGGCGTTCACGTGGACCGTCTGCTGAGCTCGCAAGAGCCGCCAGCGCGCCCAATCGCGTCAGCCGGCCAAGTGCTTGCCCCGGTGCTGAGAGCGATCGCACCCAGCTCGTCGGGCCCGATCAGCGCGGCATCAGCTCGTAAACCGTCACCCGGCCCTTCGCTTCGCCGACGGCGAGGCGCTTGCCGTCGGGGGACCAGCGCACGGCGGTGATCTCACCGCCGGTCAGGTGCGCGTCCACCGCCTGCTTCTCCTTGCCCGGCTGCCAGAGTGTCAGCCGCCAATCCCGGCCGGCTGAGACGAGCCACGGGCCATTCGTCTGAAACGCCAGATGCGTGATGCGATCCGTGTGGCCACTCAGCTCCAGCGGCGCACTGCCCTCGGGACCTTTGCCACCAAAATCCCACACCACGACTTCCGGGCCCGCGGCCGTTGCGAGATAGCGGCCGTTCGCGCTCCATTCGGTGAGCGTGACCTTCGTGGGATAGCCGCGCATCTGCGAATCCTTCCCCGTGGTGAGCCACCAGAAATGCACGGTGCCATCCTGCATGCCGCTCGCGAGCACCTTACCGTTCGGGTTGAACGCTGCCGTGAGACATGCGGCCGGCCATGGGAATTTTCGGGCCGTGAACTGCGGCGGCTCGACGCGATGAACGGTGACCGCGCCCACGGACGCGGCGGCGAGATCGCGACCGGGCTTGTCCCACGCGATCGCTGCGATCGTTCCGGCAAGCGGCTCGAAGGAATGCACCTTCTGGCCAGCGGCATCCCACAGCGCTAACACCTTGCCGGTGGCTGTGGCGAGCAGCTTGCCATCGGGCGAGAACGCAATGTGCTCCGTCCAAGCCATGCCGGGGCGCAAGCGCGCAACGGCGTCGCCGTTGGATGCGTCCCACAGCACGACCGCGCTGTCCTGCCCGGCAGAGGCAAACACGTTTGCGCCCGGCTGCCATGCGACTGCGATGACGCCCATGCCGTGCTCACCGATGGTGCGCACCTTCGGCGCGCTCGCCAGTTGCTCCACCAGCACCACCGCGCCCTCGCCACCCGCCACGGCAAGCGATGCGCTATCGGGCGACCAGGCAAGGTCCGCGACGTAGGCGTCCAGCGCGACTTGTGAGCGCTGAGTGAGCGTGGCGAGGCTCATGCCACGCAGGACTCGAAGCCCGCCTCGATCTCCTTGCGATCGAGCTTGCGACCGATGAACACGAGGCTGTTCTGGCGCGGATGGTTCCCCCACGGGCGTTCGAGCTTGCCGTCGAACATCATGTGCACGCCGTGGAAGACGAAGCGGCGGTCTTCATCCTTGAGATTGAGCACGCCTTTCATGCGGAAGATGTCCTGACCCTGGCTCTGCATCAGGTAGTTCAGCCAGTCATCGACCTTGCGACCGTCGAGCACGCGTGGGTCGGAGATGCCGATCGAGGTGATTTCATCGTCGTGATGGTGATGCGAGGCGAACTGGCGCTGCGCGAGCGCCTTGCGGCCTTCGAAACGCAACGCGAACTCGGCGGGCACGTGCTCGCAGAACATGGCATACGCGCCCGGCTCGTTGACGACCAGCGTGAACTCCGCGCCTTCATGACCTACGTCGAGACGGAAGAGGTTGGCGCCCATCTCGAGTGTGCCGCCGCAGGGCACCTCGATGGGAGCCTCCGCGAAGGCGCGCAGGGCGGGCTCGATCTGCTTGTTCAGCTCGTCCGCGTTCGCCGCCGCGACTCGGAAGAAGGTGATCTTGAGGCCGGAGTGATAGAGGTGGCCGTGCGCGACGTGGGGGTCGCTGTGCTCGTGGTCGTGCTCGGGGTCGCGGTCGTGGCCTTGGTCGTCGCCTTCACCGTGGCCATGACTGGGGCCATGGTGATGATGCTCATGCGCGCCTTCCGCGCCCGTGCGGATCTGCACCTTCCCAGCCTCGAGCTCGAACACCCCCGCCCATTCGAACGGGTACTCCGGCTCGAGGAACCCCTTGTCGACGGCGAGCGCCCGGTCGAGATCGAACGCGCCGACATCGAGCACCCGCTCGATCGGGAGCTTCGCCGCTTCGGTGCGGAACACCTGCGCCGTCCGGTTGATCGCGCGGATGCGCTGCTCCACCTGCGCGAGCTCCTTCTCGGACACGAGGTCGGCCTTGTTGAGCAGCACGACGTCCCCGAACGCGATCTGTTCCGAGGCGGCGCGCACCTCTTCCAGATGCCGCTCCGCGTGCTTCGCATCCACCAGGGTGACGATCGCATCGAGCTGGAAGTGATCCCGCAGGTCATCGTCGATGAAGAAGGTCTGCGCCACGGGGCCGGGGTCGGCAAGGCCCGTGGTCTCGACGATGACGTAGTCGAATTTGTCCCGCCGCTTCACGAGCTGGTTGAGGATGCGGATGAGGTCGCCCCGCACCGTGCAGCAGATGCAGCCGTTGGCGGTCTCGAAAATCTCCTCTTCCGCGCCGATGACGATCTGGTGATCGACGCCGACCTCGCCGAACTCGTTCTCGATCACGGCGATACGCTTGCCGTGCTGCTCGGACAGGATGCGGTTGAGGAGCGTCGTCTTGCCCGAGCCCAGGAAGCCTGTGAGCACGGTGACCGGAACGCGGGTCGGATTCGCCATTGGGAGCGCCTGCAGGAAACAGCGGGCCCGCGATTCTAATTCATTGGGGAAAACTCGCCCGCAGCGGTTTTTCGGACATCCGCTGCCGGAAATCAGAAGTGCTGCGGGCGCGGAAGGCGCGGCGTCCTGTCACCTGGGCCGCGGCGACGCTTCCGGCGCATGCGCCGAGGTCTCAGTGCCCTCGCAGGAGCAGCCTGCGTCCCAATGGGTGACTAGCCAGCCGGAGCATCACCCGCCAGAACAAGCGCTTGCCCCAGGGTACCGGCCGGGGCGGGATCGCCTTGTAAAAGGCGCCGGCGACTTCGCGATGGACATGGATCGGGCCCTCGAGCGTCCAGCTCTTGTCGCCGCTCGTGAGCCGATAGCGCTGGCCACCGAGAAACTCCAGGTGCGCCTCCTCTAGGGCTTCCGGGATATCCACCGGAGCGGCGCAGGAGAAGGCCACCTGCACCGCTTCCTCGCGCCGATGCTGAGTGGCGCGGCCGACGAGGATCAATCCCAACGGCCCCTCGCCGTCACGGCGACAGGAGATCCAGCCGCGAAAGTGAATTGCGCGGGGCGCCTCGCCCGCAGCGTGCGTCATACGCGGCCGAGCCGCAGCGACAGCGGCCAGCTCACGTCGCGCGCGCGCGTGCCCCAGAAAGGAGTGAACTGCTCTTCGATCTGCACGACGGGGTCCTCCCCCTTGTCGTTTACGTAGCGGCCCACGGAAGACCAGCTGCGCAGATACCCGACGAACTGCGGCAATGTCCAGTTCTCACGCATGCTGAGGGAGGGCGCCGTGATCTCCTCGAACGGAAAATCGATGGAGCGGTAGCCGTCTTCGACGTAGCGGCGCTCCGGCGGCCAGTAGGGGCCCACGGTTTCCCAGTAAAACGCCTGCATCAGCCGGTCGAGGTTCACATCGTTGAGACGGGGAATGCCGTAGGTCCAGACCCCCAGCACGCCCGTGGGCCGCAGCACGCGGCGGGCTTCGCTGTAGAACGCGGGCCGATCGAACCAGTGCAGGCCCTGAGCGACCGTGACGACGTCCATCGAGGCGCCGTCGATCCCGCTCGATTCGGCACGAGCCACGGCATAGGTGACGCGCGGATGCGGCTTCGCGGCAGCGATCTGCTCGGCACTGCCGTCCGTCGCAATGACAGTTTCGAAGCGCTCCGCCAGGTCCACGGTGGCCTGACCGCTGCCGCAGGCGCAGTCCCATGCGCGGGAACGACTCGGGGCCACCCGCGCAAGCAGCTCGAACAGCGCGCCCGGGTACCTCGGACGAAACTCCGCGTACTGGGCTGCGAGGCGCGAAAAGTGATCCTTGAAGGTCACGTTGATTCTGGGGGAACGAGTGCGCTCGGGGGCGACTATGAACCGGACTCGAGATCCCAGACTGTGAGCGGGGCCCCACGGCGAAGCCAGAAGCCCGAGCCAAGGTCGCGAAAGTGTTCCCGCAAACCTCTTCGATACCACCCTGCGGTACGCAGGTAGACGTCGGAGTCGGTGCGGCTCTGGTCGCAGTTCTCCTCCCAATCCTTCTTCGTCAGGGCCGTGAAATACAGCATTCCGCGGCACAAGCGCGCCAGGTTGCCGAGCGCGCGCTTCGCCGTGGCGGAATCCAGGTACTGCACCACGTCGTAGCAGATCACGAGGTCGAAAGGCTTCTTCGTCTTGTAATCCTGGATGAGACCATGGTCCCAGCCGAAGCGCTCGCACAGGTACTCACTGGTTTCCATGCCCGTGTATTCGGCACGTGGCAGGGCCTTCAGCAGCGGGGCGCGAAGCATGCCCGTGCCGCACCCCGCATCGAGAATGCGCCGCACCGGCAGGCCGATGTAGTCGGCATGCGCAGCGATCAGCCGCGCGCGGTTGCGCGCTTCGATCTTGGTGGTGACGGCCGTGCGGGGGTTGAAGTAGAAGCGCTCGTAGTAGGCACGGTCGAATGCCATGAAACCTCGATCCCGGGTTGCTCGAAAGACGGGGCGCGACAGTACAGCAAAGCGGGGGATCATGGTGCAAAGCTGGACCGGGTCTTGGGAGACCCCCTGATTGCCGGGGCCACGGGCCCGGCGTAGGCTCTCGCCGCCATGTCGCCGAACCCCTCCCTTCCCACCTCCGCCACCACCGCCGAGCGTCGCCCGGCGGTGTGGCCGTGGCTGCTGCTGCCGCTCGTCGCGCTCACGATGTTCTTCGCCTTGCGAACCGTGAAACAGGCGCCGGCGCACGCCGCGCATTCCGACGCCGCCACCGCGGCCACTCACGAGGCTGCCGAATCGCGCTGAGCGGTTCGGCGCGTTTTTTCCCTATGTCCCAACGTTTCCCGAAGATCGGGTTCGTCAGTCTTGGCTGCCCCAAGGCGCTCGTCGACTCCGAACGCATCCTCACCCAGCTTCGTGCCGAAGGGTACGAAGTGGCTCCGAGCTACAACGCCGCCGACGTGGTGGTGGTCAACACCTGCGGGTTCATCGACGCGGCGGTGGATGAGTCGCTCGATGCCATCGGCGAAGCGCTCGAACAGAACGGCCGTGTGATCGTCACGGGCTGTCTCGGCGCGAAGCCCGAGCGCATTCTCGAGCGGCATCCGAGGGTGCTGAAAGTCACCGGGCCGCAGGCTTATGAGGATGTGCTCACTGCGGTTCATCAGCATTTGCCGCCCGCGCACGATCCGTTCATGGATCTCGTGCCTCCGCAGGGTGTGCGGCTCACGCCGCGGCATTACGCGTATGTGAAGATTTCCGAGGGCTGCAATAACAAGTGCAGCTTCTGCATCATTCCGTCGATGCGCGGGCGGCTTGCGAGCCGCCTCATCGACGAAGTGCTGCACGAAGGCGAGCGGCTCGTGCGCGCCGGAGTGAAAGAGCTGCTCGTGATTTCGCAAGACACGAGCGCGTATGGAGCAGACATCCGGTATCGCGCGGGTGCGTGGCGGGATCAGCAGTACGAGACGCGTTTTATCGATCTCGCGCGCGGGCTCGGGTCGCTGGGTGCGTGGGTCCGGATGCACTATGTGTATCCCTATCCGCATGTCGATGACGTCATGCCGCTCATGGCGGAGCGAAAGGTTTTGCCGTATCTCGACATTCCGTTTCAGCACGGCAGCCCGAGCGTGCTGAAGCGCATGCGGCGGCCAGCACATGCGGAGAACACGCTTGCTCGCATCAAGGCATGGCGTGAAGTGTGTCCGGAGCTGGTGATTCGCAGCACCTTCATCGTGGGGTTCCCGGGCGAGACCGAAGCGGAGTTCGAGGAGCTGCTGGCGTGGCTGGAGGAGGCGCAGCTCGATCGCGTGGGATGCTTCAAGTATTCGCCGGTTGACGGCGCGACTTCCAATGCGCTGCCCGATCACGTTGATCCGGAAGTTCAGGAGGAGCGGTACCAGCGCTTCATGGAGCTGGCCGGGGAGATCAGCGCTGAGCGGCTGGCTACGCGCGTTGGCAAGCGGATGCGGGTGCTCGTGGACTCAGTAGAGAACGGCAAAGCGATTGCCCGTAGCGAAGGCGATGCGCCCGAGATCGATGGCGTCGTGCACATCGAGAACCCCGGGAAGCTGAAGGCGGGGGATTGGGCGCAAGTGGATATCACCGGCGCGGATGCTTACGACCTGCAGGCGAGGCTGGTGGGCAACTGATTCCGTGGCGCTGGCGGGCGCCTTCCGCATCGATGTGCGCGGCTTCGCCATTGAAGTGCGCGCTTCAGGCACCGGACTGCGCGTCGGCCAGGCCACGGGAGTGGCCCGCTCCAGGCACCGGAGTCCGCCAAGCACTGGAGTCCGCGCTCAGGCACAGGGATGCTTGCTCCAGGCACTGGAGTCGGCCTGGCGACTCCACGAGCCGGCGCGCCGACGCAAGGCGAAGCTACGGGCAGCACGCCCGGCGAACGCTGTGCCGCCCGAAGCTGCGCCCTCTCCCGGCCTCATCCGCCGCCGCTACTGATCCTTCGACGACTTGGAAACCGCCCTCCGCGGCACCCGCTCAGTCTTCTCCCCCTGCCGAGCCGATCCCGCCGCAACGCTCTTGAATTCCCGCCGAGCCAGATTGTCGAACTTGCGTGACAGCACCCCGTAGCGGCGCACGAGATCCTCACCCAGCTCAGTGAGCTTCACGCCACCGCCACCCTTGCCTCCCACACTCGCCATCGTCACCGGCGTGTTGAACGACCGGTTCAACCCATCCACCAGCAACCACGCGCGCCGATAACTCATGCCCAGCTGATGCGCGGCCCGTCGCAACGACCCGCTCTCCTGAATCCCCTGCAGCAGGGCGATCTTGCCCGGCCCGATCGAGCACGCAGGGCTCACATCCAGTCGAAAGCGAACAGTGATCATCGCGACACTCCAGAGCTTCCTCTCGCCGCCGTCGCCAGCAGCTCGCGCGCAAGAATCGCCGCGCGGCCTCACGGTGACAAGGCCCTCTCTCGCGCGTCACGCGGGCGGCCGACCTCGCATCACCCGGTAACGCCGCGCTGGCAGCGCCCGAACCCGCGCTATATTCTTCCAAATACTCCGAACACTTCGCCAGGCTCTCACGCATGCCCTCCACCGCCTGCCAGTCATCCCGAGTGCGGCTGGCCCTCACCACGATCCTGCTCGCGCTCGCATTCGCCATCAGCGCGGGCAGCGCCGCCGCGGCGGATGCCGGGAAATCCATCATCGTGTTCGCCGCCGCGTCCCTGACCGACGCGCTGGGCGACATCAACGAGGCCTACACCGCCAGAACGGGCGTTGAGGTGAAGACCTCCTTCGCGGCGAGCTCCACCCTTGCGCGCCAGATCGAGGGAGGCGCCAAAGCCGAAGTGTTCTTCAGCGCCGACGAGGAATGGATGGACTACCTCGCCCAGCGCAAGCTGCTACAGCCCCAAACCCGCCACGACGTCGTGGGCAATCGGCTCGTGATGATCGCGCCGGCCGACAGCACTGCGAGGATCGATATCGAGCGGGGCTTCTCAGTCGCCGCAGTGCTCGGCCGCAACGGCCGCCTGGCCACCGGCGATCCGGACTCGGTTCCTGTGGGCCGGTACGCCCAGGCCGCCCTGACCCGGTTCGGCGTCTGGGATGCGCTCGCGCCGCGTCTGGTTCGCGCAGAGAACGTTCGCGCCGCGCTCGCCTATGTCGCCCGTCGCGAGGTCCCGCTCGGCATCGTCTACTCAACGGATGCGCAAGCGGAGAAGCGCGTGAAGGTCGTGGGCATCTTCCCCGAGAGCTCCCATCCGCCCATTCGCTACCCGATCGCGGCGGTCGCGACGGCCAGCGCCGAGGGGACGAAGTACCTGCAGTTCGTGCGAAGCGCGGCGAGCCGGGAGATTTTCGAGAGATACGGCTTCGAGCCCGTGGATATGCCTTCGAGCCGGTGAAGCAAGAGAGCCCGGCCACGCGACACTCGCGATCTCAACCTCGGCAATGGCGGCTCGCACGCGCGCGACAGGCGATCCGCGAGACAGGCCACCGGTCCTTGCACGATGCGTTGCGCGGACAGTTGAAGACAGTTCTTTCAAGTGAGCCTGCAGCGCGCGCACGCGCCCGGTACACTCCGCCATTTTTCGGGGCCGACCGATTCGCCATCTGCTTCAAGGGAACGTTCTGCTGTCTCGATGAACACAACCGCCGCCGCCATCCAGGCGCCGACTCTGGAAATTCGTTTCGGCCAGGTGAGCCTGCCTCAGGTGCGCATTCGCACCATCGATCCGGGGGCGATCCTCGATGAGCTGACGGGCCGCGTCGCCTCGGCGCCGCGCTTCTTCGAGCGTACGGCGGTGTGTCTCGACCTCTCCGCGCTCGACAAGGAACCGGACGCCGACGAAGTGCGCGCGGTGCTGGGCGCCATCAGCCGCGCCGGGATGGTCACCGCAGGACTTGCGCACGGCACGGCCGCCGTCGATGCGCTCGCGCAGGCGCTCGACCTGCCGGTGCTCACGTATTTCCGCGCTCCCGGCACCAAGACACCGCCCGTGCTGCAGCCGGCGGATCCGGCGCCGCAAGAGTTCGCGAAACCCGCGCTCATGAACCACAACCCGGTGCGCTCGGGCCAGCGCGTGTATGCGCGCCACCGCGATCTCGTGGTCACCGCCACGGTGGGTGCCGGCGCCGAAGTGATCGCCGACGGTTGTGTACACATTTACGGCACGCTCCGCGGACGGGCGATGGCCGGGGCGCGGGGCGAAGCCACCGCGCGCGTGTTCTGCCAGGAGTTCCATGCGGAGCTCGTCTCCGTGGCAGGCGTGTTCCGCGTGTTCGAGACGATTCCGCCGGAGCTGAAAGGCCAGCCCGTGCAGGCGTGGCTCTCCGGCGACGAGCTCAAGTTCGCCCGTATCGGCGCATGAGACCGTGACGCCCGGATTGTGCGCGCATGAGACCGTGACGCCTCGGACCGTGCGCAAGGCGTCTCACCCGGACCGCTGCGACAGGCCGTCCGGGCGTAGCGACGCGACGAGCCAGGCGGCAAAAACCACGCTTTTTGCCGCCGGAAACGAAGCCGACATCCGAAAAAAGCGCCGCAGGCGACTTTTTTCCAATAGACCAAGAGGATTCAAACATTGACCGAGATCATCGTAGTGACGTCAGGCAAGGGGGGCGTCGGCAAGACCACCACCTCAGCCAGCATCGCGTGCGGGCTCGCCAAGCGGGGCAAGCGCGTGGCGGTCCTCGACTTCGACATCGGCCTGCGCAATCTCGACCTCATCATGGGGTGCGAGCGGCGCGTGGTGTACGACTTCGTGAACGTCATCCAGGGCGACTGCTCGCTGAAGCAGGCGTTGATCAAGGACAAGCGGCTCGACACGCTCTTCGTGCTCGCCGCCTCGCAGACCCGTGACAAGGACGCCCTGAATGAAGCAGGCGTCAAACGCGTGCTCGATGAGCTGGCGCAGGATGGCTTCGATTACGTCATCTGCGACTCCCCGGCCGGCATCGAAAAGGGCGCGCACCTCGCCATGTACTTCGCCGATCGCGCGATCGTGGTGGTGAACCCCGAAGTCTCCTCGGTGCGGGACTCGGACCGCATCCTGGGCCTCCTCTCCAGCAAGACCGCGAAGGCCGAAGCTGGCAACGGCGGCGTGAAAGAGCACCTGCTGCTCACGCGTTACAGCCCTCGGCGCGTGGCGACCGGGGAGATGATGAGCGTCGCCGACGTGAAGGAAATCCTCGGGCTCGATGTGGTCGGTGTGGTCCCGGAGTCCCCGGACGTGCTGTCCGCCTCGAACGCGGGCACCCCGGTGATCCTGAACGAGACGAGCGATGCGGCCAGCGCCTACGACGACGCCGTGGCCCGGCTCCTCGGCGAGTCCAAGCCGTTGCGATTCACGGAAGAGCCCAGGAAGGGCTTTTTCGCGCGCATGTTTGGAGGTTGAGCAATGGGGTTGTTAGCGTTCTTTCGCAGCAAGCCCAATTCCGCCCAGGTTGCCAAGGAGCGCCTGCGCATCATCGTTTCCCAGGAACGCAGCCGCCGCGGTGGCGGGCCGGACTACCTGCCCCTGCTGCGCAAGGAACTGCTCGAAGTCATCCGCAAATACGTGAACGTCGACCCGGATGCGATCCAGGTGAACCTCGAGAAGGAAGACGGGCACGAGATCCTCGAGCTCTCGGTGGCACTGCCCGAGCAGTCGAAGGCGTGAGGTCAATGCGCCGCGGAAGTCACCTCGGGTCCCGGGGTGATTTTCGCGGCGGGCGGCGCCGCCGCTTCAGAAGGTCAGGCTTATATTTGCAAATTATAAGCTTAGGGTTATATCTTGCACTTATAAGCTCTGGCTTCTATATTGCAGGGCATGGACACCCTGCTCGTACAGAGCCCGTCGCAGCTTTCCCTGCACCTGAAGTCCCTGCGCAGATCGCGCAAACTGACCCAGGCGGATATGGCCCGACGCCTGCGGGTGACGCAGGAGCGCTACTCCCAGATGGAGCGCAACCCCGAGCTGATCGCCACCGGGCGACTACTCGAGCTGCTGGCGGTTCTGCGGGCCGATGTGCTGCTGAAGCTGCGCCCCCAAGAGAGCGCCGCCACGGCCTCGCCCCCAGCGCCCACCCGCAAGGGTGAGGACTGGTGAGCACGCTCGGCGTGTGGATGAACGGTCGCTACGTCGGTGCCTGGGAGCAGGTGCGGGGCGGGCGAGACCGTTTCAGCTACGACAAGGAGTGGATCTCCAATCCGCAAGGTCGTCCTCTTTCCCTGTCGCTGCCCATGACCTCGGACGCGGCGATCACGAGCGGCGCGGTCCGTCACTACTTCGACAACCTTCTGCCCGACAGCCAGGGGATTCGGGATCGACTCCAGGTGCGGTTCGGCACACGCTCGTCCAGCACCTTCGATCTGCTCGAGGCCATCGGCCGCGACTGCGTCGGCGCCGTTCAGCTGCTACCGGACGGCGACGAGCCAAGAGGCTGGAACCGTCTCAACGTGCAGCGCCTCAAGCCCAGGGAGATCGAAACCATCCTGCACGCGGTACCGACGATTTCAGCCCCCCTGCTGGATAGCTCGGACGGGATCGCCGACTTGCGCATTTCGCTTGCCGGCGCGCAAGAGAAAACCGCGCTGACGCGCATCGGCCGACATTGGTACAAGCCGCTGGGGTCGACCCCGACCACGCACATCCTGAAACTTCCGCTGGGCGTGGTCGGCAATCGCCGGATCGACCTCTCCCATTCCGTCGACAACGAGTGGCTGTGCGCAGCACTGCTGCAGGAGCTCGGTCTGCCCATCGCCAATACCGACATCGGGCAGTTCGGCGACCAACGCGTGCTCGTCGTGGAGCGTTTCGATCGCCGCTGGCAGAACGTCGGCAGCAGCGATCCGAGGTCCGGACGCTTCGTGCCTCTCAAGGAGACGTGGATTGCGCGGCTCCCCCAGGAAGACTTCTGCCAGGTCACCGGGCGTCCGCACACGGGGAAGTATGAGAACGAAGGCGGCCCTTCGATGCGCGACATCCTGAATGAGCTCGCGCGCGCCGAGCACCCCGCTTCCGATCAGCGGCTCTTCATGCTGGCGCAGCTGGTTTTCTGGATGCTGGCGGCGACCGATGGGCACGCGAAGAATTTCTCGATCTACCATCGCCGCGGAGGGCGCTTCGGTCTCACACCTCTTTACGATGTGTTGTCGACCTGGCCTGTGGTGGGCAAGCGTGCCGATCAGCTCGACCTGCGCGACCTGAAGCTCGCCATGGCCGTTCGCGGCAAGAGCGCTCACTACAAGCTCGTGGAGATTCAGTCGCGACACTTCCAGGCGCTGGCGGACGAGTATCCGGCCGCGGAGGCCTGGCCCGCGATGATCGATGTCGCGAGCCGCGTGGAGGCAGCGATCGAGGCCGTCGAGAAGCGACTCCCGAAGGGATTTGCCGAGCCCGTGTGGACCTCGATATCCAGCGGGATGCGCGGACAGGCGAAGTCCTTTCTGGCTCACGCCAACGCGTGAACCCGCACTGTCGCGCAACGCCTCACCGCCCGCGCGCAGCCCGCGATTTACTCGACCGTTACACTCTTGGCGAGGTTACGCGGCTGATCCACATCGGTGCCCTTCAGGATGGCGACGTGGTACGACAGCAGCTGCAACGGAATGGTGTAGACCGCGGGGGCCTGGAAGTAGGTGACGTGCTTCGGCATCGTGATCACCGTGACGCCATCGCTCGGCTGGATGCCCGACTCCGGGTCGGCGAACACGATCAGCTCGCCACCGCGTGCACGCACTTCCATCAGGTTCGATTTCAGCTTTTCGAGCAGGTCGTTGTTCGGCGCGACGGTGATGACCGGCATGTCCGCGTCGACCAGCGCCAGCGGGCCGTGCTTGAGCTCGCCCGCCGCGTAGGCTTCCGCGTGGATGTAGGAAATCTCTTTCAGCTTCAGCGCGCCTTCCATCGCGATCGGATGCAGCACGCCGCGCCCGAGGAAGAGCGCGTGACGCTTGTCGGCGAAGCGCTTGGCGAGCTCCTCGATCATCGGATCGAGCGCGAGCGTCTTCTCAATCATCGACGGCAGCTCGATGAGGCGGGACACGAGCCCGCGCTCGCGCTCCGCATCCGCGCCCTTGTGCTTGGCGAGCGCCACCACGAGCATGCTGAGCGCCGCGAGTTGCGTCGTGAACGCCTTCGTCGAGGCTACGCCGATCTCCGGGCCCGCGCGCGTGAGCATCACGAGCTCGGATTCGCGCACCAGCGAGCTTTCCGGCACGTTGCAGATGGCGAGCGACGAGAGATACCCCGCCTCCTTTGCGAGGCGCAGCGCGGCCAGCGTGTCTGCGGTTTCGCCGGACTGCGAGATCGTCACGAACAATGAGTTCTTCAGCACCACCGGGCTGCGATAGCGATACTCGCTCGCGATCTCCACCGAGCACGGCAGCTTGCAGATCTGCTCGATGAGGTAACGCGCGACCGAGCCGGCGTGGTAGCTCGTGCCGCACGCAACGATGTGCACGTGCTCGGCACGCTTGAACACTTCCGTAGCGGCCGGGCCGAACGCCGCCTCGAGCAGGCGACCGTTGGCCACACGCTCCTGCAGCGTGTCCGCGAACGCGCGCGGCTGCTCATGGATTTCCTTGAGCATGTAGTGCCGATACGGCCCTTTCTCCGCCGCTTCAGCGGACAGCTCACTCTCCCTGACCGGGCGCTCGACCGAATTGCCTTCCGAGTCGATGACGCGAACGCTCGTGCGCTTGATCTCCGCGACATCGCCCTCTTCCAGGAAGATGAAGCGGCGGGTCACGGGCAGGAGGGCCGCCACGTCCGAGGCGACGAAGTTCTCTTCGACCCCGAGCCCGATGACCACCGGGCATCCCGCGCGCGCGAGGATGATGCGTTCCGGATCGCTCTCGCTCACCACCGCGAGGGCATACGCGCCCTCGAGCTCGGCGACGGTCGCGCGCACGGCCTTGAACAGATCCTTCACCGTTTCCAGATGATGATGGACACGGTGGGCGATGACTTCGGTATCGGTCTCGGACGTGAAGCTATAACCGAGACGCTTCAGCTCTTCGCGCAGCTCATCGTGGTTCTCGATGATGCCGTTGTGAACGATGGCGAGACCGCCGAGCGAGATGTGAGGATGCGCGTTGCGCTCGCTCGGCACACCGTGAGTGGCCCAGCGCGTGTGCGCGATGCCGAGGTTGCCGTGCGTAGGGCTCTGGTCGAGCGCCTCCTGCAGCATCTTGACCTTGCCGACAGTGCGCACCCGCTTGAGCTTCTGCGTGCCGTTAAGCACGGCGACGCCGGCTGAGTCATAGCCCCGATACTCGAGGCGGCGCAGGCCCTCCATGAGGATGGGCACAATGTTGCGCTCAGCGATGGCACCGACGATTCCACACATGATGACTGGGGTCCCGGGAAGTTCTGTTGGATTTGGGGGGCAAGTTTGCCCCAAATCCCACCCAAGGTGCTGATTTCGTTGACCCGCCGTGAACTGTGTCGCGCCGCCCGGTCCGCCTCGCGACGATCCCTTGGAAATCAGCCATCTGGACGGGAAGTCCGTCGTCGCGTGGGCGCCGCCGGCGTCACGCCTTCCCAACGCGAAGAAGACGCTCAAGCGAGCAGCTATGCTCCCGCCCTGACGCTCGGGCCTGGGGATGACTCGAATGAACGACACGATCATGGTGACGGGTGGCGCGGGGTTTCTTGGCTCGCATCTGTGCGACCGCCTGATCCAGAGCGGACATGACGTGCTCTGTGTGGACAACCTGTTCACCGGCAGCAAGCAGAACGTGCGTCACCTGCTGGGCTCCGATCGTTTCGAGTTCCTGCGTCATGACGTGACGTTCCCGCTCTACATTGAGGTGAAGCAGATCTACAACCTCGCCTGCCCCGCCTCGCCTGTGCACTACCAGCATGACCCGGTGCAGACCACCAAGACCAGCGTGCACGGCGCGATCAACATGCTCGGACTGGCAAAGCGGCTGAAAGCACGCATCCTGCAGGCGTCCACCAGCGAGGTGTACGGCGACCCTGCGGTACACCCGCAGCGGGAAGAGTACTGGGGCAACGTAAACCCGATTGGCATCCGCTCCTGCTACGACGAGGGCAAGCGTTGCGCGGAGACGTTGTTCTTCGACTATCACCGGCAGCACAAGCTCGATATCAAGGTCATGAGGATCTTCAACACGTATGGGCCACGCATGCACCCGGGTGATGGGCGCGTGGTGTCGAACTTCATCGTTCAGGCGCTGCGAGGCGA
>JBDZVF010000544.1:0-3814 GCA_040255575.1 Pseudomonadota bacterium | reverse complement strand
CGCTCGCCCCAGTCCGGGAATGTCGCCAAGCCGAGCGCCCAGGCTCGACTTACAAGATCTTCCTCGGGCCTTTCTCGGCGCGCTCGGACTATCGGCCGAAACAGCTCGCAGAGCTCCTCAACCGCCTTCGCGCCCTCGATCGCGACCTCACTTTCGGGGGAGCATCCGCCGGGCGCGAAGATCGCATGCCTCCATTTGTCACGCACCAGCCGCAGCGCGTTGACGCGTTCCATCAACTGCACATCTGTGACATCAAGCCCTATATTGCTGCAGCCAACCATCGGAGGCAGCTTGTCGGCGTACTTTGCAAGGTCGCACGGATGCCTGCCGAGGAACTCCTCGAACAGGTTCTCCGCTAGGTGCTTTATCTGCGCCCGGTCTACGAACTCAGCGCCTTCGTCACCAGTGAAAGCCATCTGAAGCGCGTGGAGCTTTCGGTGCTCAGCGCCTTCGGAGAGCAACACCATCCTGCCGCCGCCCCAGAACTCTCTCGTGCATGGCAAGAAGCGATCGGCTCGTGTCAGTGTTCGATCGTTATTGAGCACCTGCAGACACTCCGCGAACCCGCTGATCACCAGCCGCCCACTCGGCTCATCCCGGTGAATCGGTCCTATCGCACACGCCTTCTCGACATCAGCCGCGAACGCTCTCGCCAGCGGCGTTGATTCATCGTGCATTACTGGATCGCCTCTCAGAATCGATCGTGCTTCGTGGCTGCGCCCGACGGCCTTCGCTGCTCCACGCTTCCACACCGACGCGGTCCACCACATTCGTCGTGTCGGGTCGCCTCTTTGCGTTTCAGCGGGCGATATCTGCGAGCGCGCCTGTTAGTCGTGATGTGAAGCCCCTTAGTAGGAAAGCCGACGGTAGTAGCGTCGAATCGCCAGCGGATGGCATCGAGCGGCGGCGATATGCGAGCTGAGGCGCTCGAGCAGGGTCGCGTGAATCGCGTGCGCGACGAACTCGCGAGTGTCGGCCGACAGACCTGGGGTCGGGAAGTCCGCGCTGTTGAGGACCGTCACGCAGTCAGTCACCTGTGGTGCGAAGCGCTCCACGCGCTCGGTGAGCCGCGCCCCTTCATCTTCGCCCTTCACAATGATGACGCTCACGCCTTTTTGCACCAGCTCAAGCGGGCCATGAAAGAAGTCGCCCGCATGGACCGGCCTCGTGCGTAGCCATTGCATCTCCTCGAGGATGCACATCGACCAATAGAACGCCTCCGACCAAGATGCCCCGGCGCTCGTAACGATGTGGTAGTTCTCGTGCGCTGCAAGTTGCGCCGCCAGCTGCGCCGCCCGGGGCTCGAACGCTTCCTTCGCCGCGAGCAACGCGTCGGGAAGAGTCGCTAGCTCGGCGACGGCACGGTCCCACTCGCCAAACTCTCCACGCTGACGCATCACAGCGAGCGCAAGTAGCAGCGACTGAATGTAGAACGACTCGCTAGAGGTTTCGTCGTCTGCCTCATTGACGACGCAGTGATGAGAAAGGCTTGCGAGTGGTGAGTCGGCCCGGCCCGTGAGGGCCACGATGCTCGCGCCGACTTCTCGCGCGTACGCGCCTGCCTCCACGATTTCGAGCGTCGTGCCCGACAGGGACGGTAGGACGACCAGCGAGTCGCGGCCGAGGTTCGTGTTCGTGGTGACGGCGGCCTCGGCAGGCTGCGTCAGGAAAGTCCGCATGCCAGACCGGCGGCTGAGCAGCAGATGCGCTGGGCCCATCAGGATCCCCGCTCCGCCGGCGCCGAGAAAGTGGATGTTCTCGACGCCAGCATCCATGGCCGTGGCGACCGCTTTCTCAATATCGGCCGCTGCGGCGACCGCGCCACGCTCAACGGACAGGAAGTGGTCCGGGTTGAAGTTTAGCATTCGACTCGCTTTCATTAATATCTCACGGTGAGACTTGTTAATCGAATGTGCCTCGATCGGGGTGCGGAATCAGTGAGACAAGTGCGCGATCTATGACGTTCGCGCGTCGCTGCTCGAGAGCGCCCGCGTTGACCCGGCTGACTGCCCCGTGCACGGCGCGCGCGGCCACATAGCGAAAGGGCTCGCGAACGATCCGGCGCCGACGCGCGGCGCCGACCAGGCCGCTTTCGGACCAGGGGCCGCCTGTTGCGCCCGCGAGCTGCGCGGCGATAATCCGGCTTACGACGGGAATCTGCGCCAGCGCGGTTCCATTCCACCCGACGCAATAGTACACGTCAGGATTGCCGGCGAGGTGATCGATTATCGGCAAATGGCTTGGCACGCAGTCGACCGGCCCGGACCAATAGTAGTCTATCGCTGCGTCCGCCAACGCTGGGTACAGCCGGATGAATTGCTGACGAAGTGGGTTAAGCGCCGCGCTATCGCGGTTTACCTTGGAGCCAAGCCGGTCGCGGTACACGGGGCGGCCGCCGCCGCGGCCGAAGATAACGCGACCGTCGTTGGTCCGCTGATAGTACAGCACCTGCATTTGGCTATCGCAAAGTGCCGCACCGCCCGTCCATCCGATAGCGTCGAGGCGCTGCGGGATTGGCGAGGTCGCGATCACGCTGCCGATCACGGTGTACATATAGCGATTGATCTCAGGCACCGAGCCGGCCCAAGCATTAGTCGCGAGGAGCACTTTCGTGGCGGCAAACTCCGCGCTAGCGGTGAAGACGCGCGTCGGCTGTCGTCCAGCGATTCGCCTGACCGGCGAACGCTCAAAAACGTCGATGCCTTTAGCCAACGCGAAATCACGAAGGCCGCAGGTCATTTTTGCTGGGTTGACTGACCCGGCCCCAGGCTCAACGACGCCGACATAAGGGACCTCGCTGCCGCCGTAGGCGGCGATTTCGCGTCCCAAAACGCGTCGATAGCGCTGCTTGGCGAGGCGCTCGCCTAGCGCGAGGGCTCTATCCCAGGCACCCTCTTGGGACTTGGCCGTCGCGGTCCAGAGCCAACCGTCAAGTCGCAGGTCCATGTCGATCGTGCCGTCTGCTTGGAGGCCCGCGAGCTCGGCCATCGCTTCGACTGTCGCGTCCGCAAGCCGGATTGCCTCCTCAGTCCCGGTGACAGCGGAGAGCCGGTCAAGGCTTTCGAACCACGAGTGCACGTGGCCTCCGTTTCGCCCGGAAGCACCAGACCCGCAAATGTCGGCTTCGACAACCGCGATAGTCGCGCCAGGCTCCTCTTGGCGCAGGCGGAGCGCGGTCCAAAGACCGGTGAGCCCGCCGCCGATGAGGACGAAGTCGTAGTGATAGCGCCCGCGCGCGGCGGGTCGGCAGGCGTACGGATATATCGTGCTCAGCCAGTAGGAGCGTTCCCTCTCGTCCGCGAGGACGGGCGGCCGCAGCACGTACTCGGCTACCATGTGTCACCGCCTGACGCTTCGCACGTGTCGGGCGCAGCGAGCTCGTTATAGAGCGCGCTCAACTCGGCCGGCACGGCCAACCTGGCCTGTGGCCAGGCACCGACGACCATGCACGTGGCTGTGGCAGCTTCTGTCGCGGCGCGCGCACAGGCAGCAATGTCGGCGCCATCGATCAGGGCGGCGGTAAAAGCCGCGCTGTAACTGTCACCGGCCCCAAGGGTGTCCACGGGTCGCAGCCGCTGGGCGGGAGCGTAGGTGGAGCGACCATCCCGCGCGTACGCCCAACTCCCGGCCGATCCTCCGGTGATCACTGCCATCTCGGCGCCCGCCTCGCGAATAGCCTGCGCCACGGCGAACGGCGCGGCAGCCATCCGCGGCGTCCACGATGCGAACGCGACCTCTATTCCAGCAAGGGACGTCAGTGCCTCGTGTGCGGTAGATAGATCAACACTCACCCGCACCCCGAGCGCCGCGACAC
>JBDZVF010000543.1:0-3818 GCA_040255575.1 Pseudomonadota bacterium | reverse complement strand
GCGCGGTCGCGCCGAGCTGCGACTGGCCGTGCCGAAGCCCGTTTCCACCCAGCTGCGGTTCGACGTGCCGAAACGCACTCGCATCAGCTTGCAGCTCGACGTGCAGAAGCGCGTTCGCGCGTGGACGCCGCGCCGCGCGGATCTCACGGCCTGGGCCAGCGCAGCGCTCGGCCGTCGCGCCACGAATGCTGAATTGAGTGTGCGTCTCGTCGGCCGCGCGGAAGGCCGCAAGCTCAACGCGCAGTATCGCGGCAAGGACTACGCCACGAACGTGCTGTCGTTCCCCGCGTCGCCAGCAGCCACACCGCCCGGAGCGGCACTCGAACCCACGCACCTCGGCGATCTCGTGATCTGCCCGCCCGTGCTGCGTGCCGAAGCGCTCGAGCAGCGCAAGACCCTGCGCGCCCACTGGGCCCATCTCATCGTGCACGGCTCATTGCATCTCATGGGTTACGACCACGAGCGCGACGACGATGCGCGTCGCATGGAGCGACGCGAGATCGCCGTGCTCCGTCGGCTCGGTTTCGCGAATCCTTATCTCAGTACCTCATAGGGAGCCTTGGATCACTCGTCATGTCGAAAGACTTGAACGCCACCGGCCGGTGGCTCAGGAAAATCGGGCAAACACTGGGTGAGCCCCACGATCGGGAAGACCTCGTGGCCATCCTCCGCACCGCCGGCGAGCGCGGCGTCGTTGACGATGACGCCTGCACGATGCTCGAAGGGGTGCTCGAAGTGGCGGACCTGCAGGTCCGCGACATCATGGTGCCGCGGGGACAGATGATCTCCGTACGGCGCGACGATCCACCGGCGCGCATCCTGCCCACCGTCGTCGAATCGGGCCACTCCCGCTTCCCGGTGATGGACGAAGACAAGGACGACATCATCGGCATCCTGCTCGCGAAGGACCTGCTGCGCATGTACGCCGCCGGCGCGAAGGATCGTTTCGACATCCGCGAATACATGCGCCCTGCCGTGTTCGTGCCGGAGTCGAAGCGGCTCAACGTGCTGCTGAAGGAGTTCCGCCGCAACCGCAATCACATGGCGATCGTGGTCGACGAGTACGGTGGCGTCGCCGGACTCGTGACCATCGAGGACGTCATCGAGCAGATCGTCGGCGAGATCGACGACGAGTACGACATCGAGGACGACTTCAACATCCGGCGCGAAGCGGAGCGGCAGTACTCCGTGCGCGGTGTAACCCGCATCGACGAGTTCAACGAATACTTCGGCACCACGCTGCCCGACGAGGAGTTCGACACGGTCGCGGGTCTCGTGATGAAGCAGCTGGGCCGCCTGCCGCGGCGGGGCGAGAGCGTCACGATCGACGGCTTCGAGTTCCGCGTCACGCGCGCCGACCGCCGCCGCATCGAGGCCTTGCGCGTCATTTCACCGCACGATGTGATGCCGCCGCCCGACGAGCGGCTCATCAACGGGTCATGAATCTTGGCCGTTCCGGCTGAAGCCACCCCGGCGCGTGACAACCTGGTCACGCGTCTCGCGGGGCTGCCCTGGGCACGCCGGCTCTTCGTGTTTGGCGTGGGCGCATTGCTCACGCTCGGCTTCGCACCACTGCAGTGGTGGCCGCTCACCATTGTCTGCCCCGCAGTCCTCATCTATCTGTGGGAGGGCATGAGGCCTGCCGAAGCGGCGAAGCTCGGCTTCTGGTTCAACTTCGGCACCTTCGTCGCCGGCGTCTACTGGATCTATACCGGCGTGCACATCGTGGCCGGCGTTCCAGCGTGGATCGCGCTGTTCCTGATGTTCGGCCTCGCCGCGATCATGGGCGGGTATCACGCGCTGCTCGGCTACGTCGTCGCGCGATGGTTGCCAGCGGGTGGCGCGATGCGCTGGCTCGTCGCGCTGCCAGCGGCGTGGCTCTTCATTGAATGGTGGCGCGGCTGGTTCCTGTCCGGGTTCGGGTGGCTGTCCCTCGGTTACTCGCAGACGGATACCTGGCTCGCCAATCTCGCGCCTGTCGTCGGCGTTTACGGGCTCAGCGCCGTGCTGCTGGTGAGCGCGGGTGCACTCGTGGCGCTTATCAAGGGCCATCGCCGCACGCGCATCGCCGCGGCCGTGGTGCTCGTCGTGCCGTGGATCGCGGGATACGCGCTCAGCGGAACCGAGTGGACGCACGTCTCCGGCAAACCGGTGAGCGTCGCCATCGTGCAGGGCGCCATTCCGCAGGACCAAAAGCTCAAGGATGAGAAAGGTGAGCACGCGATGGAGTCCACGACGCTCACGACCTATCGCCAGCTCGCCGAGAGCGCGTTCGGCACGCAGCTGATCGTGTTCCCGGAAGCCGCGCTGCCGCCGATCGCCAATGAGATCGTCGATTACCTGCGGGAGCTCTTCACCGACGCCGCGAGCAAAGGCTCAGCGCTCGTCATCGGCATCCTGCGCGCCGAGGGGGACAACGGTCAGGGCAGCTACAAGGACTATTACAATTCCGTGCTCGCGCTCGATCGAGACGTACGAGCCGTGCAGTGGTACGACAAGCATCATCTCGTGCCGTACACGGAAGTGTTTCCCGTGCCGGGCTTCGTGCGCACCTGGATGGGGCTCATGGATCTCGGCTATGCCGATTTCACGCGTGGAGCGGCCGTGCAGCCGCCATTGCGCGCCGCTGGCCTCGCTCTCTCCGCGAGCATTTGTTACGAGGATGGTTACGGCAGCTCTCAGCTGCCCGTCCTCGAGCAGGCGGATACGCTGGTGAACGTGACCAATGATGCGTGGTTCGGTCATGGCAGCGCCCGCTACCTGCATTTCCAGATCGCGCGGATGCGGGCGATCGAGGCGCAGCGCTACATGATCCGCGCCGGTAACGATGGCATCTCGGCGGTGATCGGCCCGCGCGGCGAGGTTGTCGCCCAGGCGCCGGGATTCGTCGCGCATGTCCTGCGTTCGCAAGTGACACCGCGCATGGGGTTGCCGCCTTATGCCCGTGTCGGTAACTGGCTGATCGTGTCCGTCGCGTGCGTCGGCGTGGTGCTGGGAGTCTGGTTCCCGCGCCGTCGCCGCAGGGCCGCGGCAGGGTCAGGCGGGGAGGGAACTTTAGGACGCACCTGAGGGTTCCCCTACCGCAGCAGCGCCGGAACCACTAGAGTGAGTTCCCGGTCTTAACCGCCACGCTGGCCCCCGGGTGGGGCCGCAGATTCCACCGGAGTGTCGCAATGACCTTTTCGAGCTCGGCCCGCCGGGCCGTTTCCGTTCTCGCGCTGACCATTGCGCTCGGCGCCTGCTCGGGTGACTCCCGGGCGCAACAGCCGCCGCCACCCGCCGCATCCTCTGTCGTTCCCCAGGCTCCGGTGTCCTCGCCCGCGCTCGTGAACGCGTTGCCGAACTTTGCGCCGCTGGTCGAGAAGTCCGGGCCCGCCGTCGTGAACGTCGATGTGGTGCAAAACCCCAGGAGCATGGGCAGCGGGGACGACTCGGACGGAGACGATCCGCTCGGTGATTTCTTCCGCCGCTTCGGTCTGCCCAACGGCCCCAATGGCCGCGGCAATCGCGGCTTCCAGTTCCAGCCGCAGCCGCAGCGTGGCTCTGGCTCGGGCTTCATCGTTTCCTCTGACGGTTACATCCTGACCAACGCGCACGTGGTCATGGATGCCGATCAGGTCACCGTGAAGATGAACGACCGCCGGGAGTATCCCGCGAAGGTTGTCGGCATCGACCAGCGCACCGACGTCGCGGTGATCAAGATCGACGCGAAGAACCTGCCGGTGGTGCGCATCGGCGACCCTTCCAAGCTCAAGCCGGGCGAGTGGGTGCTCGCGATCGGCTCGCCGTTCGGCTTCGAGAACAGCGCGACCGCCGGC
>JBDZVF010000046.1:0-21066 GCA_040255575.1 Pseudomonadota bacterium | reverse complement strand
ATCACGCTGGAGTCGGTGACCACCGGGTCGGCAGTGGCCGCGAGCGGCAGCAGGCTCAGTGAAAGGGTGGCGGCGACGAGGCGA
Organism: Pseudomonadota bacterium; assembly: GCA_040255575.1. Taxonomy (GTDB): domain Bacteria; phylum Pseudomonadota; class Gammaproteobacteria; order Steroidobacterales; family Steroidobacteraceae; genus JADGHX01. The sequence goes on along the minus strand of JBDZVF010000046.1, from coordinate 20,982 downwards.
AGGCCGGGCTTCATGGCATCTCCTGCATTTTCCGAAGGGGCAGGAGATTACAGGAGGGGGGTGGCAGGCGCCGCGCCCGGTCGGAAATTGATCCGCGCGCCGGGCGTCAGATCAGTCGGGCGGTTTTGAGCTCGCGCTTGAGGTAGGCGTAGTAGATGGGCGCGGCGATGAGCCCCGGCGCACCAAATATCGCTTCCATGAACAGCATGGCGATCAGCAGCTCCCACGCCCGCGCGCTGATCTGCCCGCCGATGATGCGCGCGTTCAGGAAGTATTCGAGCTTGTGAATGACGATCAGGTAGCCGAGCGCCGCCACCGCGACCAGCGGCGAGATCGACAGCCCCATCACGAAGATCAGCGTGTTCGTGATGAGGTTGCCCACCACGGGCAGCAGCCCGAACATGAACGTGGCGACGACCAGGGTTTTGGCCAGCGGCAGGTACACATTGAACAGCGGCAGCACCACGAGCAGGAATATGCCCGTGAGCACGGTGTTCACCGCAGAGATCTTCACCTGCGCGAACACCACGTCCCGGAAGGCGATGACGAGATTCGAGGCCCGATCCCTTAGCGCGCTCGCCAGCGGGCCGTTGATCGGCAGGTTCCGCGCCTTGAAGAGTGCGATCATCGAACCGACGGCGATGCCGATGATCACGTGCACGAGGATGCGGATGGCGTGCTTGCCCACGCCCTGCAGTTGGGCGGTGTGCTCCCGCATCCACTCCAGGGCGGCCACGCGGATGTCATCCGGGCTCGCCGGCAGGTATGCGACGATCCACGACGGCAGCTGCGCGCGGGCGCGATCCAGCACCGGCGCCACGCGCTCGAAGAGCACGGCCGGGTTGCCGTGCTCGCTGTTGAAGAAGGCTATGGCAGCGATGGTGATCGCGATGATGGCGCCGACCACAGCCACCACGAGCAGGGCGACGACGAGCCAGTGAGCGCGCGTGCCAGGCATGTGGCGCTCGAGGCCCGGCACCAGCGCCTGCACCAGCGCGTAGACGAGCAGCCCGGCGAACAACGCCGCCGGCAGGTGCCACACCAGAACGGCTATGAGTGCCACCCCCGCGAGGATCTGGCTCGCAAGCATGACGCGGGAGGAGGGCGCGATGGAGGGGTGTGTCGTCAAGGCGCGGGGATTATAGACTGCCGACGAGGGCAGAAACGTACGGGATGTGGCTCGGCAAGACCGGTCGTTCGGCTCGAGAGCGCCCGCTCAGCGTCCCACGCGCAGTGGTTACGCTGTGGCGAGGGCAGCTGCTCGCGCGGCACTCGCGGCCCCGGCACTCGGCGAGTTGTTGATCGAGACCACGTTCGCGCTTGTCGCCGGCGCTTCAGTGCCCTTGCGAATCTCGCCGCCCATTGCCTCCCCCAGATCCTCGAGCAGCTTGGCCAGCTCTCCCGCCATCACGGCGAAGTCGATATCGAACTGTTCAGCCGCGTCGACATCGCCGCCGTCGGCGGTGTCCTGAGTCATCTCCAGGAACTCGAGCTTCTTCACCTGGGTTTTGTCCGTGAGCACGAACGACACCCGATCGCTCCAGGTGAGCCCCAGCCGCGTGGGATGCTTGCCGGCCTGCAGGTGCTGCTGCACCTCCTTCACATCCAGCGGATGGCGTGTGTAGCGAATGGTGGCCTTGTTCACATCCGCGGATTGCAGCTCGAGATCCTGCTCAATGGAGAACCGTGACGGCGCTTCGCCGTGCGCCAGCCAGGCGCTCATCGATGCCGTGGCCGACTTCTCCGTCTCCAGGAACTGCACGGCGAAGCTGCCGCCGAGCGTCACACGCAGAACTTCGGTCAGCTCTTCCGCCTTGGCCGCGCCGGCAGCATCCACCACGAACCACCCGTTCAGGGGATCGATCCAGGCGCGGATCACCCGACGTCGCGTGAGCGCACGCGCACGCAGCTCTTCGGTAACGCGCATCTTGAGATCGCGCATCTTCCGCCGCCCGACCGGATAGCCTTGCTCCTGCGCGAGCGCTTCGGCGCGCTCCTGCGCGACTTGCCGGATGATCGAGCCTGGCAGCAACTTCTGGTCGATGCCGAGCGCGATGAGATGCTGCTGGTTCACCGTGTGCAGCAGACGCCCGCCCGGAGTGGGCGACACCCAGCCACGACTCACCATTTCCAGTGCGCCGCACGGCTGCAGCGTGTGCTTCGAAAGGAGTTCTTCGAGCTCGGCAGCCGAGACGGACCAGTCAGCGGGCAGACGATAGACGATCAGGTTCTTGAACCACATGGGCGCTCGAGAGACGAGGAGCCGGCCGGACTCAGGGCCGCGATCCGCGGCACACAGGACTCAGGCAGGTTCCGATAGTCGTCGGTGCGAAAAGGGCGCGCAGTATACGGCGCATACGCAGCCGCACCAGACTTGACGAATGCGTGAGAAGCCGTGCGCTGCTCCCGGGGCGCGCGCAAGCGTTCAATGCGACGTGGGATCCGCAGCGCGGCCCGGCAGGCCCGCGTGCACTTCGTTCTTCGGCCCACCGGTCCAGATGGTGTTGCTATCGAGCGGAGAAGTCAGCAGCAACTTGCCGTCGAGATTGAGTTTGTCCATGCCGTACACCTCGTACAGCGCCTCGAAGCCGGGCATCTTGTCCGCCTTCGCGGTGAGTGCCTTGAGGGCGCGCGGGGTGGTGAGCGTCTCCGCCATGTGCATGGCGGCCACGTCGCGAGTGCCTGCGATCACGACGATGTGGTTGCCGCTCGGCCCGTTGAACGTGGCGAAGTACCCGTAGTCGTGGAACTTGCGTTCGCCGCGGATGGAGGCGCCAGTCGCCTGGCTGATGTAGCGCTGCTTCGTGCCGCGATCGACGAGCTCGTCGAACGAGTCCCCGATGGACAGGCGCGAGCTGGCGAAGACGTAATCCGCCAGCATGCCGAGGCCACTCAGGTAGCCGACGTAAACGATGTCCGAAGACTTGATGACGGCGGGATTCAGCTGCGACATGGTGACGATGCGCACGCGCCGGTTGGCGGGCGCCAGCACCGGCATCACGTCACGGAGTGCGTAGGCGCTGGCGGTGGGCAGGTAGGCGAGCTCCATGTCCATGTAGCGATCCGCGAGATCGGGATTGAGCTTCAGATGGTTCTCGAGATCCTGCGGCGAGTTGATGTTGAACTCGCGCACGAGCCGCTTCACTTCCATCGTGTCGTCGGTCTCGCCGAAAATGTAGTAGTCGCCCACTACCACGAAGATCGGACGCTCGTCGTCCAGCAGCGGCGCCCACACGCGGTTCTCGCGTACCTCGCGGAACTCGTCGCTCGGCCCCGTGTTCCGCAGGTAGAGGAAGACGGCAATCGCAACGAGGTTGAGCACCGCCGATGCGATGAGCACCGGCACCACCCACGGCCGCCGGGCCGGCGGGCGAGGAGGGACGACCGGCGAGGCGGCCGCGGCATCCGTGGCGGGGACTGCCGCGGCTTCCACCACGAACCGGTACTCGCCCTTGGGAATGCTGAGCCGAACGGGTTCCGCGGAACCGGCCCCCGCGTAGAACTCTTCGAGCTTGCGACGCAGTTTGTGGATGTAGACGCGGACCATCGCGTCCTGCGACACGTCGAACTCGGCTCCCTTGCCGAATGCATCGACGGCGACTTCGATCTCCTTCGGCGCCTTGCCGATGATCGAGCACTCCAGCAGGAAGTCGAACAGCCTCTGCATCAGCGGCGAGCGGCCGAGCACGCCGCTGGTCCTGATGCGTTCGGCGTGTGCGCGGAGGGCTTCGGAATCACTCATGGCGCCGGCATCGTAGCACGATGCATTAACGAGAATAACGTGCAATGAAACAACAATTTAGCGCGCTGTGTGAGGGGGCCATCACGTTGGGCAACGTGTACTCAACAGTAAAGCACCCTGATGTGGCATGGCTTGCCGCGACAGTGTGTGGAATCAAGAACGTACATACGCAGGAGATGAGGACCTGGAAGGCGGGCACGTCTCGCGCGTTCTCGAGAGCGTGCTGCAGACGGCGCTCGATTGCGCGCAGCCCAGTGGTCGGTTGGATGGAAGCGGGGGATGCCCCTACGTGGGTGACGTGCGCACGGTGGGTGACGTGCGCACGGTGGTTGGCGCGCGCGATGTCGGCGCCACGCGGATGAGCGCTTCTCGTCGGGGCCAGCGCTTCTCGTCGGAGTCAGCGCTTCTCGTCGGGATACCAGAACTGCTGGTGGCACACCTCGCATTCCTGGTCCAGCCGCCCTGAGACGTCGAACAGCTTCTTCGCGTCCTTCGATTTGGAGGCGGCGATGAGCTCGTCCATCGACTTCACCAGCTGCTGCGCGAATGCCTGGAACACCTTGGGATTCGCATCGATGGCCTTCTGCACCTCCTTGGCGCCGAACGCGCCAGGCGTGCCGCCTTCGCCCTCGATTTTCTGGCCGGGCGCCGCGGCCATGACATGCGGCGCGCTCGCGAGGGCCTGGCTCGCATCCTTCACTTTGCCGGCCGACGCAGCGACCTTCGCCCAGTCCGCGGGCTTCATCCGCGAAGCGTCGGGATTGCCCGCGTCGTCCTGCGCGTTGTTGCCGACATCCCAGATCACCTGGGTCTGGATGGCGATCACGTTCTTCATCAGCTCGTGGACATTTGGCGGGGATGCCTTGTCCGCCGCGTAGACGCCCGCGGCCACGAGGCCGCAACCCCCCAGCAACAAAATGGACGCCCGCATGACCCTCGACTTCATGACAACTCCCCGGTTGAAGACCGCGTCGAGTCTTGCCGATTCACGCGCTCTGCCGCAATCCCTGGCCTCACGTTCATCAACCGTAACGCGAACGGCCGCTAACGTTGCGCCCACCGCCGCGGATCCTTGCGACGGTGAGCGAACGGTCCAGGGCATCCGTGGGAGGTGACGGATTCTTTCTGGCGCCGTGATGGCCAGGTGCTTACGGTTACTGCTGCAGGCTCGGCATCGCGATGTCCCACACGCCGCCCGTGAGCGGCAGGTTGTTGCCGGGGCCGAGGAGCGGCGCGGGCGGGCCGCGCCTCACGATGATCCGCTGCGTCTTGCCGAGCGGCAGGTTCGGGTTGATCTGCGACAGGTCGATCGAGAACAGCAGGCGCGTGGTCTGCCCGACCAGGTAGTTGATGCCGCTGCGGTCGGTGTAGATGTCCCAATCCGTGGTGGGCGACATATTCAGCTTGTTTCCCTGCTCGTCATAGAACGAGCCGACGGTCTTCAGCTGGCCGCCGCCGGTGTTCGAGCTGCCGGTGGCCGTCTTGTCGGCGATCGTCACGAGCGTGTCGAGGTCGTGGTCCACCACGTAGAAGAGGGTGCTGGTGGCGCCCGCGATGTTGTTGGTGTACGCGCCGCCGCTGAGCTCCGGATCTTTTCCGAAGTTCACGTCGCCCTTCGCGTAGGCGAACGGCGTCTGCACGGCCACGGTGCTGAGATTGCTGCCGTTGGCGCCGTTCACAACCGCGAGGTTCTGGTCGTTGCTCCCGGCAACGCGAATCGCATCCACCACGGGATTGAAGTCGAAGATGTTCTCGAAGCCGCCGGTGAAGCGCGGATTCATCGTGCTGATCCGCTGGATCCTGCCGAAGCGCTGTGTCGACACGTCGATGTTGTAGAGGGTGCCGAGATCGGTGAGGCCATACAGCTTCGTGGGTGTGTTGTCGGCTGGTCGAAAATCGATTCCGATCAGGTTGCCGCCATCCGGCGTGTTCACACGTCCGAGCCGCGTGTACTGGCTCGCGCCCGGGCGCAGCACATAGATGGCATTGTCGCTGGTGAGCGCATACACGGGAACGCCCGCCGGCAGCACGACGCCCGCCGCGATCCCCCTGTTTGTCGTGCGCGAGGCCGTTGTGGCTGCCGTTTGCGCCGCCGCCAGCGAGCTCCCCACGAGCAACGCCGCGACGGCAAATGTCGAAGTGGTCCTTTTCAGAGTCATGACCGTCAAACCTCTCTGGATCCGTTATTGCCACGGGCAAGCAAGCCGTGGGGAGAGACGAGAGCTCTCCACGCACAGCTACGGACGAGGCTGCACTTCAGATGAGCATGTGTTTGAAATGACTGCGCCGCGAGCGCCAATCAGGTGCCTTGTCTGTACGCACAGACAAGACTTGGGAGCGAAGCGTGACTACGTTCTCAAAAGATCACGGTTTGCGAGCAATGCATCCACGAGCGCATCGACGTCGGCGCCATTGTTATAGCAGTGGAACATGGCGCGAACATTCCCGTCCCGGCAGGAGGTGATGACGTTTGCTTCCGCAAGTTTCGCCACGAGCGCGTTGTCGTCGTTTGCACGCACGGCGACGGTAGGGCCGCGCCGTGTGTCGTCCCGTGGCGTCGCCAGCTGGAAGCCGGCCTGCGCGAGCCGATCCATGCATTCGCCAGTCAGGGTGCGCACGTGCGCCTCGATTTCGGCAACACCCAGGCCGAGGATGATGTCGATGCCGGCCGCCGCGGCATAGCAGTTCGGCACGGGCGGCGTCCCCGCCTGAAAGCGGTGCGCGTTCTGTGCGGGCGCGTAGTGATGGATGTCCATCATCTTCGCTTCCTCCTGCGCGAACCAGCCGAAAGCGGTAGGGTTGAGCGTTGCGGCCAACTCGCGGCGGCAATACAGAAAGCCAATGCCTGCCGTGCCGAGCAGATATTTCGACATGCCGCCGACCGCGAAATCGACACCGAGCGCCTGCACATCGACGGGAATCGCGCCGACCGACTGGAAGCAATCGAGCAGGACGAAAGCCCCTTTGGCGTGCGCCACCTTCACAATGCCTGCGACATCGAGCTTCGCGCCATTGCGAAAGCAGATGTGCGTGATGGCCACGAGGCGCGTGCGCTCGTCGATGGCCTTTGCGAAATGGTCGAGCGGGATGTATCCCTGCGCGTCCTCAGGCACGTGCACGACGCGCGTACCGTGCTTTTCCTGCGCGTGCCAGATCTGCCCGCTCGTGGGGAACTCGAAATCGCTGACGACCACTCGCTTGCGCTCGCCCTCAAAGTCGAACGCGCTCGCGATGGCGTTGATACCCGCCGAGGCGGATGCCGTGATCGCGATTTCGTCTTCACCCGCATTCAGCAGCTTCGCGACGCGAGTACGCAGCGCCTCGTGCCGCGCCGTCCAGCCTGGCCAGTCCGAGCCGCGCTCGTCGCGAGAATCGAGGTATTCCTCGAATGCCCGGCGCACGTCGAGCGAAAGCAGGCCATACGAGCCGCTGTTCAGATAGGTCTTGCGGGCGAGCGTCGGGAAGCGCTCGCGAAGTCGTTCGACGTTGAAGCTCAAGGCGGGCCTTAGTGCTCGAACAGGCGAGGGATATTGCCATTCGGCTGCGAGGCTGGTATCTGTATGCCCATCCAGTCAGGGTGGGTTGGGGCCTATAAATAGAGTGGCCGGCCGGGCCTGCCACGACCGCAAGCCGATGTCCACGCCCCATCCACGTCCCTTCTACTACCTCGAGAATTTTCAGACCGCGCTCACGTGGCTGGGGGAGCGCTACGAGGATCTTCTGAACGACGAAGAGCGCGCGTTCATGCGCGCCTTCGAAGCTTTGCCGCAGGCCTCGAGCGCATTGCTCGTGCGCATGGTCATGCGCAAGGGCGCGTTGTTCCGCACCGGCAAGCTCGATTACGCCGAGATCGGCTGCCCGCGGGCCGCGGCAGCGCCACTCGTCGACCTGGGTTGGGTGGACGATCAGCCGCTCCTGGGCCTCACAGAAGTGTTCGCGTTGCTGCGGAAGGCGGAGATCGCGTCGGCCTTTCGCCTCACGGCGCGATTGCGCGCGGCTCCGAAGGGCGAGCTGATGGCAGCGCTCGCGGCCACGTTCATCGAGCGCCGCACCTTCAACGCCTGGTGTCCCGATGTGGACGAGGTCGTGTACCGCGTGCGGGTGCTCGATCTTTGCGAGCGGCTGCGCCTCATGTTCTTCGGCAACTTCGACCAGGACTGGTCGCAGTTCGTGCTCGCGGATCTCGGCATCTTCAACTACGAGAAGGTTGTCGTGCCCGCATCGGCCCGCGCCTTCCAGCGGCGCGAGCACATCGAGGATTTCCACGCGATCTATCGCTGCCGTGAGCAATTCCACCGGGAAGAATCCGGCGCGGCGATTCTCGCATCGGTTCCCGCGCCGATCACGGATAACCCATGGCTCGAATCCCGGCGGGCGAAGCTGCTGTTCCGCGTGGGCCAGCGATATGAGAAGGAAGGCGATCTCGACGCCGCGCTCAGCGTCTACTGCGATTGCGCGTATCCCGGCGCGCGCGTGCGGGCGATCCGCGTGCTCGAACGACAGGAACGATGGGAGCACGCATCAGCGCTCGCCGCGCAAGCCGAGGCCGCGCCGGAAGATGAAGTCGAGCGCCAGCAACTCGCGCGCATCGTTCCGCGGCTTCGTCGGCGGCTCGGTGTAGTCGAAGCCGCGCGCAAACGGCCGTCGGGATGGCTCACGTTCGAGCTGAACGTTCCCGCGACCGGCGAGGATTTGCCGGTGGAGCTCGCCACGAGCGCGTTCCTGACAGAGCCGGATGCGCCGGTCCATTACGTCGAGAACACGCTGATCAACTCGCTATTCGGGTTGCTGTGCTGGGACGTGGTGTTCCTGCCGCTGCCCGGCGCGTTCTTCCACGCGTTCCACTCGGCGCCGGCAGATCTCTACACGCCAGATTTCCATCGCAGAAGGGAAAAAGAGTTCGCGGCGTCCTTTGCGCAGCTGGCCTCGGGCGCGTACCGGCAAACGATCCGCCGGAACTTCCTGCTGAAGGCGGGCATCCAGTCCGCATTCGTTTCGTGGGGCTGGCTGACTGAAGAGTTGCTGGACATTGCACTCGAATGCCTGCCGCCCGCGCATCTCCAGCACTGCTTTCACCGCATCCTGCGGGACGTGAAGACGAATCGCGCGGGCTTTCCGGACCTGATCCAGTTCTGGCCGCGCGAGCGTCGCTACCGGATGATCGAGGTGAAGGGCCCCGGCGATCGCTTGCAGGACAACCAGATTCGCTGGCTCGATTACTGCGCCTCGCACGGCATGCCGGTTTCGGTCTGTCACGTGCGCTGGGCCGCGACCGGGGCGCCATGACATACGAAGTGGCCGTTCGGGCGCTGTGCGAGTTCACGGCGAAGCAGGGCGACCTGGACCTGCGTTTCACGCCCTCGCCATCGGCACTGGAAGGCATCGCGGGGCACCTGCTCATCGCGTCACGCCGCGGCGAGGGTTACGAAACGGAAATCCGGCTCGAAGCCGAATATGGTGCCCTTCGCGTGCGCGGTCGCGCGGATGGCTACGACCCGGAACAGAACCAGCTCGAAGAGTTCAAGACCTATCGCGGGGACCTGGAGCGAATGCCCGCGAATCACCGGGCGCTGCACTGGGCTCAGGTGAAAATCTATGGCTGGCTGCTCTGTCAGGCGCGAAACCTTCCGCAGATCCGGCTCGCGCTCGTGTACTTCGATGTCGCAAGCCAGCGTGAAACCGAGCTGGTGGAAGCGCATTCCGCCGAAGCGCTTCGCGCGTTCTTCGAGGCGCAATGTGCGTGCTTTCTGCAGTGGGCGCAGAGCGAGCTGGCTCATCGGGAAGCGCGGGACGCTTCGCTCACCGTTTTGAGCTTTCCGCACGCGTCCTTTCACGAGGGGCAGCGAAAGCTGGCCGAAGGCGTTTATCGCGCGGTGAAGAGCGGCCGATACCTCATGGCGCAGGCGCCGACGGGCATCGGAAAGACTATCGGCACCATTTTCCCTGTGCTGAAGGCGATGCCGACGGAGCGTGTCGACAAGCTGTTTTTCCTCGTCGCGAAGACCTCCGGTCGTGCGCTTGCGCTTCAATCACTCGCCCGGTTGCGGGAGCGCGAGCCCGACACACGGCTACGCGTACTCGAGCTCGTGGCGCGTGAGAAGGCCTGCGAGTTCCCGCAGAACGCCTGCTTCGGCGCATCGTGCCCCCTGGCGCGAGGTTTTTATGACCGGCTGCCTGCCGCGCGCGAAGAGGCGGTGGGTCACAACAACCTGGATCAGCAGGCGGTTCGCGAGATCGCGCTGAGGCACCAGGTCTGCCCGTATTACCTCAGCCAGGAACTGGCGAAATGGTCCGACGTGGTGGTGGCCGACTACAACTACTACTTCGACTCCAGCGCCTTGCTCTATGCGTTCACGGTCTTCAACGACTGGCGCGTCGTGCTGCTCACCGATGAGTCCCACAACCTCATCGAGCGCGGCCGGAAGATGTACACCGCATCGCTCGCGCGAGAGGAGCTCGCAGCCGCGAAGAGTGGCGCACCGCCGCTCGTGCGCAAGGTGCTCGACAAGGTGGGCCGGCAATGGGCGTCGTTCGTCAACGTGCAGACGGAGGATTACCAGACCTATCCCGCGATTCCGGAGAAGTTGCTGAAGGCGCTTCAGCAGGCGGTGTCCTCGATCACAGATTTCATCGGGGAGCAGCCCACCGCCGCGGGAGAAGACCTGCAGCGCTTCTATTTCAGCGCGATGCAGTTCTGCCGGCTGGCCGAGCAGTTCGACGCAAGCTCGCTCTTCGATGTGACGCTGAGCGCGCGAACTTCCGAGCTCTGCCTGCGCAATGTGATTCCGGGCCGCTTTCTCGCGCAGCGCTTCGCGGCCGCGCACAGCGCCACCTTGTTCTCGGCGACGTTGAGCCCGCCCGGATTCTATCGGGATGTGCTGGGCCTCCCGGCCGACACGACGCTGCTCGATGTGGGTTCGCCGTTCTCGGCGGATCAGCTGGCCGTGCGCGTGGTGCGTTCTGTCTCCACGCGCTATCGGGATCGCGCTCGCTCCGTCGAGCCCATCGTGAGCCTGCTCGCGCGCCAGTACGGGCAGCGGCCGGGGAACTACCTCGCGTTCTTCAGCAGCTTCGACTACCTCGATCAGGTGGCCGATCTCTTCTGGGCGCGCCATCCTGACGTGCCCATGTGGCGCCAGTCGCGCGGCATGGCCGAGTCCGAGCGCAATTCCTTTCTCGCACGATTCGAATGTGCTGGCCGCGGGATCGGCTTCGCGGTGCTCGGCGGCGCCTTTGCGGAAGGCATCGATCTGCCCGGCGATCGGCTCATCGGCGCTTTCGTGGCGACGCTTGGGCTTCCGCAGGTCAATCGCATCAACGAAGAGATCCAGCAGCGCATGGAAGCGCGCTTCGGCGCGGGCTACGCGTACACCTATCTCTACCCGGGTCTGCAGAAGGTCGTGCAGGCGGCGGGGCGCGTGATCCGCACGACTTCGGACCGCGGCGTGTTGTATCTGATCGATGACCGTTTCGTGGAGACGCGGGTGCGTCGACTGCTTCCGGGCTGGTGGAAAGTCGATACTGAGAGCGCTGCGTCCGTCTGACAGGGGGCTTTCATGCCGATCGCTTCGAGGCGCGCATCCGCGCGCGGGATTTCGTTTGTTCTGGCGATCTTGCTGCCGTTCGCGACTCTCGCGCAGACGGCACGACCTGAAGCGGTCGGCATGTCGACCGAGCGCCTCCAGCGTGTGAACGAGCTCGTGGAGCGCCACATGACCGCGGGGGACATCACTGGCGCGGTGACACTCGTGGCGCGCAACGGCCGCATCGTGCATCTGCAGGCCCAGGGCGTGATGGATGCGAGCTCCAGGAAACCGATGCAGAAGGACACGATCTTTCGCATCGCCTCGATGTCAAAGCCGGTCGCGGGCACGGCGATCCTGATGCTGGTGGAAGAGGGGAAGGTGCGCCTCACCGATCCCGTCTCGAAGTTCATTCCCTCGTTCAAGGACGCGAAGGTCACGGTGCCGAAGCCGCCACCGCCGCCGCCGCTCAGCGGCCCCGCGCCCGCGGCGCCCGCGACGCCCGAAACCTACACCGTTCCGGCGGCGCGCGAGGTCACGATTCTCGATCTGCTCACGCATACATCGGGCTTGATGAGTGGGCCCGTCGGCAATGTCGCGGGCGCAAAGCTTTCGGCGAATCGGCGTGTCGAAGGGCTCCGGTACACGCAAGGGCTCGGCACCACCCCGCTCGAGTTCCAGCCCGGAACGCGCTGGGCATACAGCCCTGTCGCGGGGTTCGACGTATTGAGCCACGTGGTCGAGATCGTCTCCGGCAAGACGTTCAAGGAGTTCATCACCGAGCGCATCTTCAGGCCGGTGGGGGCGAAGGAGATCTTCTTCTGGCCGACCGCCGCCCAGCGCGAGCGGCTCGTCACCGCCTACATCAAGGCGGCGAAAGGGCTCGTCCCGCATGACGACCCGGATTCGATGTCGTCCGAGACCTATTTTTCCGGCGCGGGCGGCCTCATGGCGACGGCGGAGTCGTATGCGCGCTTTGCGATGATGCTCGCGAATCAGGGCGAGGCGAATGGCGTGCGCGTGCTGGCGCCGCGCACTGTCGAGCTCATGGGATCGGCATTCATCCCGGACACGTTGCCGGGACGGCAGCCGGGCGAGGGCTTCGGACTTTCCGTTCGCTCAGTGACGGACCCGGTGGCCCGGCGCACGCCGGTGTCGAAAGGCACGTTTGGGTGGAGCGGGGCGTATGGGACGCACTTCTTCGTCGACCCGGAAAAGAAGCTCGTCGGCGTGCTGATGATCCAGACGCCGATCGTTCAGATGCGGGACGACTTCGAGAACGCAGTCATGCAGGCGGTGATCGACTAAGCGAAGACGCCCTCAATTGCTTCAGCGCGGATTATCGTGGTGCGTCCCATCCACCACATGCTTCAGATCCTGCTCCACACACGGCACAGGCTCCTGCAGCTCCGTGTGAGTCAACGTGGTCTTGCGCGGCCGAACCTTCCAGGGCTCCGCCAGCACCTTCGGGTCGTACACAGTGGCCTGCCACTCCATCGTGTCCCCGGTACGGGTCAACCGCTCGACAACCCGCAGCTCATCCGTGTGGAACGCGCCGTTATCCGTGAGCCACGTATCCTCATTGAAGTTGACGGTCTCGACGACGAGCGTATTGCCTTCCCAATGCCCCACCGCATCCCCGAGGTAGCTGGGATCCGCATCTTCCCGATGCTTGCGCCCATCCGTCGGGATGATCCGCCAGAAGCTCCCGGAGACATCGTCGTAAAGGAATACAACCTGGTTCGGCTGCTGCACGATCTTGTCCGGCGGCCCGATGCGCGGCAGTCCCGGCGACTTGCAGCGGAGCACCGGATCGTTTTCCACCTGATGCTTCGAGAGCTCCGCGACCTTCGCCTGAAACTCCGGCTTGTACTTCGGCCGGTCGGGCTCGACGCGCACGCGGGGCCCCGGGGGAGCGGCCGCCGCCGCCGGCTTGCAGCCACTGATGCAGATCGACCCATCCTCGCCCTTCTGGGGCTTGATGAAGTCGTAGCCGCTGCCGTTGTCCCAGGTGCCGTTGAGATCGGGGTGGGTCGCTTCGGCGGCGGCGCCCGGCGCGGCAATCAGCGCAAGGCCGGTGAGGGCGAACGTCGCGGCCCACGTGCCCGCGGCGAGGAAACGATTCGGCGAATGCATTCTCATGTCCCGCCTCCTCAGCCCGCCGCCTTCTCGGCGGCGTCGGCAGCGAACTGAAAGACTTTGCCGTCGGGATAGGTGATCTTGATGATGTATCCGAGATGGGGCGTTCCATCCCGTGCCGGGTGCGCGACGATCGAAACCGTCTCCCCGTGTCCCTTCAGCATCGCAAACGTCAGGCCCGCCTTGCGCGCCATGCCCACCGGCACGCCTTCGAGCCGCCAGGTTGCCGCGTGCTCCTTGGGAGACTGCACCGCGAGCTCGATGTAGATGTGCGGATTCACCCAATGCACCTTGGACACCGTGCCCGAAAGCGTCACGGTGTGGTGAATATCGAATTGTCCCGCCACCGAGTGATGCGCGCCGGCAAGCGGCGAAATGATCAATGCGATAGCGGACGCGCCGAGTGCGCCCTTCAGTGTTCGGGCAATGGACTTGGTCATCGCGGGTCCCCCTCGAAAGGCGCATCTTGCCATCCACGCGCCATCCCGTCCGGCCCCCACACCATCATTCCACCGCGTGCCGGGCAGAAACCGCGGTTACACACGCGTGTCGGTTGCGGGCATACTCGCCGAAAAGAACGGGGGGCGCGCACCGGATGAGTGACCACACGCCTGAGGAGCGCCGGCTCCTCGGACCGACCTACCGGGCGGTCTTGCTCTTTTGCCTCTTCACCGTCTGCGCCTTCAACTTCGCCGACCGCGCCATTTTCGCGGTGCTGGCCCAGAGCATCCGGGAGGATCTCGAGCTCACGGACTTCGACCTCGGACTGCTGCAGGTGAGTTTCGGGCTGCTGTACGCAGGCATGGGCATTCCCTTCGGGCGGCTCGCCGAGCACTTCTCGCGCCTCAAGATCCTCGCCATCGTGACGGCCATCTGGTCCGCGACCACCGCGCTCTGCGGGGTGGCGCAGAACTTCCTGCATCTGGTGGTGGCCCGTTCCGGTGTCGGCATTGGCGAGGCGGGTTTCCAGCCGACCACGAGCTCGCTGGTGGCGGATCATTTCCCGGCGAGGCGCCGGGCCACCGCAATGTCCTTCGTCATGCTGGGCACGCCGGCCGGCACCTTTCTCGGCTCGCTCATCGCCGGCTGGGTGGCGGCCGAATACGGCTGGCGTCACGCGTTCTATGCGCTCGGCATCCCTGGGGTCATCGTCGCTGTGCTGATCTATGTGGTGCTGAAAGAGCCGCGCCGAGGCCTCGTCGACAACGAGCCTCGGGTCGCGTCGCCGGTGCCGAACTTCCGCGCGTTCCTGAAAACCGTCGTGGAGCGGCGCGCGCTGCGCTATCTCGTGATCGGCGGCGCGTTCGCCGGCATGGTGATGACCTCGATGTCCTCGTTCCTCAACGTCTTCCTGCAGCGAACCTTCCATCTGCCGGTGCGCGAATCGGGCGCGCTGTTCGGCTCGATCTCGGGCGCATCGATCGCGATCGGGCTCATCGTCGGCGCGCTCTCGGCGGACTGGCTGGCCGAACGCGACAAGCGCTGGTCCGCGTGGATCGCCACGGTGGGTCTCTTCTTCGCGCCAATCGTCTACTACTTCGGCTTTCGCATGGAGAACCTCGCGGGCGCAACCGTCGTGCTCACCGCCGCCGCGGCGATATTGCTGCTCTTCTACGGACCCACGCTCGGCATGATCCAGAACCTGCTCGAGCCGAAGATGCGAGCGACCGGCATGGCGCTGTTCAGTGTGTTCTACACGCTGGTGGGCTCGGGCGTGGGGCCGCCCATCGTCGGGTTTCTCAGCGATCGTTTCGCGCAACGGGCGTTCGGTACGCAGAGCTTCGTCGCCAGTTGCCCAGGCGGCATCGCGCCGCAGGGCGCCGCGCAGAGCCTCGTCGATGGCTGCGCGGACGCTTCTGCGCTTGGCATTCAGCAGGCGATGAGCGTCATCGTCTGTTCGGCATTCATCGCGAGCCTCTGTTACTTCATGGCCTCCCGCACATTGAAGGAAGATCTGTACGTCGGCGGGGCGGCGCAGGCCGCCGCGAAATGAGGTCATGCGATGTCGCCGCATTGACTGTTCGCGCGATCACTGTGTCCGCGCACCGACAGTTGAAATCGCTCGCAGATCCCGATTAACTGCCGGCCGTCGCAAATTGGCAAACCCGTCGTGAGACGGGGACGCAAAGCTTCCGGTCCGAGGGCCCCACAGCCGTCGCGATAGCGGGGTTGCCGGCCGGGAACGTTTTTTTCACAGGGATCTCACCCCCACACGTTTCCGCGCTGTCACGCGTGCCGACTCGCGATTGGGGTCGGGATGCGTGCCCCCTGGATGCATCCGTCGACTTCCTGCTTCTACACCGCCTGCTGTCGCGGGTTTCGCGAGACCGCTCGCTGGCGCGTGCGGAATGGGGCCCTGGTCGGCGCTGCGGTTTGTCTCTTCAGTAGTCTTTGTTGGCCGTGCTCCTGTGCTGGCGGTGAGGCGGCGGTTTGCGAAAGGCGCAAGGATGAATACGAGCAAGAAGATTCTGATGCTGACGCATGAATTTCCGCCGTGCCCGGGCGCGGTCGGGCGATATTGCTGGAGTCTTGCCGCCGCGGCCGCACGCGCGGGGCACAGCGTGACCGTGCTCGCACCGGCGCACGCCACGCATCGCTCCGATCACTATCGGGATCCGCCGGGAGTGAAGGTCGTCCACTTCACCGGCGATCTGTTTCACTTCCGCGAGTTGTCTGCGGTAGAACAACTCGTGACGGACACCGTGCGCAGCGGCACGTGGGACGTCATTCATGCCGCGGACTGGCCCATGATTGCCGCGGCCCGGCGGCTCACCCAGACCCCGGGGCAGCGCGTGGCCAGTCTGCATGGAAATGACGTGCTGCTGTTCCGGCATTCGCTGCGCGCGAAGATCGCCGGCGCGGCGAAGGCGCTTCATCATTTCGATGCGCTCGTCTGTAACAGCGCGTACACGGCGTCCCTGCTGAGAGCGGGATTCCCGGACGTGGGAAATACGCGCGTCGCGCCGCTGGGCGTGGATGCGCAATGTTTCGACGACCCCTCGTCCGAAGCGATAGAGGCCTATCAACGGCGCATCGGATGGAGCAGGGGCGAGCGCATCGTGCTCACCGTCGCACGTCTGGAGGAACGCAAGGGGCACCTTGCGACGCTCGCGTCGCTCGCGCGACTTCCCGAAGCAGAGCGGAAGAGCCTCAAATACGTGTGTGTCGGCCAGAGCATCGACAAAGCATATGAGGCTCGAATCCTGGCGGCGGCTGCATCGGCGGGCGTTTCCACCGTTCTGACAGGTACCTTGCCGGATTCGGAACTGCTGGCGGCGTATCGCACGGCAAGCGTGCTGGCGCTGTGCAGGCCGAATGTTCCCCAGAAAGTCGATGGTTTCGGGCGAGTGCCGCTCGAAGGGGCTGCGCAAGGGCTGCCCGCTGTCGTCACGAACGTGGACGCATTGCCCGAAGTCGTGGTGAACGGCTTCACCGGCTGGGTTTGCGAAGGCAGCGAACCATCACGGCTCGCCACGGCGCTGTCCGTGGCGCTGGCGGGCTCCGCATCGAGCGAGATGCGCGATGCGTGCGTCACCCACGCGCGGCAGTTCACGTGGGATCGGTGCGCCGATCTCACCTATCGCACCAGGCACGCGGCCTGACCTTTTCTGTTCGGGATGGCGGCTTCGGGGACGGTTGCCAGGGCGTTGACCATGGTGTGGTTGCCGGGCACACGGAACGTTCGCCTTCGAAGTATCCAACCCGCATCACGATTACGAAGGCTTCGATCCCGCTTCGTTCGCGCAGCTGGCGCGCCGGGATTCGAACCGGCCGCTCTTTTAACTACGACGATAGTTTGCTGAGCACGACGTTTCCCCTGATTTTCCAGCGGTTGCACCGCCAACGGGCGGCCAGTGGCGTCTTCCGCCGGGGCGAACGCAAGCCAAGCGCTTGGTTTTGCGGCACTATACGGATGACCAATGCCCCTGCACGCTGCGTTCGCGCTCAGCAGGCGGCAGAAAAGCGCGCCCTGTTGCCGCCGGCAACCGGGCGGCGGTCCGAATGAATCGCCAGGGGCGATTTCCCAATGAACAACAGTGCCTGAGAGTGACATGAGAAAGAGCGCCCGACGCGCCAGTCCATTGGTTCAAAGCAGTCTCGTGGTCCATCGTGACCGTTTCGTCCCGTACCTCCTCGGGCGGATCAGCCGGGGAGTCGCCTCGGCCGCCTCGATCCTGTACCGCAAGCGGCTCGGCGTGGGCATCAACGATTCGCGCATCGTCATCGTGCTGGCCCGCCGGCCACGCATCACGGCGAAGGATCTGAGCGAAGACACGTCGCTCAACAAGTCCGTGATCAGCCGCTCGCTCAGCACGCTGCGCGCCAAGGGCATCGTGCGCGTCGAGGAGCGCAACGGACGCCGCGAGGTGGAGCTCACGCCCTCCGGCCGCGGCCTGCACGATCGCATCTCCAAGGTCGCGCTGGAGCGTGAAGACCTCATGCTGAAGGGCTTCTCCGCGAAGGAGCGGCAGATCCTCATCGGCTACCTGCATCGGCTGATGAAGAACGTGCCGCTCGCGAACGGCTACGACCCGCTGTCGCGCCGGAGCGCGAAGAACGGCAAGTAGAAGAACGGCAGGTCAGCGAGCGGGGCCGTCGGACGGCCCCGCGACCCGAATCAGACCGTGCGGTAGCTCTTGCGCCGGCGCGCGCGATGCTCGATCTCGCGCTTGTAGATGCCGCACCGGATCACCCGCGCCTCCGCGTCGATCCGCGCCTGGGGGATCGGGGTTTCCACCTTAGGCGTGGAGAGCATGATCGCCTCGAAACGCTCGGCGATACCCTCCTTGAACTCCGGATGCGACAGGATGAAGAGGTCGTTGTTCACCACCCCGTTGAGCACGCGCTCGCCCGCTTCCAGCGGATCCATGCCGACCGGCGTGCGCGGGCGCGGCGGCTGCCCATTGGATAGCTTCGCGATCTGCGCCGCGCGATACGGGTTCTCTTCGCCCATCGGATAGTTGTCCGTATCCACGAGACCCGGGCAGAAGACGGACGTGCCCACCGTGGTCGACTCGAGCTCGACGCGCAGCGCTTCCATGATGCCGACCGCAGCGATCTTGGTCGTCGTGTAGACGCCCGCGTTCGCGCCGGGTAGCAAGCCTCCCATCGACGCCGTGGTGACGAAATGCGCACCCTCGCCGTGCTTCAGCATGTGCGGCAGGCAGGTGGCTACGCTGTTGTAGATGGCGGTGAAGTTCACCGCGACCGCGTTATCCCATTCATCGTACTGGGCCTGGCTCGCCTGGCGCAGCGTCTTCACGCCCGCGTTGTTCACGACCAGATGCAGGTTGCCAAACTTCTGGTTGATCTCGGCGAGCAGCTTCGCCCAGCCGTCGCGATCCGTCACATCGTGCTTGATCGCGAGCACGCCAGCGTTGCCGGGCTTGAAGAGCGGCAATGCAGCCTTCAGCCGTTCCTCGTTCCGGTAGCCAATGACCACCTTCATGCCCGCCTTCGAGGCCGCGCGCGCGATGCCGAGGCCAATGCCATCGGAAGCGGCGGTGATATAGGCGACCTTGCCTTTCAGGTCCTTCAGCGGCGGCGGCTGCGAAACCGTGGGCTCCGGGGGCGGAGGCGGGAAGGGACTCGAGCGCGGTGCCGTTGGCGAAGCGTTCTGCGCGAGCACCTGGCGCGTGAGGCCGGTGAACATCGCGCCCATGCCGGCCGCGCCCAGCGCGGCACCCGCTCCCAGGAACTGACGCCGGTCGATCGCGGCAGCGGCCTGGCGCGTCGTGTCGTTC
Organism: Pseudomonadota bacterium; assembly: GCA_040255575.1. GTDB lineage: Bacteria > Pseudomonadota > Gammaproteobacteria > Steroidobacterales > Steroidobacteraceae > JADGHX01. The sequence goes on along the minus strand of JBDZVF010000046.1, from coordinate 1,834 downwards.
TGTTTTCTCTTGCTCATGATCAGTGCGTTCATCAGGCCGTCACGCTACGGAAGGACTTGCGGGGCTTCTTCCGATGCTCGATCTCGCGCGGGTAAATGCCCGCGTGCAGCACGCGCGCCGATGCTTTCACGCGTGCTTCCGGCGGTGGCGAGTCTTCGACCGGCTCGGACGCGAGAATCGCATCGAAGCGTTCCTTGGTGCCCGGCATGTACTCCGGATGCGTGACGATGAAGAGATCGTTGTTCACCACGCCGTTGAGCACGCGCTCACCAGCTTCCAGCGGATCCATTCCCGCAGGCGGATTGCGCGGACGATTGGCGGGCGCACCGTTCTTGGCCGCCTGCGCCGCGCGATACGGGTTTTCCTCGCCGGAAGCGAAGTAATTGTCCGTGTTGACGCCGCCCGGAACGAACGCCGACGTGCCCACGGTGATGCCTTCGAGCTCGACGCGCAGCGCCTCTATCAGGCCCACCGCCGCAATCTTTGTCGCCGTGTAGACGCCGAGATTGCTGCCAGGAAGCAGCCCGCTCATCGAAGACGTGCAGAGGATGTGCGACCCCTCGCCATGCTCGAGCATGTGCGGCAAGCACACCGCGACGCTGTTGTAGATGGCGGTGTAGTTCACCGCAACGGCGGTGTCCCACTCCTCGGGCTTCGCATCGCTCACCTTGGCGCGGGTCTTGGATCCCGCGTTGTTCACGAGCAGATGCAACTTGCCGTACTTGCCTTTGATCTGCTCGAGCACCTTCTCCCAGCCATCACGATCGGTGACGTCGTGCCTGATCGGGAAGACCTCCTGGCCCTTCTTGAAGAGCGCGACGGCCGCGGCCAGACGCTCTTCATTGCGGTAGCCGATGCACACCTTCATGCCGGCGTTGGCGGCGGCGCGCGCGATGCCGAGACCGATGCCGTCGGAGGCCGCCGTGATGTACGCAACCTTGCCCTTCAGCACCTTCAGCGGCGCGGGCTGGGAAACCTTGGGCTCCGGTGGCGGTGCCGGTCGCGCGCCCGGACCGCCCGGGCCGGCGGCGCCCGGGGGACTCCCAGCGGGGGCGTTCTGCGCAACGGCGTAATGACTCAATCCCATCGCGGCGAGCAGGGTGGTAGCGCCTGCGCCAACGGCGCTGTCCTGCAGAAACCTGCGCCGTTCGCGTGCGAACCGATCCGGGGCGGGTGACGAGTTGGAATCTTTCCTGGACATGCATAGCTCTCGCTGTTTGGGGCGGGTGGAGTATGCGGGGGCCGCCTGCCCAAACCGAGGAGGCGGCGGCGCAATGACCGGTGGGAGGCCAGCGCCCTGGCGGAAGATTCACCGGCGGCGGCCGGCATCTTGCCGGTATGCGTCTATGGAGCGAAAGCGCGACCGATTACACTTCCGCGCGTTTTCGAAAAGGTCAGGGGGCTGACATGAAGTACCTGCCACTCATCTGGGCCGGTATCTGGCGAAAAACGGGTCGCGCCATCTTGATGCCTCTGCAGATCGCGAGCGCATTCCTGCTCTTCGGGCTGCTTCAGGGGCTCAACTCCGGCATCAAGCAGGCCATTTCCCGCGCCCACAGCGATCGCCTGTACGTCGGCAGCAGCGTGTCGTTCGGCGTGCCGGTGCCAATCAGCCTCCTGCCGCAGATCAAAGCCATGGAGGCGGCCGTCTACGCCCGCGGCCGGGAACGCGAGACCACGGCGCTGCTGGTGCAGGCGCTGCTGGATGGGCACACTCGCCTGCGCGAACTGTGCGAAAGCCTGGACTCGATCGACGAGCCCGGCCGAGCTGCCGGCACGGCCGCAGCTGCGAACGCGCTGTATGCGGCGCATGTCGCGCAGGAGTCCGGCCGCC
>JBDZVF010000542.1:0-3847 GCA_040255575.1 Pseudomonadota bacterium | reverse complement strand
GGCGATCGGTCATGCGGATCGCGCAACATCCGGGGCGAACAGTGGCTGGATGTTGCGCGGCTATGCAGAGTCGCGTTTCGAGTCGGACCGCGTGCTCACGCGTCCGGTGGGCGAACGCATGCTCCAGACGCCGGTGACGGCGGAGTTCCTGGGTCTCGCGGTGGAGAATCCGAACGAGCTGGAGGTGGTGTCGCTCTATCGGCTCATTCGCTACTACCAGCAGAACTCACTCGATGCGCGGCCGTACATCTTCGCGTTCTGGTCGCGCATCGCGCGCACGCTCGGCATCGCGTTCGCGGTGTTGCTCGCGGTGCCGTTCGTGCTCGGCTCGCTGCGATCCGCCGGGGCAGGGACCCGCACGGTGATCGGCCTCGTCGTCGGCATCGCCCTGTTCCTGCTTCAGCGCCTGATCGAGAGCGGCACCCTGGTTTTCGACCTGAACCCCGTCATCCTCGCGTGGACTCCCACGGTGCTGCTCGCAGTGGTCAGCATCACGCTGCTCGTGCGAACTCGATGACCCTTCCCGCGCTCGGCGCTAGACCGGCGTTTTCAGGATGCTGATGACCCGCGGTTCCATGTAGGCCTTGAGTCCCAGCTCGGAATAGGTGCGGCCGAGGCCCGACTCCTTCGCGCCACCGAACGGCACATTCGCGGCAGTGGCGCGATGCTGGTTCACCCAGGCGGTGCCGACTTCGAGTCTGGCCGCGATGGCGGCGGCGCGTTCGGGGTCACGGCTCCACACCGAGCCACTCAGGCCATAGCGTGTGTCGTTGGCCCGGCGAAGCGCCTCGTTCACATCGCTGAACTTCAGCACCGGCACGATGGGCCCGAACTGCTCCTCGCGCACGAGCCGGTTCGACTCTTCGAGCCCGGTGACGATCGCCGGATTCACGAAGTACCCGGGCCCCTTCGGCTGCTCGGCGCCGGCCAGGAACTTGCCGCCGGCTTTTTTCGTGTCCTCGATGACGGCGCGCACCTTGTCGTACTGCATGCGGTTCTGGATCGGCCCGAGCTTCGTCGCCGGATCGAGCCCGTCCCCGACTTTCCACTTGCGCGCCTCTTCCGCGAGCGCCTCGCACAGCGCGTCGTAAATCTTCTCGTGCGCGTAGATGCGCTTGACGGCCATGCAGACCTGGCCGCTGTTGACGAACCCCGCGAAGAACAGCTTCGGCGCGACCCCCTTCGGGTCCACGTCGTCGAGGACGATGGCCGCATCGTTGCCACCGAGCTCCAGCGTCACGCGCTTCAATGTGCCCGCGGCGCTCGCCATCACCTTCTTGCCGGTCGCCACCGACCCGGTGAACGAAATCTTCTCGATGCCGGGATGCTCGGTCATCCACTGGCCGAGCTGATCGCCGCCCGCGATGAGGTTGACGACGCCACGCGGCAGCACATCCCGGATGAGCTCGCCGATCTTGAGCGTGCTGAGCGGCGTGTAAGGGGAGGGCTTCAGCACCACCGTGTTGCCCGTGTAGAGCGCGGAAACGAGCGGCCCGATCGCAAGATTGATGGGCGCATTCCACGGCGTGATGATCCCCGCGACCCCGAGCGGCACATAGCGCAGCTCGATGCGCTTGTCCGCGTCATCGACAATGGTCTCGGTCGCGAAGCGGATCTTCAGCATGCCCGCCGTGAGCGTGGCCGCGCGATTGATCTCATCCTTCGACTGCTGAAGGGGCTTGCCCTGCTCGCGAGTGAGGAGCTCTGCCAGCGTGTCCGCATTGGCCTTGAGCACATCTGCCATGCGCTGGATGGCGCTTGTGCGATCTTCGAACGTGAGTTCGCTCCACGAAGAAAAGGCGCGCCGCGCGGCTGCCACAGCGCGGTCGAGCTCGGCCTTGCCCGCGGCCGGGCAGCGTGCGAAGACTTCGCCCGTTGCGGGGTTCACCACGTCGAGGTGACTTGCGGCGCCGACGCTCTCTCCATCGATCAACAGCGAGAAATCCGTGCGGAGTGTGAGTTTTTCAGCGGCTTCAGCGGGCGACATAAGGGCTCTCACCTTCAGGCGACAAATAACAGGTATACGAGGGAGGCGGATTGTTCGACTTCCGCCAAGGCCTTACCATACCAGCCCTTCCAGAGGCCTCCCAAATTGCACATGACCGCAAGTATTCCGACCTGCAAGGCGCCGGATCCGAATACCCGCACGCCGAAGTTCAAGGCACCGCCGGGCGCGACCGATGCTCACTGCCACATCTTCGGCCCCGGTGACCGATATCCGTACGCGCCGGATCGCACCTACACGCCGCCCGATGCGCCGCTGTCGCGCTTCAAGGAATTGCAGCAGCAACTCGGTCTCGAGCGCGCGGTGCTGGTGAATGCGAGCTGCCACGGCAGCGACAACACCGTGATCGTCGACGCCATCGCGCAGAGCGGCGGCAAGTACCGCGGTGTCGCGAACTCAGACGACTCCTTCACCGAGAAGGATTTCCAGAAACTGCACGAGCAGGGTTTCCGCGGCGTGCGTTTCAACTTCGTGAAGCATCTTGGCGGCGTGCCGGACATGGGTGAGTTCTGGCGCACGATCGAGCGCGTGACGCCGTTCGGCTGGCACGTGGACCTGCACTTCGACGCGGTGGACATCCCCTCGTCGCAGGACTTCATCAACAAGCTGCCGATCCCCTTCATCATCGACCACATGGGCCGCGTGCCGACGAAGGATGGCCTCGACCAGCCACCCTTCAAGGCGCTGCTGGATCTCGCGAAGAACAACGAGAAGTGCTGGGTGAAGATCAGCGGGGCCGAGCGCATCTCGAGCGCGGGCCCGCCGTTCACCGATGCGGTGCCGTTCGCGCAGGCGCTCATCGAGGTCGCCGCGGATCGCCTGCTCTGGGGCACGGACTGGCCGCACCCGAACATCTCCAGGCACATGCCCAATGACGGGGACCTGGTGGACCTCGTGCCTCTGTTCGCTCCCGATGCGGCGACTCAGAAGCTCATCCTCGTCGACAACCCCCATCGTCTCTATCAGTTTGGCGCGTGACTGAACACGCGTAAGGAACCGATCTCTATGGCAACTGACGATTCTGTCCGGCGCGAGCCCATCGAAGGGTTCGACGACGTTCCGGGCACCACGCTCTTCGACGCGCAGCGCGCGCGCCAGGGCTACTGGGTCAACCAGTTCTGCATGTCGCTCATGAAGGCCGCGAACCGCGAGGAGTTCAAGGCGGACGAGGCGAAGTACCTGCGCAAGTTCCCCATGACGGACGAGCAGCGAGACGCGATCTTGAAGCGCGACTGGCAGCGCATGATCCATCTCGGCGGCAACATCTATTACCTGTCGAAGCTCTTCTCGACGGACGGCAAGTCGTTCCAGTACGTCGCGGCCACGATGACCGGCCTCACGCAGGAGCAGTACGCCAGGATGATGCTCGAGGGTGGACGCACCATCGAGAACAACCGTAGCAAGACCGAATGGGCCAGGACCGGCGGTCCGGCCTTCGGCGGGAAGAAGTAAGTGGCCAAGATTGTCGCAAGTGTGAACGTGTCCCACGTGCCCGCCATCGGCGCGGCCTGGGACAACAAGAAGTCGCAGGATCCGTACTGGAAGCCGGTGTTCGACGGCTTCGACTTCTCGAAGAAGTGGATCGCCGAGCTCAAGCCCGACGTCATCCTGCTGGTCTACAACGATCACGCCTCCGCGTTCGACGCCAGCATCATTCCGACGTTTGCGATCGGCTGCGCCTCGGAATTTCCGCCGGCGGACGAGGGCTGGGGCCCGCGCCCGGTGCCGACGGTCATCGGTCACCCGACAATGGCGAGCCACATCGCGCAGTCGCTGATCCTCGATGAGTTCGACATGACCATCATCAACGAGATGGATGTCGACCACGGCCTCACCGTGCCG
>JBDZVF010000541.1:249-3851 GCA_040255575.1 Pseudomonadota bacterium | reverse complement strand
GCAGGATCCCCTCGGGTGTTTCGGCAGTAACGACTGTGTCGAGTGCTGGTCCTGGCACGGCGCGATTCTCGCCTATTTCGCCGAGCCTTGTCGCCCGATGGTGACGCCCGGCGCCGATTCGGCGACTGGCGACACAAATTTCCACATCCAGCCGTGCCGAGCTTCCGTAGTGCAGACGGAGCGAACGGGATCACTCGGGATCGATGCAACCAAACAAGGGGAAAACATGCGCACGCTGCGGACTGAGGTACGGTGGTTGTTGGGGTTATCGCTCGCGGCAATGCTCGTCGGGTGCAACGACCGCCTGATGTCGTTCGGAGGGAGCCCCTCTCCGGGCAACATGAATGGCACGCCCGGCAACACCTACGCCGTCACGAGCGCCGGCCGGCTCGTGTCGTTCGATCGCGCTTCACCGATGATGACGCTGGCGGTCAACGTCACCGGTCTTCAAGCCGGCGAAAGGCTCCTCGGCATCGACATTCGTCCGGGCGGCACCACGACCGGGCAGATCTATGGCCTCAGCAGCGCCGGCCGCCTGTATGTGATCGACAAGTTCTCGGGCGCGGCGACCTTGAAGTCGACGCTCTCCGCAGATCCCACCGATACCTCCAACCCATTCACCGGGCTCTCGGGCACGAGCTTCGGCCTCGACTTCAACCCACTGGTCGACCGCTTGCGCATCGTGAGCGACACGGGGCAGAACCTGCGCGTGAACGTCGACAGCGGCGCAGTGATCACGGATGGAACGCTGAACGTGGGCGGCACGGCGCGCCTGGGCGTGGTCGAAGCCGGATACACGAACAGCTTCGCAGCGACCTGCCGCACGACGCTCTTCTACATCGATTCGAACGCGGACAAGCTGCTCACCACGTCGGACCCGAACAACGGCGTGATCAGCGAAGTGGGCGCGCTCGGCGTGGATGCGAGCTCGAGCAGCGGCTTCGAGATCTCGACGGGCTCGGATGGCAGCAACATGGCGACGGCGGCCTTCCAGATTGGCGGGGCCGTCAACATCTATACGATCAATCTCAGCACGGGGGCCGCCACGCTGAATGGCGCGGTGAGCGGCTTGCAATCGAACGAGGTGCTTCTCGGCCTCGCGCTGGCGCCCGCTTCCACGCCACCGATGAATGCCCTCGGCCAGATCGTGGCAACGACCGCGTCGAACAAGCTCGTTTCCTTCACGACGGCGGCTCCGCAGAAGCTCTGCACCACCACGGCGATCACCGGTCTCGCGGCCAACGAAAATATTCTCGGTATCGATACACGCCCGGCGGATGGCGCGGTATACGCGCTTGGCAGCTCCGGCACGCTCTACACACTCAACACCACCACTGGCGCGGCGACCATGAAGTCGAAGCTGGTCGCGGCCATGGGAGACACCTTCGCCGGCCTCAGCGGCACCGAGTTCGGCGTGGACTTCAACCCGACTTCGGATCGGCTGCGCATCGTCAGCGACATGGGCCAGAGCCTGCGCATCAATGTGGATACCGGCGCGGTGATCACTGACAGGCCGCTGAATCCAGCCGGCTCTGCTGTGGTGGCCGCTGCGTACACGAACTCATTCGCGGGCACCGGCTTCACCACGCTCTATGTGCTGGATGCGGGTAACGATCGGCTGCAGATCCAGGGCCAACCTTCCGGCAATCCGAATCTGGGCGATCTGCAGAGCGTGGGCGCGCTCGGCATCGGCGACGTGCAGTCGGTCGCGGCGTTCGACATCTCGGGCACGAACAACATGGCGTTCGCGGCGGTGAATATCGCGGGCGCGGCCAGCTCCGAGCTGCATTCGATCAATGTCACGACCGGCGGCGCGACGAAGATCAATGCGATCGGCGGCGGCGAGATCGTGCGGGGTGCGACGTTCGTCGGGGCGCCGACGGCCACGGTGTTCGCGGCGACGATCGACAACAAGCTCCTGAGCTTCAAGCCTGCAACGCCGGGAACGCTCGACACGAGCGCGCCGATCACTGGCTTGCAGGGAGGCGAGAACATTCTTGGCATCGACTTCCGGCAGACCAACGGCAAGTTGTACGCCGCGACGAACTCGGGACGGCTCTACACAATCGACTCGATGACTGCGGTGGCCACACTGGTTTCGAGCCTGGCGGCGGATGCGACCGACAGCACGAACCCCTTCGCGGCGCTCACCGGCACTGCCTTCGCCGTGGATTTCAACCCAGTGGCCGACCGCCTGCGCATCGTTAGCGATGCTGGCCAGAATCTGCGCATCAATGTCGATACCGGGTTCGTCACGACGGACGGCAACCTCAACCCGGGCACGCCGCAGGTGGTGGCGGTCGCGTACCGATCGAGCTACCCGATGACGACGGCGACGCAGCTCGTGGACATCGATCTCGCGACCAACAGCCTGCTGCTGCAGAACCCGCCGAATGATGGGGCGCTCTCATCGGTCGGTGTGCTCGATCCGACGCTCACGTTCTCGAATGTGGCGGGTTTCGATATTGGCGGCGGCGAGGATGGCCTGTCGCTCGCTGCCCTGCAGCCCAACGGCTCTGCGCAATCGACGCTGTACAAGGTGAATCTCAAGACCGGGGCACTGTCCTCCGTCGGCCCCATCGGTCCCACCGGTACGCCGCTGATCCGCGCACTGGCGGTGCGCGTGAAGTAGTCACACGCGCTTCGCCAGCACTCGCCGCGGCCTCAGAAGCCGCGGCGTTTTTTTCACTGGGAAAAATCGTCTCCTGACGATTTTTTCGAGACCCTACACGGTTGCCGGCGGCAAAAAGCGTGGTTTTTGCCGCCTGCGCTGCAGGGTACACACTCCTTCACCGCCATGGCACGTGCAAGCCGCGTCGCCGTCGGTGCTCGCACGTATAGCCGCGAGCCGCGAGCCGCGAGCCGCGAGCCGCGAGCCGCGAGCCGCGAGCCGCGAGCGAATGTGATGCGCTTCTCTCAAATGTGACGCGGGTCTCGCGCCGTTCGCTTGTGACAAGTACGTAGAAGCTTTCCGCGAATCACTGCGTGAGCGCCTTGCGCAATGAGGTGCGAATTGCGCGTTGAGCGCGCGGGGGCCTGTAAATGAAGCGTCGTGGGCAGACATACCGAAAACGAGACAGCCTGTGCTCGCTGCGAGATGCGCGTCGCTAGCCGCAGACATGTAGCCGTCTGCGCACATTGTCCCTGGCAGTCGTCGGGTGTTTACTGCACCCATCGCATGACTGCATCGAATTTGAGTTCGATGATGCGCAAGTGAGCCGCACCCGGGCGCGCGTTCCGGGCGCGGATGTTCCGCAACTGAAAGGGCATACCCGTCGAAAGGCGGGGACGCAAAACCTCCGGTCCGCGCGCCCACGCGCGCTGGATAGCGGGGTTGCCGGGAGCGAAACGGTGAGCGGCGACACGCCGCACTCGTAACGTTTTCAGTAACCCCCGCCGGCAGGCCCACCGTCGCGGCCACATAGGCCGCAATGCTCGCCGGGGGTCTCTCAATGAGCTCGAAGAAAGTCCTGAAGCGTCACACGATGCCGGTGATCCTGAGTGCAGCCGCAATTGCGCTCGCCCAGGTGAACATCGCGGACGCGCGGACGAGCCCAACCAGCTACAGGACCGAGTCGCTCACCATTTACGGCGAGCCGGCG
>JBDZVF010000541.1:0-239 GCA_040255575.1 Pseudomonadota bacterium | reverse complement strand
CGGTACTCGCGATATCTGCGCTTCAGCGTTGCGAACAAGCCGAGGTGGCTGTACTTCGTGAGCTACGGTGGAACGCTCTATGGCGTGCCGCGCAGCTCGAATGTCGGCACCTACAAGGACATCAGGATTTCGGTAACCGATGGCCGCACGACCGCGCGACTCGCGCCGTTTGCGATCACCGTGACGGGCACTTCGACGAGCCCGACGCCCACGCCGACCCCGACGCCGACCCCAACGCC
>JBDZVF010000045.1:0-21159 GCA_040255575.1 Pseudomonadota bacterium | reverse complement strand
CGCCGCTCGCGTTCAACGAGAATCGAACGGTGTGCAGCCGCTGCTGCCATTGATCCACGCAGCTCTCCACGGCAGCGACGACGCCGAGCTCGTCGAGCCCCGCAGGTCGCAGCCGACGGATCATGTCGTTCACGACGCCGTGTATGTGATCGACCGTGGCGAGCATCCGTTGCGTTCTTCGCCCGTGATTTTCCCCGTTCTCGCCGCTTCGGTCGGCGACCGCGTCCAGCTTGATGGCGTTCAGGTACTGGCCGAGCTCGTCATGCAGCTCGCGCGCGAGATGCTTGCGTTCCGCCTCGATCACGCGAAGGTTCTCGCGCGCGAGCTCGCGGTTCTCGGCAAGCGCTTCGGTGAGCCGCTGTTCCGCGAGTTGCCGCGCCCCCAATTCCGTGAGGGCGAGGCGGTAGCGCCGCCACACCATCCACATGAGGCACAGCGCGAGCACCGAGACGACGATGGGCCACTCGTCCACCTGCAGGTGTTCATACTGCCGGGTAACCGCGAAGACGCGTTCGTTCAGCTCCAGATACCCGGCCACGAAAGCCGAAGCGACCGTCACAGCGATGACGATGAAAATGTCGCGACGGATGGAAGGATGCGCGAGGACCGATGCAGACTGCCGCATGAGCGAGACTCGGGGTCGACTTAGTCGGTATCCGCGATACTACCCGCCGACTGTCCCCCGAACGAATACCGCACGCCGACCCACACACCGCGCGGCGCGCCCGGCCCGCGAAACTGCTCGGGCGCCGCCTCGACACCCACCGCAGGCCCGAACGTGCGATTGGGGCCGGTGAAGAAGTTCTCCCCCACCACGCCAAAGTTGTAGTACCGCCGGTCGAGCGCATTGTTGACGCGGGCGAAGACCTCGAACGCGCTGGAAACGAGGTACCGCGCGTCCAGGTTCACGAGCGTGTAGCCGGGCAGCTGGCCGTGCACATCCTGATTGTTCTCATCGCCGCGCGCATACGCGCCCGCGCTCGTGAGCACATTCGCGCCCAGGAAGAACTGCGACGTGACCGCCCAATCCGCCCGCAGCTTCAACACGTGGCGTGGATTGGATGGAATGCGATTGCCCGGTTCGATCTGGATGACTCCATCCCCATCCGCAGTCGAGTTCGCGGGGCTGCTCTCGCTGAACGAAGAACGAAATGTGGCATCGAGGAACGTGTAGCGCAAAGCGATCGAAACCGGTTTGAACTGCTTCTCCAGCCCGAGCTCGACACCCTGGCGGCGCGTGGTGCCGACGTTCGCGAAGAACCCCGCGTTCGAAGCGCCCGCGCCCGCGCTGATGAACGCGATGTCGTTCTCGAGGCGCGTGCGATAGACCGATGCGCTCCAGCGCCACGCCGCGCCGGCGACCCCGCGAGCGCCGAGCTCCGCCGTTTTGGAGATCACTTCGTCGAGCGGCGGGTCGGCGAGAAAGTCGTTCGGCAACTTGCAAGGCGCGTCCGGGTCCGCGCAGGTCAGCTCCACGGCGGTGGGCGCGCGCACGCCTTCGTTGTAGCTCGCGTACGCAGTCAGGTTCGTAGTTGGATTGAAATTGACGCCGACCGCCGGGTTGAACCGCGAGAAGGTGTGCTCGCCGTTCAGGAGCGGCGCCTCGCCGGTTCGATCCTCGATGCGAATGCGTGCGCGGTTATATCGGCCGGAGGCTGTGAGCGTCCACTGCGGGCTCAGATTGAAAGTATCCGCAATGAATGCACCGTAGTAGCGGCTGCGCGTATCGGCGTCGGTTTCGAGCTCGAAGTCGTCCATGCCCACGGCGGCGCGATCGGGGGTGAACTGCGCCTCCTGCGAATACTGGCTGAAGCGCGCCTGAGCAATGTCTGCCGTTGCACCGACCGTGAGCTGGTTCTTGCGGCCGAGGAGATCTCGTGTGAACACGAGTTGCAGGCCGCCGCCATAACCGTCCTGGTCGATGTCGGAGGCGTCATTGGCGGCCTGAACGTCGTCGTCATCTTCGAAATCGTCATTCACATTGCTGCTGACGTTGCGCGTCTCGTAGCTGCGGTAATAGAGATTGCCGCCGAGCAGGACATCGTCGCGCAGGAAGTGGCTGCCCTTGGTGGTGAGGAAGGCGAGCTTGTTCTGGTTCTGGTCGGGAAACGTGTACGCCTGCTCGATGTTGTCGAGGAAGGAGAGCGGCAGCGTTTGCGTTCCCTGCAGCGTGTTGTTCGCGCCCGTGAAGCTCACGTCGAGATCGCTGGTCTCGTTCTGCCAGCCCACTTTGCCGAAGTACTGCCGCACCTTGCTCGGGTTGTGATCGGCCCAGCCGTCATCGTCGTAGAGGTTGCCGGTCAGGAACCAGTCGAGCACGCCGCTCGAGCCACCCCATTCGGCCTGCGCAGTCCTGCGACCGAAGGAGCCGCCGGAGAGTTGCACGTCACCGCCGGGATACTGCGCGCCGCTCTTGGTGTAGATCGCGACCGCGCCGCCGAGCGTGTTCAGGCCGAATGCCGGATTGGAGCCGGGGATGAGCTGAATGCTGGCGATCGCCGATTGCGGAATGAGATCCCAGTTGACGATGTCGCCGAAGGGCTCGTTGACGCGAATGCCATCCTGGAAGATCGACACGCCTTGCGGCGTGCCCAGGAGCGGCGATGCGCTGAAGCCGCGAAAGCTGATGTCCGGTTGGAAGGGATTGCCCTGCGCGGCGTTCGCGGCGATGCCGGTGGGGTTCTGCTCGAGGTAGTCCGTGACATTCGCCTGGCGCTGTCCGGCGAGGTCCTTGCTCGTGTAGATCTGTACGTTCGACGGGACATCCCGGATCGGGGTGCCAAGGCCTGGCAGCGGTGTCGTGCCGACGACCTCGACCGTGGGCATTTCCAGCGCTTCGGCCGGGTTTTTGCTGGGTGTCTCCTGGGCTTGGGCTGGGACGGCGAGGCAAACGAGAAGCGATGTGAAGAGTGGCACGCGCATGTGGGGGCGCATTGTGCGCAGTCTGAGGACTATTTCCCAGCGCGGCCGGGAATTTTTCCCGGTGACGGGAATGGCGTCCGGTGTGGGAGCGGTAGCGAGGGAGGCGAGGACGCGAGGGAGGCGAGGACGCGAGGGAGGCGAGGGAGGCGAGGCGCGAGGTGAAGCTCGCGCCCGCCTTCAAAACCAACCGAACGCTTTGCCCAAGGTAATGACGAATGTGCCGAGCGTGATCGATCCCCCGATCACCCAGAACAACGCGTTCAGCTTCGTGTCGACGCTTGTCAGCTTCTCATTGGCGACACTGAGTCTGGCGTTGGTCTGATCGAGCCTGATATTGGTCTGGTCGATAGCGTTGCGCATGGATCTCTGCTCCGCGCGCAACTCGCTCAACTGTCCGTCGATGCGAGTGGCGAGATCCTTGAGATCGCTTGCGGCCTTGGCAGCCATCGCGCTGATCTCTCCGCGCAGCGTCGTGACGGCCCGATCTATCTTCTCGTCGAGCTTCTCCAGGCTTGCGCGCACTTCTTCCCTGAAGCTCTTGTGCTCCTTCCTGAACTCGTTGAACTGATCGCGAACGGCGGCGACATTCGACTCGAGAACTTCTATCGAGCTCACAGATACCTCGTCGTATTCAGGTTTGTATGCGAGAGCCATGCGCATGATGAAGCGAAGTATCCGCCCGCGAATGTTGTTCGTCTACGGACATAAAAGTACGAATTTTGTCGTTTAGTCAGCGTGTTGCGCATGCGGGTTTTGCATGAATGCACGCACGCGATCACATGCTGGCGTACTGCACTACTGATCCCTTGCAGAGGAAGGCGCGTGCATGCACCACATGCATCGCGCATGACCACTTGGCTGCCGTCATGAAGCCCCGCGCAGCCCGAATTGACTGACGCCCGAGCCAACGCCCATTCCGGGAAAAATTCCCGCTCAGGCCGGGAAGGATTCTCTGGTGCGATTTCGGGTGTTCCCGGAGACTTTCGCCGCCGCGAGTTCCGCGGCCCGAAATAATTACAGGTAATCTCCCGTGAGTCGATCCATCCGCACCGCTTCCCTGCTCATTTCGACGACGGCCATGACCGCCGTAACGCTGACTGCCAACGCCGCGGGCAGCGAGTCGCCACAGGAGGGGCTTCTTCCCACCGTCATCGTCATCGGCACGACGCCCTTGCCGGGTGCGGAAGTGGATCGCGCGGATATTCCGGCGCCCGTGCAGACCGCCTCGTCGCGGGATATCGAGCGCACGAGCGCACTCGACCTGACATCGTTCATGAACCGCACGCTTGGCAGCGTGTACGTGAACGAAGTCCAGAACAACCCGCTGCAGCCAGATATCAGTTATCGCGGCTACACCGCCTCACCGCTGCTCGGCACGCCGCAGGGCTTGTCCGTGTACATGGACGGCGTGCGTCTCAACCAGCCCTTCGGCGATGTCGTGAGCTGGGATCTCATTCCGCGTGAAGCGATTTCCACGATGACCGTGATGCCCGGCTCGAACCCGCTGTTCGGCCTCAACACGCTGGGCGGCGCGCTGTCATTGCGCACGAAGGATGGCTTCAGTGACCCCGGCTACTCGGTCGGGCTCAACTACGGATCGGATTCGCGCCGGCAGGTCACGCTCGAAGCCGGTGGCAGCAGTGATCGCGGTGTCTACTGGTATGGCACAGCCAACAAGCTGAAGGAGGATGGCTGGCGCGACGATTCGCCAACCGATGCGACGCAGGTGTTCGCGAAGGTGGGCTGGCGCAATGACGTGACGGATGTCGCGTTGACCGGCGCGTACGCCGACACGGACCTGAACGGCAATGGTTTGCAGGATCTTCAGTTCCTCAGCCGCGACTACGAGAGCGTCTACACCAAGCCGGACAACACGCAGAACAAGGCGTACCTCTTCAACCTCACCGGATCGCAGAAGTTGAGCGACGCTGTCACGCTCTCGGCGAATCTCTATTACCGCGACATCAAGACGACGACCTTCAACGGCGACATCAACGATGACTCGCTCGGCGAATCCTTGTATCAGCCGAGCGCCGGCGAGCGGGCCGCATTGACGGCCGCGGGCTACACCGGCTTTCCGACGAGCGGGGAAAGCCAGGACAACACGCCGTTTCCGAGCTGGCGCTGTATCGCGAACATCCTCACGAACGAGGAGCCGAACGAGAAGTGCAACGGTCTCGTCAATCGGGGCCGCACGCAACAGCACGAAGCCGGCTTTTCGGTGCAGGCGACGTTCACTTCGCAGCTTGCCGGCCGCCGCAACCTCTTCACGGTCGGCGGCGGCCTCACGGACAGTCGTGCGCGCTTTGCGCAATCCACGCAGTTCGGCTTTCTGACACCGGACCGCGGGGTCGCTACGGTCGAGGGCCCCGGAGCCTTTGCCGACGGCACGCAGGACTCGGAGAACGCCTTCGACGCGCGCGTCGAGCTGCGCGGCGACACGAAGACTCGCAGTGTCTTCTTTTCCGATACATGGGATGTCACGTCGATCACACACCTCACGGTGTCGGGCCGTTACGATCGCAGCGAGATCGAGAATCGCGACGGGCTCACGCCAGGCGGCGGACCGGGCTCGCTCGACAGCAATCAGCACTTCGATCGCTTCAATCCCGCGGTGGGCGTCACGGTCACGCCGAGTGAGTTGCTGACCGCCTACGTCGGCTACACGGAGGGAAGCCGCGCGCCTTCGGCTATCGAGCTGGGTTGCGCCGATCCGGAGAATCCCTGCAAGCTGCCGAACGCCATGGCCGGGGATCCGCCGCTCGACCAGGTGATCACACGCACGGTCGAGCTCGGCTTCCGCGGGCGCGTGGACGACGCGCTGGTGTGGAATGTCGGCTTGTTCCATGCGGAGAACCGCGACGACATCATGTTCGTGGCGGATGACACCTCGGGCTTCGGCTACTTCCAGAACTTCGGCAAGACGCGGCGGCAGGGCGCCGAGGCGGGCATCACCGCGCGCTTCGGTGCGTTCGATGTGGGTGCGAATTACCTCTTCCTCGATGCGACCTATCGTTCGCGCGAGGAAGTGCTCGGTGAAGGCAACAGCACGAACGAAGAAGGGCCGGGCTTCGAAGGCGCCATCGACGTGGCGCCGGGCGATCGCATTCCGCTCACCCCGCGCCATGTTTTCAAGACGTTTGCGACCTGGCGCATCGTTCCGCAGCTCACGGCCAATGTGGACGTGATCACGATCTCCGGGAGCTATGCGCGTGGCAACGAGAACAACGCGCATGAGCCCGACGGCGTGTTCTACATCGGGCCGGGCCGCACGGGCGGTTACACCGTTGCGAACCTCGGGCTCAGCTACGAGCCGGTTGCTGCGGTCAGGATGTTTGCTCAGGTGAACAACCTGTTCGATCGCGAGTACTACACCGCCGCGCAGCTCGGCTCCACCGGCTTCAACGGGGTGGGCAACTTTGTGGCGCGGCCGTTCGCCGGGCCAATTGTCGATGGCGAGCGGCCGCTGATCGGCTCGACCTTCCTGGCACCGGGGGCACCGCGTTCGTACTGGGTGGGTGTCCGCTACTCGTTCGGCCGGTAGCGTAAGGAAAATGCGATCTTTCTTTGAAATAGGGCGCGCCGCTGCTGTTGGCGGCGGCGCGCGTCGAGCGGCGCCTGCAGGAGTCGACGTGCGTCGAATGTTCGTAGCTCTCGCGGCGGCATGGGTCAGTTGTTCTGCGTGGGGCGTGGCTGCCGCGGGCTCGTACGAAATCTATGTGACCAATGAGATTTCGGGGGATCTGTCCGTGATCAACGGGGAGACGCTCGAGGTGGAAGCGACTGTGCCACTCGGCAAGCGGCCCCGCGGCATCGAAGCGACGGCGGAGGGCAAACATCTTTTCATCGCGCTGAGTGGCTCGCCCATCCAGGGGCCGCCGCCGCCCGGCGGCACGCGCGAGGATGACGACGATGATGATGACGACGCGCCGTCCGCGGACAAGGAGCCCGATGGGGCGGACAGATCCGCCGATGGCGCGAACAAATCCGCCGATGGGGCGGACAAATCCGCCGATGGAATAGGGCAGTTCGACATTGCGAGTCGCAGCATGGTGCGAATCATTCGCGGCGTTTCCGATCCCGAGAAGCTCGCCGTAACGCCCGACGGCAAGCACATCTACGTGGCAAGTGAAGACACCGGCACCGCGGTGGTGCTCGATGCGGCGAGCGGGAAGGTGATTGCGTCTCCGAAAGTGGGGGATGAGCCGGAAGGCGTGCGTATCACGCCCGACGGACGCACGGCGTGGGTGACGTCGGAGAGTGCGCAGCAGGTATCTGTCATTGACGTCGCGACCAACAAGGTGCTGAAGCAGATCAAGGTGGGGAAGCGGCCGCGCGCTGTCGCGTTCACGCCGAACGGCGCGAAGGCGTATGTGCCGGGAGAGTTCGACGGCAGCGTCACCGTAATCGACACGAAGAAGCTCGCGATCGTGAGTACGATTCAGCTGGGCGCGGATGTGCGGCCGATGGATGCGGTGGTATCCCGGGATGGGCACTCGCTGTATCTGAGCACGGGACGCTCCCGGCAGGTCATCCACGTGGATACGCGAATCGACAAGGTGCTGCGCAAAGTGACAGTCGGCGCGCGACCTTGGGGCCTTGCGGTGAGCCCGGATGGGCGACGCATCTTTTCCGCGAACGGACCCTCGAACGATGTCTCGGTCATCGACGCGGACTCGTTCAAGGTGATCGCAACGATTCCGGTGAGTAAAGGCCCGTGGGGAGTGGCCGTCGCGGCCCGGCCGGACGGGCGCGGCTAAGCAGGGCGCGGTTGAGCAGGGCGCGGTTGAGCAGGGCGCGGTTGAGCAAGGTGCGGCCAGCAAGGTGCGGCCAGCAGGCGCGATCGAGCGGTTCTTGCGAGCGGCCTTTCGTGCCTTAGGGCTGGGCGCTTGCGTCCCCGGCGGGCAGCGCCGCCGGCTGGCCGGGTGCACTCGCCGCCGTCGTCGCGGGGTTCTGCCCCGGAGCGATGTGGTCCGGCGAGCTGGCAGTGTCGCTCAACGCGCCTGCATCGGCGCTCGATCTCGCAGGCTCGCTCAATGCGCCGGCATTGCCGCTCGATCTCGCAGGCTCGCTCAATGCGCCTGCATCACCGCTGAGTTCTGAGCGCCCGCTTTGGTGGCCGACGGCTTCGCTTGGGGCATTTGGGGCGTCGCTCGGCGGTGCCGGCGGCGCGGGCAGCACGTCCGGTGTGAGGCGCGCGATATTGATCACGGACGGGTCGTCGCGCAGCTTTAAATAGAGTCCGTTCTCCTCAGGGCGCGGCACGGGCAGGGCGCGGCCGGGGAAGCCTTCCGGCACCGGCACGGGCTCTTTGAATTGCGGGTCGGTTGAGAAGGAGTCGACAAGAAAGAGGTTCGTGCCGGTGAGCTTGCAGGCTTTGTCGGTTGCCGAGGGACACTGCAGTGCCTGCAAATCAGGCAATCGCACGAGCGTGACCAGCGGCTGCCAATCGCCAGGCACACCACCTGCCACGACGCGAAACTTCAGCTTCCCGAAGGCGGACGCGCCGAATGCCTTGGCCGGGTCGATGCTGGCCACGGCCACTCTGGAGTCCGCGAGCATGAGGCCGCGATTCGCAAGGCTCAGCGTGGTGGCAAACGCTTCATCTTCCGTCGCGACTTCGAGCGAGGCGTCGCGGCCAAAGGTGGCGGGCAGCTTCGCGCGCACGGAGAAGGTGAGCTGCGCATCCTGCGGCAGCTGGTTCTGGCCCGTGAGCTGAATGTTGCTGTCGTCGCCCTTCGCCGGTTGCACGCTCTTGCCGAGCAACTCGACGCTCGGGCGGGGCGCGGTGACGGAAACGCTGACCATCTGCACGCGACCGTCGCGCAGCGTCACTTTCGCTTTCGAGCTTTCGCCTTGCTTGAGAGTGGTGGTGGGTGCGCTCGCCGCGGGGGCCGGCACGACTGAAGCTGAGAGCGCCGACGCATCAGTCGTCGAAGTGCCGGCAGCGTTCGAAGGCGCCGTTGCCGACGCGCCAACGCCGTCCGACGTAGTCGCGGTGAGTCCGCCAGACGCCGCCGATCCCGCGACCGCGGCCGATCCTGCTGGCGCCGCCGATCCCGCCGGCGCTGCCGATCCCGCCGGCGCTGCCGATCCCGCCGGCGCTGCCGATCCCGTCGGCGCTGCCGATCCCGCACCGGCCTCGGGCTTCAACGCCATCATCAGCGTCCCTCCCTGCAGGTTCGACGCCGCCGGCACGGGCGCGAACTCGTACCCCTTGATCGAGAGGCTCGCGACATCCTCGAGCCGGCTGCCCTTCAGGATGCCCTGCGCCTCTCCGGCATGAATGGTGAAACTCTCGAGCCGCCCGGCCTCAGGAAACACTCGCAGCTCCACCGGCTGCGGCTCCTTCGCGCCGAATTGAGAAACCAACAACGTCAGCTCACCGGGCTCCGCCTGCTGCAATGGCAGGCTGACTTCCACCTCATTGCTCTTGACCGGAGACCACTCAACCTGCAGCTCCTTGCCCGCAGGGTCTTTCACCATGATGCGATCGATGCACGCCACGCTGCCGGCCTGCAGATGAATGGTGTTCGCGCGCCCCACAACCAGTGCGCCATCATCGGTCGGAGATCGCGACCACGGCTGCGCCCGCGTGTTCACGAGCTGAAAGCGCGGCTCGTCGAACTTTTCGAACCCCCAGTATCCGTGCAGCGACCCTTGAATGCGATCCGCAAGGCTCGCGGTCCCGAGCGGTGACGTATCTATAATGAAGCCACCCTGCACGGCATCCGCCCGGGCCGGCAAATCCAGCGCCTGCCCACTCTGCCCAGTCACGCGAAGCACCGTGTCGTGCGCGTACTCGGTGGAGAACACGAGCGGAGCGCCCTCAACCGGCAGCACCAGCGAATCCCGCCGCGCGCAGTAGATGTCTTTGGGATTCACAGCGTGCAGCGGCGGCGGTTGCGCGTGCTCGATCGCGGGCAACGCTGCAACCATCACCGATTTCGGTTCATGAAACGAGGGCGGCGTGTTGAGCGTCAGCGACAGCTTGTTCCCCACCGCGGTGGCGAGCGCCGGGATGTACTGAAAATTAGCCGTGCGGAACGAGTCGAACAGCCGCCCGAGATCCAGCACCGTAGAGATGTAAGGGCTGTAGTAACCGTAGCCGCCCTCCGGCGTGAAGCTCGCCGCCATCGCAAGATCGCTGGCCGGGCCTGTCGTGAGCGCCTCCACGATGGACATGCTGTGCCCGTCATTGAGGATCAGCGATTCCTGCCCCTGCATGAGGCACGGTGCCTGCAGCTGCGGAATCTTGTCGAGACACTTCTCATCCACCTTGATGCCGAGGCTGCGGGCGAGCAGCGGCGTCGCCGCCTTCAGCGCAACCGGATCGGCCGCGTTGAAGCCGCGAATGGCAGTGAGATAGCGCTCGAGCCGGGAACGGTCGAGGGTCGCCTGGTTCAGGTCCTGCGTCGCGCGCACGAACGCGCCGGGGCGGCCGCGCACCGCGTTGACCATCGTCTTGAAGTCGCCGCCGGTTTCCGGCGCCAGGAAGATGAGCACCTGCTGCGCGCCTTCCGGAATGCGCGCGTCGAGCCCCTTGGCGGCACAGTCTTTCTTCCACGTGGCGCACTGGAAGAACCAGCTCTTCGGCGGCGGATTGGTCGAGCCGCGCAGGAAGGCGACGACCATGAGGTAATGCTCCGACTGCTCTTCCGGAAAATCGCTCTTGATGGAGAGCTTGTCGCCCGCCGCGAGGTGCGGCACCTGCGCGATCGGCAGCGTGGTCGCACCACGGGTTACGCTCACCTCGAGGGTGGGGCCGGCCAGATCAAAAGGAGCGGGTCCTGCGGCACTCGCCTGTGCGGACGCCAGCACAAGAGCGGCCAGTGCGGCGCCGGCGCGCCGCCAGCAGCGAAGTCGGAATCTCATGGGGCCGGAATCGTAGGGAAGAGGGGCGGCACCCGCAAACCGCGATGAAGCTTTGCAGCTGGAGCTGTCTCCGCTTTGCTACACGCGCATGCCACCGTCCACGTCGATGCAGCGGCCGGTCACGAAATCATTCTCCACGACAAACTGCGCCGCTTTCGCTACCTCATCCGGCGTGCCGGGCCGCTGGAGTGGCACGGAGCGCAGGGCCTTCTCCAGCATTTCCGGCCGCATGGTGGAAACGATGTCCGTCGCGATGAAGCCGGGCGCAATGGCCGCCGCGCGAATGTTGAAACGTGCCAGCTCTTTCGCCCACACCACCGTCATCGCAGTGACTCCGGCTTTGGCGGCGGAGTAATTGGTTTGCCCAGCGTTCCCATGCCGGGACAAGCTCGAGATATTGATGATGACGCCGCCCTTGCCGGCCTTGATCATGCGTTCCGCCGCTTCGCGCGCGCACAGGAACACGCCGGTGAGGTTCACGTCGATCACCGCCTGCCATTGCGCGAGGCTCATCTTGTCGAGGATCGCCCCGTCCTTCGCCTTCACCATCAGCGCATCTCGAATGATGCCCGCATTGTTGACCAGGATGTCGAGGCCTCCGAAATCCGCGACGACAGCACCCATCGTGCGCGTGACGTCGTCTTCCTTCGCGACGCTTGCGGTGTAGGCGCGTGCGCTGACGCCATGCGCGGCGCATTGCTGGCGGGTGTCTTCGAGCGCCTGGGGATCGAGATCCAGCAGCGCGACGTTTGCGCCGTGCTCTGCGAAGCGAAGCGCGATCGCGCGGCCAATGCCGCGCGCGGCGCCAGTGATGACGGCGACTCTGGACTTCAGTTCCACCCGGACTCCTGTGAAATCGATGCGATGACGAGAGCGCGAAGACTGGCGCATCCGGGAGGCGGCGTCCACTTCGGCGTCGCCAGCGAAAAAGGCGGCGGGCATGACGCTCGCCGCATCCAAGTGGCCGAGCATCCGAGCGGCCGAGCACCCGGGTGGCCGAGTGACTGAGCATCCGCTGACGCGGCGTTCGGGCTTGGCGGTAGACTTGCCCCATGCTGTCACGGACGTATCTGCTGTCGCTTCCGGAGCGCGTGGTCCGCTCGGCGCTTGGGCTCAGCGCGGGTCTGTTGCGCGAAGTAGGCGAGATCGTGCTACCCCGGGGCGTGCGGCAAACGCAGCTCTACCAGAGCCTCGTCGACACGACGCTGCGTTTCGTAATCGAGCAGGTCGGCGGCGCGCAGGGTGTCTACCCCGCCGAGCAACCACAGCCGGATGATTTTCTCGTGCGACGGAGCGCAGGCAATGCCGTCGAACTGCTGGGGCTCGTCGCATTCCGCGTTTCACCCGTGTGGGTGCTCGCAGCGCTGTCAGATATCAGTGGCCTCGGTCGGCGCATGATTCCCGAAATCGCGGACGCCCTGAAAGCGCAGGAGCTGCTGGAGAAAGAAGCGCACTTCGAGAGCGTCGATCAGCTTCTCGATGGCCTGGAGAAAACATCGTCGCGCCTCGCGGAAACCTTCAACACGCCACCGCTCGACATCGGCGAGCTGAGGAAGGAGTGGGCGGCGATTCGTACCGAGGCCGGCAATCTGAAGCCGACTGCGCTGCCCTCACCGCGCATGATCGGCGACCAGTGGGAAGCGCTGAAGCAGGAGTCCGCGCGCCAGGGCCGTTCGGTTTTCGAGACATCTTCCGTCATGGCAGTTTCCGCCGTGCGCGCATTACCGTCCAGGGCGTTGTGGTTGTCGAAGTCAGCGCGCGTCGGCGCGACGTATGCCGGCAAGGTTCTGTCCACCGCGATTCTCGATCATTACAGCCAGACGCTGAAAGAGTTGCACGATGTCGGCTATCTCACGTACGCAAAGCTGCAGCTGAGCCCGTATGTGCGCGCAAGCATCGAACAATTCTCTCCGGAACGACGCACGCTCACGCAGAAGCTGCTGGAGCGAAATAAAAAAGATGAGTAAGTCGCGCCACGAGTGCGTCTAACCGGAGTTCAGCCGCCTGCGTGATCTCAGCGCCGGCTTGATCAACAGGTCCCACGAGCGGCCGCACTCCCGGCACCTCAGCCGCCGTTTCAAATCTGCAATCGTCGCCTTCGCGCCCAGGCGCTTCACCAGCGCGGCCGGCTCGAGCCGACTCGTTCGAATGCAATCCGGGCAGTAAACCGAGATCAACCATTCCGAATGGCGATGCATGAGGTCGACGAGTCGCGTGGTCTCGCCCAGAACCGGCGCGTCGTAATCCGCATTGCGTGCCATGCGCGAAGAGTGGCGCAAGGGGTGGGGCTTGACTCAAGCGCAGTGCAGAGCGCGTCCATCGCGCATACAGTCAGCGGCACGCTGTCAAGATGTATAGGGAGTGTCGTACTGCTTGGGGCGCCGGCTGGTACGGGCCGCGCCGTAGCGGTGGAGCCCCACGCGTATTGCGGGCGGCGCGGAGATCAGGGGAATGGCGAGTCCCCAAGTTTTTTCTCAACGCATGCAGCATGTACCCGGCTGGGTCTGTGCGGATCGCTCGAACCACTTGCGTGCTTCGGCCTGATTGCGAGGGATGCCTCGCAGGTATTTCCGCCGACGAAGTACATCGCGGTGCATCCGGCTCGGAGACTGATGCCTCCGAGGAGCCGGCGCGGCAATCTCCGCCTCCACCCTGTGCCTCTCAGGTAAGCGCGCATGGCCTGACGCCCGCCGCTGACCCTGCACCTCGCCTTGCCCCGGACGGAACCCCTTCTGTGCTCAAACGGCGAAGCCCCCCCGCCGCGCCGCCGGCCGCCGCCTCGGAGCGGACCAACCTGCGTCTTCCAGCCTGGCCGCGCGAGCGGATGCTTTACTCTTGCGCCATCGGGGGTCTCATCCAGGAGCAGCAGTGTCAGCACGCAATTATCGTCCGTTGCAGATGCACCGGATTCCCTACACGGATCTGACCGAAGCCCAGGTTCTGCAGGCGCTGAAGCCCACCGCAAGCGGCCCCACCAGCAAAGCCGCACTGTCGAGCGTGCTGGCCGGCAAGAAGCTCAAGATCGTCACGGACGATGGCGGGCCCACGCTCGAATACAACTTCAAGAGCGGCAGGGAGCTCGAGCTCGCCGAGAACGGCGGCAAGGCAGTCAAGGCGGGCTACGGCGCAATGGAAGATCGCCAGCTGGTGCTCGTGTCCCACATGATTCCGGGCACGCAGCGAGGCTACAAGCTGGTGGTGGACCAGAAGTCCGGTCTCGCCACGGTGTTCGAGGTCTCCTTCAGCGGCTATGCCGCGCAGGAAATCGCCGCCGCCGCGGCCGCCAATCCGAAGCGCGAGCCGCAGTTCAAGAACGGCCGGCGCAATCGCGAGGCGCAGCGGAAGATCTGGTTCGGCTACGTCGATAACGGCGGCGCAAAGCCGACCGCGCGTCACACCTACACGAACCGGCTCGAAGGCAAGGGCATCTACTGGAAGCAGGACAACGACATCGAGATTCTCGAGTTCTACCTGTCCATCATCTATTCCAACTTCATCGAGCTCACCCGTTTCGGCGGCGAGATGACGGTGTGCGCGCCGAGCGACTACATCATGGTGAACGATCACCAGTTCATCTATTCACGCATCGAGTGTGAGTTCTCGGGCACGTACACGTTGCAGCTGGTCGATCTCTTCGACATGACGCAGAAAGGCGTGCGCCTCGGCCTCACCGATCAGGATCAGCTCGAGTACTACATGTACACCGGCAAGGGCGAGGTCACCGGGCAGATCGCGACGTTCGAGGTGTTCGGCAACAACGCGGAGACGCGCCCCGGCCCGCGCCGCGTGTATCGCCCGATCGAGACGTTCGACACGATGACGGACGAGCAGGTGAAGGACCAGGTGCTCAATCACGCTCATGCGTTCGGCGACGGCAAGGGCAGCGGCGCCGCCGGCATGGGCGGCTACAAGAGCGAGCTGATCACGCACTTCGCGGGCAAGAAGCTCACGGTCCGCATGGATAACGGGCCGACGATCGATTACGACTTCATCGACGGCACCCGGCTCAAGTGGCGTTACGGCGGCGACAGCAACTGGCGCGAGGCCTGGTACGAGATGTACGAGCCCGACGACGAGTTGTACTTCTTCGCGCATCTGCTCGATGCGCAATTCCCGCGCTCCTGCGCCATGGTGGCGCTCGACATGAAGAACGGCCTCTCGACGGTGGTGAAGGGCACGACCGGCACGCCGTTCCGGAACAACGAGACGCATCCGAACTATTACTTCGGGGTGTTCCAGATGGAAGGCGGCCCGACGCCCCCCACGTACCTGCGGCACGGCTGGACGGATGAGATGGTGGGTCACTGCGTCACGTGGAACTACCAGCGCGGTAATCCCGGCCTGACATCGATGCACTTCTATGCAACGCCGTCCACGTACTCGTGGATCATTTTCCAGCCGGACGGCTCCGGCGGCATGCAATGGAGCTCGCCGGGGTGGTATTCCAAGTTGCGCGATGGCGTGTACATCATGGCGTGGGTGGAAGAGGCGTGTAACGGCACGCTGGGGGTCATCTGCTTCAACCAGCGCCTCATGCATGATGCCGGGTTCGGCTTTCATGTCGGGCGCAATGGTCTGAGTCTCAGCGTCGTGGGGGCCCGTGCGCGTCACGCAGGCAAGTTCGACGTGAAGAAGTATCTCGGGCTGAAGGCGACCTGAGGAGACGGTCATGACGGATGTGAAGAAGATGAGCACTCGGCGGGCGTTTTTCCTCAAAGGTGGCGCGGTGCTTGGGGCTGGAGTCGCGGCGACCGCGAGCGCAGCCGGGCTCGCGTCGGGAAGCGCGACAGAGGTGGCTCCCCAGCGCGCTGCCCGCGGCGCCACCGCCACCGCCACCGACACCAGCACGGCCGGCGCCGCAGGCAGCGCCGAAGATCGCGAGGCGATCCGGCGATTGCACCTGGCCTTCGTGGCGCGGCTCGAGCATCAGAGTGCAGACGCTCTCACAGGCATGCCGCGTCTCGAGACACACAGCCGCAGCGCCACCTCCAACGCGTCTCAGCTCGCAGGCGAGGGTGTCGACGTTCCCGCGAACCTCTTCGGGCAGCAGGCCGACCTGCAGCTCGGCGCCTATCGGCAGACGACCTCTCAGCAGCACGACGAAATGACCTTCAGCGACGACGGCCTGCAAGCGACCGCAACGTTCCATTGCGAAGTGGAGCTGTGCTCGCCGCTCCAGGCCGACTGCACGGCTGCCCAGATGGCGCGCATGCAAGGGCTGATGGCAAGCCGCCGCTGGGAAAGCGGCCGATTCGAGGCGAGCTACAAGAAAGCGCGCGGCCAGTGGCAGATGACTGCAGTGAGATACATCCGGGCCTGACCAGCGGGCTGAAGTTCGCGCGCCAACCTAGCCCGCGCTGTTCAGCAACGCCGACACCGACAGCGGATCGATCGGCTTGGTGAAATGGCTGTCGAAGCCCGCGTCCATGGCGCGCGAGACGTCGTGCTTCTGCCCCCAGCCCGTCACGGCGATCAACCGCAGTTGCTCCTTCGGGAATGTCTGCCGCACCGTACGGGCAACATCGTATCCACTCATCTCGGGCATGCCGATATCGAGCAGCGCGATTTCCGGCGGGTTTTCCCGAATGGCTTCGATCGCCTTCACGCCGTCGTAAACCACGCGCACATCGTGCCCCTCCATTCGAAGCAGCATCGCCAGGCTGTCAGCCGCGTCCCGGTTGTCGTCTGCGACCAGAACCCGCCGCTTCTGCGGCCCGGAAGCGGATGACGCTCTGCCAGAGCCGTTGCCGACACCGACCGCGCGGTACGGAAGCGTGACGATGAACGTGCTTCCGAAGCCGAGCCCTGCGCTTCGAACCTCGATGCTGCCGCCGTGCAGCTCCACGAGTCCCTTCGCGAGGGCAAGCCCGATGCCGAGTCCGCCCTCCGCATGGCGCTGCGCTTGGGGCGCCTGTGCGAACATCGTGAAAACGCGCGGAAGGACGTCGGGGGCAATGCCGATTCCGTTGTCCTCCACTCGCATGACGATCGAGTGTTCGTTCGCTTCCACCAGGAGCCGGATCGAGCCGCCCGAGTGCGTGTATTTCGCGGCATTCGTCAGCAGGTTCGAGAGCACCTGAGCGAGCCGCAGCGGATCCCCCTGGAACACCACGGGCTCGCGGGGCGCCTGCACCTCGAACCGGTGCCCGCGCGCGTCGATGAGCGGCCGGGCGGTTTCGATCGCCGCCTTGATCACATCCGCGAGATTCGTCTCGCATCCGCGCAGCTGCAGCGTGCCGCGAGTGATACGCGAGACATCGAGCAGATCATCGAGCAGCAGCGCCATCGTCTGCACCTGCCGCCGGATCACTTCATTGGCCCAGCGGCGTTGCGAATCCGAAGCGCGGGCCGTGGCGTTGATGGCCGCGGCCTGGCGGATCGGCGCGAGCGGGTTGCGCAGCTCGTGCGACAGGATGGCGAGGAACTCGTCCTTGCGACGATCCATCTCGCGAAGGGCCTCCGCCTGCGCCTGGATCTCCCGCTCGGCGCGCTTCTGGTGGGTGATGTCGCGGGCGATCTTCGACGCGCCGGTGATGCGTCCCGACGCATCCCTGAGCGGCGAAACGCTCAGCGAGACGTTGACGAGGCTGCCGTCCTTGCACCGTCGAATCGTCTCGTAGTGGCTCACGCGCTCGCCGGCGCGCAACCGCGCGAGGATCGACACCTCGTCGTGCTCCTGGTCGGGCGGCACGATGAGCATGATGGACCTGCCCACCGCCTCGTGCGCGGAGTAGCCGAAGATCTGCTCGGCACCCGGGTTCCAGGTGGTAATGATGCCATCCAGTGTCTTGGTGATGATCGCGTCGTCCGTTTGCTGGACCACGGCGGCGAGCAGGTCGCGCGCCTGCTCGGCTTCCTTGCGCGAGGTGATGTCTTCGATCACCCCGATGAAGCGGAAGACGCTGCCGTCCTCCTCACGCCGAAGGGCGGTCACACTCACCTCGCACCACACGGGCCGCCCGTCGGCGCGCACGTAGCGCTTCTCGAGCTTGTAGCTCGGGATGTCGCCTCGTGCGAGCTGGCGCAGCTCCGACTGGGTGGGGTCGATATCGTCCGGAAAGGTGACGTCCACAAAAGTGAGCGTCCGCAGCTCCTCCAGCGAGTAGCCGAGGATCTCGCAGAAACGCGGATTCGCTTCCACGAACCGACCGTCGAGCGCAGTGACCCCGATGCCGATGCCCGCGTTTTCGAACACCGCACGGAGCTGCTCGTCTTTGGTCAGCGGAAGCGGTTGCGGTGCCGGTTCACGCATGGGGCGGACACTAGGCTCGCGCCGGATGGGTTGCAACAGCACAGGCCGGGCATACGGTCTGGCCCGTGCGGCGCAGCCCTCGTTCCGAAATCCTCAAACTCGCTGCCCCTTTTGGAAAAGCTTCGCGGCCACTGCCCCGCTAAAAAGGCGCGCCATCAACAAAAGGGGGCAGCAGTGCTCGGCAGAACGCTATTCATCTCGGCATCGACGCTCGTTGGCCTGACCACGGCTCTGGCGGCCCAGGCGCAGAACGCGGCCCACCAGGGTGAGGACGGTATCCCTGATATTGTTGTCACAGCAACGCGCGT
Source organism: Pseudomonadota bacterium (assembly GCA_040255575.1). Taxonomy (GTDB): domain Bacteria; phylum Pseudomonadota; class Gammaproteobacteria; order Steroidobacterales; family Steroidobacteraceae; genus JADGHX01. Next base: position 2,802 of record JBDZVF010000045.1, on the reverse strand, counting down.
TTCCACCAACCTGCAGGCGACGCCGATCGCCATCACGGCGGTCACCGCGGAGTCCCTGCAGGAGCGCGGGATCACGAATGTAGCGGATCTGACTTCCGTTGTGCCCAACGCCCAGTTCCGCCGTGTGCAAGGCGCCTTCGGGCCGGGCGTCTCCTCATTCATCCGCGGCATCGGCTCGGGGGATACGGGCCTTGCGGGCGAGCCGGCCGTCGCCTTCTACATAGACGACGTGTACTACCCGGTGCTGCTCGGCGCGAACTTCGACCTGCTCGACGTCGACCACATCGAGGTGTTGCGCGGGCCACAGGGCACGCTGTTCGGTCGCAATTCCCTGGCAGGCGCGCTCAACATCGTGGGCCGCCAGCCCTCGATCACGGAAACCACGGGCTACGCCGAAATGACGGTCGGCCAGTTCGAGCGGCGCGAGGTGCGCGCGGGGTTCAATCTGCCCCTCGGCGCCAACGCGGCGGTCATGATGTCGGGCCTCTCGAAGCAGCGCCAGGGCTACGTGAAGCGGCTCGATTTCACGTGCGAGATGAACAAGCGGGGCACGCCGCAGCTCGCGGGCTCCTATCCGTCCGCGAATGTGCTCGTGACCAACACGCCGAACTTCACGGCGAACGACTGCACCATCGGCAGGCTGGGCGGCGATGACATCAACGCCGGGCGGGTGAGTTTCCGCTGGGATCCCTCATCCAGCGTGCGGCTCACGCTGAACGCGGATTACATTCGGGATCTCTCAGAGAACACGGCCGACCATGTGGTCGACATCGATGCGACCCGGGCCAGCAGCAACGTGAAGAGTGAGGCAACCTATTTCGGGCTGGTGGTGGATAGCCGCTTCGATACCGGCGACCCGTACTCGACGTACGTGACGTATCAGGATCGGATTCCTGCCGGCACGGTCATCCCGGGCAACACCTACTACAACGGCACCGTGGTGAATGGCCGGCCGACGCGCGGTGGTTACGAGCTGCCCGCGCACACAGATCTCACCAACTGGGGTCTTTCGAGCAAGCTCAACTGGGATCTGGGCAACAATCTCGATCTGACCGCGGTGCTGAGTTATCGCAGTCTCGATGAAGTGCACACCTTCGATACGGACGGCATGCCGATCGTGGTCGAGCACGTGGTCAACGACATCGAGAACAACTACTTCACCGGCGAGCTGCGTCTGTCGGGCACGTCCTCCTTCATGGACTGGGTGGGCGGCGTCTTCTATTTCGATGCGGACGGCACGCAGCATGCCGCGCTCGTTCAGGCGAGCACCGGCGGCCAGAGGACGCTCTTCACGACCTACGATCCGAAGAGCAAGGCGGTGTTCGCCAATGTGACGGTGCGGCCGTTCGGGGATCAGTGGAGCTTCATCGTCGGGGGTCGCTATTCGAAGGACGAGAAGGTCGTCAACTTCAGCAACATCGCCGACACCAGCCCGAGCCAGAGCGACATCCGCTTCGTCGTGGTTCCCGAGCAGAGCAAGGCGAGCTGGAAGTTCGGGGTCAACTATCAGCTCAACGACGACATGCTGTTGTACACCTCTGCCGCGTCGGGCAACTCGCTGCCGGGCTATAACCCGCGGCCGCTGCAGGTGACGCAGGTCGGCCAGTTCGACGGTAACGATGACGTGGCGTACGAGCTTGGCGCGAAGCTGGATCTGTTCCAGCGCACCGTGCGGCTGAATGGCGCCGTGTTCTATACGGACTTCAAGAACCGGCCGACCACCATCGGCGGGGCCGAGGCGCTGCTCGATGGCAACCTCAACGTGGTGCCAGGCAACCAGCAGCTGATCCCGCTGCCCGGTGGGCCTGCAGGCTCAACCCAGTGCAGCACGCAGACTCTGCCTGGCAACACTGGCATCACCTGCATCGGCCGCACGTACTACCGCAACCTGCCGGCCAACGTGCGCGGCGCCGAGCTCGAATACACGATCACGCCGACGCGGGCGTTGATGATCAACGGCTCGGTGGGGTGGTCTAAGTTCTGGTCGCCGGACATCGCGGCACGCACGGTGAACAAGCGCCAGAACAATCCGTTCTGGACGGCGAACGCGGGCGTTCAGTATGAGTTCAACGTCGTGCCACTCGCCGGATCGCTCACGCCACGTCTCGACTGGACCTACGAGAGCAACCAGATCGTGAGCGGCACCTCGACGAAGTACAACTACCTCATGCCAGCGCGGTCGGTGTTCAACAGTCGCGTGACGTACGACAACAACGATCACGACTTCTCCGTTTCGGCGGGCGTGACGAACCTGTTCAACAAGTTCTATTACGTGAACGTGTTCGACTACCAGGGTCTGGGCTACCCCCAGACCGACGCGCAGCCGGCCCGGCCGCGCGAGTGGTATGTGAGCTTCAAGAAGCGCTTCTGAGTCAGGCCGGCGGCGGCGGGCGCAGTGCTGTGCGCCGCGCCGCCGCCGGCACCATGCCGCCCTGCGCGCCGCCCCGGGGGTACAAAAGTCCCGCAAGTGCGCTCTACTGTCAGGGATGGCGAACCACTCTCTCCTCATCGGCTGGCGGCAGCGCTGGAATCGCAGCCTGTTGCGCTTTCTCGGCCGGCGGACGGGCCGGGGCGTCGATATCGAGGACCTGGCCCAGGAAACCTATCTCCGACTGCTGCGGGCCCGGGACCTGGCGGATGTTCGCAATCCGCAGGCCTATCTCCTGAGGGTGGCCTCCCACGTGCTCTCCGAATGGCGCAATCGTCACCCGCCCGAGGAAATGTTCGAGGAGCTGGACGAGAACGCGGTGGTGGACGAGCTCATCCCCGAGATGGCGCTCGACGCGGAAATCTCGCGCGACC
>JBDZVF010000540.1:0-3865 GCA_040255575.1 Pseudomonadota bacterium | reverse complement strand
CGACACCAGCTTGCGCGCCACCGCCAGCAGCGGGCGCGCCGCGGCGACGAGGCCCGGCGCCGCCGGCTCGGCCGGGCGCCGGGTCGCGTGCGGCGCGACGAGGTCGGCCAGCGCCCGCAGCGCCGGGCGGGTGGCGGTGTAGAGATCGACCAGACGGACGCTGGTGGTGGGCTGGTCGTCGAAGCTGGGCATGGCAAACTCCGTGGTGTGGTGGGGTGGAGTTTACACCGGGTGCGGGAGGGGGTGGATAAGTCGGGCGGGTGGAACAATGTTATAGAGACCCGCGGATGCCGTCCGGTGCCCGACTGGCACGGCGCCGCGACGCTCGCGACCTCCGCCTTCGCGGGGGCAGGCTCTGGCTGATGACGCTGTTCATCCAGCGCGCGGAGCACCGCGACACGCAGGCGATCCAGGCCAAGCTCGACGAGCTGCTGAAGGCCAACCACGACGCGGAAAATGAGATCACGCGCGTGGACGAGAAGGAGCCCGAGGAGATCGAGGACTTCCGCGAGGGGCAGCGGCGGGGGATTTGATTCTTCGACGGCCCTTCCAGGCTCGCGGCGCTAGTTCGCGCGGGCCCAGGATGTGACCCGACGTGATGGACAAGGACGAGATGGAGGGGTCCCTGAAGCTGGTAGAGTCTCCTTGCGCTCGGTCCGACCGAGCCTGAGAAGGCTCGTTCGGCCGACCGGTGCGGTGCGGCAACCATTCGGGGCAGTCCTGGACCAGTGCCGACGCGGGCGGCTGGCTGCGGCTGCGGCCGCAGTTCCGCAAGCAATGTCTGGACGTGGTCAACGGCCGGCGGCAGGATGGGTTCGCCCACATAGCCGAATGCGGGGACTATTCAGGGTAGCATTGGAAGGTGGAGTAGGGCCTGAGATCGCAGCATGTCGTTGCTGGACGCACTCAATGAGGCCGGGTGATCTCAAACACCGCTCGAGGGGTTTGGGGGTGGTGTCGCTTCGGACGGATCGATCGTCGTCACGGCCTAGCGGGACCTTCGCGAGCCGGATGGTGGCTATCCACGCGGCGGAAAGACCTTGAGAGTTATCGCGAGCGGTGGTTCTTTACCGATCTATTCCGCGAAGTTTCTGAAGTGTTTAGGGGGATACTTTGGACTGGTTGTATGACGAACGGACGCAATGTTGGTCGGTCCAGACCACAATGTCCATCCGCGAGTATCTTGCCCTCGTCCGCTCTGCCCATCAGGAGCAGGGCGCGCTAAGCGGCCAACGCGACGTGCTGACGACGACGACTGCTCGCAGAATTAGGGACCGAATGATTTCGGATCTCCGACAGGGAGCGGTACTACCACCTGTCGTTCTAGGTTGTGTGGTGGACGGCAAGCGTTTCAATGCGTTTCCTCTCCCGCGAGCTAAGTCGGTTGAGGATTTTCTCCCACCGCCTGCCAAGAGAAAAGTGTCAATCATCGATGGAATGCAGAGAACTGGCGCAATAATCGCCGCGACCGAAGTCGATTCTGGGATGAACGACAGGATGCTTCGGGTCGAGTTCTGGCTCGCCACTTCCGTTCGTTCGATGATTTATAGAATGTTGGTTCTAAACACGAGCCAAGTCCCGTGGACAATCAGCAGGCAGCTCTCGGTCGTTTACGCAAACTTGCTTGATGAGATAAAGGCTAAGGTTCCGGATATTGAGAAGGTGTTTTCACCGGACAAGGCAGGGCGACGAGTAGCAGCGGCGCAGTTTGCAAGTGATGCGCTGGTTGAACTCTACATCGCCTTTTCGTTGAGAAAGACCTCAGTAGATACAAAGGAAGCAATTTCTGAGGAATTTTCGCGCCTCGACTTTGTGGAGAACCTCGCGGAGAGCGAGTTTCAGGATCAGTTTTACTCGGTGTTGGGCGTTCTCGCGCGTTTAGATAAGGCGTTCTCCGAATACGACAGCGGGACAGGCGGGCGATTCTCCAAAGGGAGAAACGTTTTCGATGCCCAGCCGGCTAGGATTGGCTTTGTGGTTGCGGCTGGCCTGTACGTCTTGGGCCGACCCGGCATGTCACGCGGCGCAAGGGAGCGCTCTACAAAACTGAAGCAGCTTTCCAGCATGGCCGACGCTTTGGTGACGAAGTTAAACAAGATGAGTCCCCAGAAGTTGGGAGATTTCCTCAAGCTTGACGTACTCGAGGAGACCCTTGATAAGCGCGTGGGCCAAGTCGGTCGTTACGAGCGTTCTGTGTACTTTGAGGCGTTTAAGGTCCTCATCGAAGAGGAGTTCAAGCTCCCCGACCTTGAGGCCTGTTGGCGAGCTAACTGATGGCCCGCAATATGATCGAGGCGAACAGCCGGATTTTTGCTTCCCTCAAACAGTACATTTCCGCGCACGGATACTCACCGAACTATAGGGGCGCCCAGTGGATTCCTACCAATAGCAAAGAGAAGGACGTTCTAAAACACAGCAATATCGACCTCAGGCTTTCGTTCGGCAGGCGACGTCACGTGCTGGTCATTTCACATCGGGCGGACCGTCTCCTTGTTACGGTCGGATTTGATTTTGACACCAACTTGAGTGGGCTAACTCAGATTCCGCTAGATGCCGGAGTCTTCACGGTCGTCGTTAGTGAGCTTATGCCGATGGTTTCTGTGTCTGGTTCCGATGTTGCAAACGCGGTGGACTGGGGCGATGGGAGTGTGCCCGAGTACAAGGGGCATCCGCTCAAGCAAATGGCCGCACTCTTTCCCGACATGCGGGCGTACACACTCCCGATCGCGTCGGATGACGAATACTGGCGCCTCATCTTTCTCGCGAGCGTGGAAGAATGCGCCCAAGGCGAGTCTTGGATCGATGAGCACCTCGCCATCACGCTGCGAGGGCTCTCCGATCTAAATCTTCTCAATCTTCCGTATCAGGGACTTACTAGATCGGTGTTTGATGCCAATCCAGGCTCCCTTTTCCTCGCACTCTATCGTTGCCTCGAGGCGACCTACGCTTTTGATAGCTGCCGGAAGGTGGTGGCAAAAATCGGAAAGGATGTCGCGTGGAGCGAATTGGCAGCTGCGCTTGAATCGGAGGTGGGCTGGCATCCACGAGAGGCGGAAAGCCTAGCGGGAATATTTGCGCTTGCGCCCGAACTTGATCTTAGGGCGGTTTTTCTGGCCCTTGCGGAGCCAGCGCCAACGGTTGGGGCGGATCTTGCCGCTGCGGCGGCAAAGAGAGTTTATCTCTTGCGCAACGCCCTCGTGCACTATCGGCCGGGCCAGCCCGTCCAGGATTTTGACAGGGTGGATTGGAATGCCATTTGCGAGGCGGTGGCAGGAATGCTGCCTCACATCTACGGCGAAGTCTTCCCAATAGCACTTGCAGTTGCCGCAAATTCCACGGATGTCCCCGCGACTACAGCAGTAGCGCAGTGACAGTTGGGGAGCAGCTCTGGTGTTGAATCCATCTACGTGCCGGGGACGAATTTGCCGTTGCCGCCGTAGCCGACGCCTAGCTGGACGCGGCAGACGAGGGCGCGGCAGTGGCGCGCGCTGTCAGGGCGGTCATCGGCTGAGGCCTAGGGGAGATAGTTCGGGCGCGAGCCAGTGCGTGGGGCCGCACCCATCCGTCGGCTTCGACGACCGCACGCGTTGAGTGCGGGGCGCACCCCACCTAGCTTTGCTGCGGGCCTTTGGCCCGAGCGTCGTTACCTCCCCCCGTTAAGGAGGAGGTGGCTGCTAGTCCTCCGCGCCCTGCAGCACATCCAATTCCATTTCGCGCAGGCGCTTGATTTCGTCGCGCAATCTCGCGGCGCGTTCGAATTCCAGGTTCGTGGCGGCTTCGCGCATCTGGGTTTCGAGGTCCTTGATGACGGCGGCGAGGTTGGCGCCGACCTGGATTTCTTCCTTGCCGCTCTTGTCCTTGCCGA
>JBDZVF010000539.1:0-3866 GCA_040255575.1 Pseudomonadota bacterium | reverse complement strand
ACGAGCTCGGCACGGACAAGGGCGACCCCAAGGAACACGCGGCCTTCCTGAAGCCGCGCCCGTGGAAGGTGGAGATCGGCGGCGAGGCCGAGGTCACCGGCACCTACGACGTGGATGATCTCATCAAGCCGCATCCGCTCGAGGAGCGCATCTATCGCTTCCGCTGTGTCGAGGCGTGGTCGATGGTGATCCCGTGGGTCGGCTTCCCGCTGGGGGATCTCATCAAGCGCTTCAAGCCGACCTCCAAAGCGAAGTACGTCAAGATGACGACGCTGCTCGACCCGAAGCAGTTGCCCTACCAGCGCTACAACATTCTCGACTGGCCGTATGTCGAAGGGCTGCGCATGGACGAAGCCATGCACCCTCTCACGCTCCTGGTGACGGGCGTGTACGGCAGGACCCTGCCCTCGCAGAACGGCGCGCCGCTGCGCCTCATGACTCCGTGGAAATACGGCTTCAAGAACGTGAAGTCGATCGTGAAGATCGAGTTCGTCGAGAAGCAGCCGCGCAACACCTGGAACATCGCCGCGCCCCAGGAATACGGCTTCTACGCGAACGTGAATCCGGAGGTGGATCACCCGCGGTGGAGCCAGGCGACCGAGCGGCCCATCGGCGCCTCCGGCGGTTTCTTCGCGAAGAAGATCAAGACGCTCCCGTTCAACGGCTACGCGGACCAGGTGGCGAGCCTCTACAAAAGCATGGACCTGCGCAGGTTCTACTGAGTGAACGTCGAGCAGCGCTACCGGTTCGTCTACAAGCCGGTGGTGTTCATCGCGAGCCTTGCGCCGTTCCTGTGGCTGCTGGTGCGGGGCTTCGGGCTCTTCGACCAGAGCCTGGGCGTCGATCCGGTCAAGGAAACCCTGCACGTGCTCGGCAAGACCGGGCTCAACCTGCTGCTGATCACGTTGCTCGTGACGCCGGTGCGGCAGCTCACGGGGTTCACGCACGTCTTGCGAATCCGGCGGATGCTGGGGCTGTTCGCGTTCTTCTACGTGCTGATGCACTTTCTCCTGTACATCAGTTATCAGGGCTTCAGCTTCAGCGACATCATGGAAGATGTGGTGAAGCGGCCCTACATCACGATCGGCTTCCTCGGCCTCCTGATGCTGATCCCGCTCGCGATCACCTCGACCAACAAGATGATGCGGCGGCTCGGGCGCCGCTGGCAGAGCCTGCACCGCCTCGTGTACGTCGTCGCCATCCTGGGCGTCTGGCACTTCTACTGGCAGGTGAAGAAAGACGTGCGAGAGCCGCTGATCTACGCAGGCATCCTTGCCGTGCTGTTGGGCTATCGAGCGTTGCGTACGTGGCAGAAGAAGCGCACGCAGCCCCTCACATCGAAGCGCGCACCTGCCACAGCTCCGGAAAGAACTTGAGCTCGAGCGCCTTCAGCAGATAGGGCACGCCGCTGGTGCCGCCCGTACCGGGCTTCATCCCGATGATCCGCTCCACCGTCTTCACGTGGTGCGCGCGCCAGAGCTGGAAGCGCTGATCCAGATCAACGAGCCGCTCGGCGAGCTCGTACAGATCCCAATCCTTCTCGGCGTTGTGATAGACGCCGAGCCAGGCGCCCGCCACCTGCTTGCTCGCCTGATACGGCTCCGTGAAGTCCCGCGAAAGGTACGACTCGGGGATGCCATACCCGCGCCTGCTGAGGAGCCGCAGCACCTCGTCGTACAGCGAGGGCGCTTCGAGCGCGCGCTGTAGCTGTTCCTGCGCCTTCGGATCGCGCCGGTGCACGTTGACCATCGCCGGGTGCTTGTTCCCCAGCATGAACTCGAGCATTCGGTACTGGAACGACTGGAAGCCGGAGGAACGCCCCAGCGCGTTCCGGAAAGCCGAGTATTCGGCCGGGGTCATGGTCGAGAGCACATCCCACGTCGCCGTGAGCTGCGTCTGCACGCGTGAGATGCGCGCGAGCATCTTGAACGAAGGGTCGAGATTGTCTTTCTGCACGCACTCGAGAACGCCCGCGAGCTCGTGTCGGAAGAGGCGCATCCAGAGCTCCGATGTCTGGTGCACGATGATGAACATCATCTCGTCATGGTGGGCCGTCAGCGGATGCTGGGCGTCCAGCAGCTTGTCGAGGCCGAGATACTCGCCATAGGAGAGCGAGGAGCCGAGCTCCCAGTGGATGTTCTCGTCGCTCAGGTCGACTCGTTCGGATTTGTCGTAACGGCGGGTGTTCATCAAGGCTCCCGGGCATCCCGGAATACCCACGATGGTACACGGCGCCAGCCGTCGAGTAATTCACGGTCGAGCGGACGGCAATCCGGGCAGTAGCGGGCCACGAGCTCCCAGAACCGGGCAGAGTGGTTCATGTGGCGAACATGCGCCAGCTCGTGGATGAGGAGATACCGCACCACCTCCGGCCGCTGGAACAGCAGGCAGCAGTTGAGGCTGATCGTGCCCCGCGTGGAGCAGCTGCCCCAGCGCGTGCGCTGTCGGCGGATGACGATGCGCCGGTAGGGAAGCTGCATCTCCCGAGCGCACTCCTCCAGCATGGGCCCCAGCACGTCCGCCGCGCGCTGGCACAACCACCGGCGCAGGGCGTTCTGGACCGCGCGGACGTCGGCGCAATGGCCGCCCAGGCTCAGGAGGCCCGGCGCCACCAGCTTGAGTTGCGGTCGGCCGTTGCCGCCGGCGTAGTGGATGCGCCAGTTCTCGCGTGCGCCAGCAAGCTCGATGTGCGCCGGGGGAAAGGGCTCGGGGGGTACGGCGTTCTTCTTCGCCTCGGCCCGCTTCTTCTCGATCCAGAGCCGATGCCGCTCGAGGAAGCGCTCCACCGCCGAGCGTGACGTGCGCGACGGCACCACCACCTCGACGCGCCCACTGTGGAACACCCGGACCGTGAGCCGGCGTGCGCGCCGGCTTTCGCGGAATGCCCAGCCATCCAGGGCATCGCGCTCGGACCAGAGCGGGAGCTGTGCGGAGAGTTCGTCAAACATCGTCAGTCGATGATCCAGTCAAATCGCTACAACCGTGCGGCGAGCTCCGTGCCTTCGCGGATCGCGCGTACCGCGTCCAGTTCCGCTGCGAGCAATGCTCCACCGATCACCCGCACATGAATATTCGAAGGCAGGTGCGTGAGCAAGTCCGTGCAGGACTCCTGACCCGCACACACGATGACAGAGTCCACGTCGAGCACTTCATTTCCAGTCGGACCGGTGATGTGCAGCCCTTGATCGTCGATGCGCCGATACGCTATGCCGCCGCGCATGTCGACACCGCGAGCCTGCAAGGCTGCGCGGTGCGCCCAGCCGGTGGTCTTGCCCAATGTTGCGCCTGGGCGCCCCGGCTTTCTTTGTAGCAGGTAAATCGCGTCGTGTTTCGAGCGTGGCGCACTGCGCGCCGGCAGTAGCCCGCCGGGGGTGCGTAAATCCATGTCGATGCCCCACTCCTCGCAATACTCGCGAATGGCAGTGGCGCCATCCGGCGAGTGATCACCCGTGAGGAACGTGGCGACGTCAAAGCCGATTCCGCCGGCGCCAATGATGGCCACGCGCGAGCCGGCCTTGCGGCGGCCGCTCAGGAGATCGGGATAGCTGATGACTTTTTCGTGATCGATACCGGGAATCTCCGGCACCCGCGGCCTCACGCCGCTTGCGATGACGATCTCGTCGAATCCTTCGTCGACAATCCGCTGAACCGTGGCCGGCGTGTTCAGCCGCACGTCCACGCCGAGCCTGCCGAGCTGGACTGTGAAATAGCGGAGCGTCTGGTGAAACTCCTCCTTGCCCGGGACCTCGCGGGCGTAGCGGAACTGACCGCCGATCTCGCCATCCTGCTCGAACAGCGTGACGGTATGGCCCCGTTCTGCCGCGGCCAGCGCGCAGGCGAGCCCTGCCGGCCCCGCTCCGACGACG
>JBDZVF010000044.1:0-21229 GCA_040255575.1 Pseudomonadota bacterium | reverse complement strand
GCCATCCCTGGGCGCTCTTCAAAATACGTCCCTGTATTTTGAAGCCCCCGCCAGGCCCCTCGAGCGCGGGAGCCTTCACCTCGAGGTTTCTACGTCGATGCGTTCGTTTTGGGCTGGGCTTGTCTCTCCTCGCGGCTTCTACGTCGCTCGTTCTGGTCTGTTTGTGCGCTGGTTCGTTTGTTTTGGCGCTTGCTCTTCCTTCTAAAGTCCGAACAATCGCGTGGCTATGAATGATGTGAATGAGCGGGCTGCGCGGGTTTTGCGCGAGGTGTTTGGGTACTCCGCGTTTCGCGGGGAGCAGGCGGACATCGTGGGGCATGTGGCGGGTGGCGGGGATGCGCTCGTGTTGATGCCTACGGGGGGTGGCAAGTCGCTTTGCTATCAGATTCCTGCGCTCGTGCGTGACGGCGTGGGGGTGGTCGTTTCGCCGCTCATTGCGTTGATGCAGGATCAGGTGGCTGCGCTCCGGGAGGCGGGGGTGCGGGCGGAGTTCCTGAACTCTTCGCTCGAATGGTTTCAGCAGCAGGCCGTCGAGAAGCGCGTGCGGGCGGGCGAGGTGGATCTGCTGTATGTCGCGCCTGAGCGGCTCGTGAATGAGCGATGTCTCGCGTTGCTCGATGAGACGAAGATTTCTTTGTTTGCGATCGATGAGGCGCACTGCGTTTCGCAGTGGGGGCATGACTTTCGGCCGGAGTACATGCGGCTTTCCGTGTTGGCGGATCGCTATCCGGGCGTGCCGCGGGTCGCGTTGACGGCGACGGCTGATGAAGCCACTCGCAAGGAGATGCTGGCGCGGCTCAAGTTGCACGATGCGCGCGTTTTCATCGCGAGCTTCGATCGTCCGAACATCCGCTATCGGATTGCGGAGCGGGACAATCCGCGCAAGCAGCTTCTGCGGTTCATTCAAGAAGAGCACGCGGGGCATTCGGGCATCGTCTATTGCTTCACGAAGAAATCGGTGGAGGAAGTCACCGAGTTTCTGGTGGACGAAGGCATCAACGCGCTCGCCTATCACGCCGACAAGGAACATGAGACGCGCGAGGAGCACCTGAGTCGCTTCGTGCGGGACGATGCGGTGGTGATGGTCGCCACGGTGGCGTTCGGCATGGGTATCAACAAGCCGGACGTGCGGTTCGTGGCGCATCTCGATCTGCCGAAGAGCATCGAGGCGTACTACCAGGAGACCGGGCGCGCCGGTCGCGATGGGCTGCCAGCAGATGCATGGATGATCTACGGGCTGGCGGATGTCGTGCAGCAGCGCCGGCTCATCGATCAGTCGCCCTCGGGCGAGGAACACAAGCGGGTTTCTGGCGCGAAGCTGGATGCGTTGCTCGGTCTCTGTGAAACCGTGGAGTGTCGGCGCGTGCGGCTGCTCGACTACTTCGGGGAGGCAAGCCAGCCCTGCGGGAATTGCGACAACTGTCTGTCCCCTCCGGAGGAGTGGGATGCGACTGAGGCCGCCCGCAAGCTCATGTCGTGCATCTATCGCTGCGAGAAGGCGAGCGGCTTCGGATTCGGGGCGCAGCAGATCATCGACGTGCTCACCGGTCATCTCACGCCGAAGGTGCAGCAGTTCGGGCACGAGCGCGTCAGCACGTTCGGCATCGGCAAAGAGTTGAATGCCACGCAGTGGCGCGCAATCGTGCGGCAGCTCGTGGCGATGCGGCTGCTGCGTGTCGACTACGATCGCTTCAACATCCTCAAGCTCACGCAGCAGTGCCGCGAGGTGCTCAATGGCACGCGGCGGCTCATGCTCAGGAAGCCTTCCGAGCGCGTCGTCTCGAAGCGCAAGGGGCGGAAGGTCTCCACGAGCGGTTCAGCGGTCAGCACGCTGGGGGTGAACGGCGCCAGCAACGAGAGCGTGTTTCAGGCTTTGCGCGAATGGCGCAAGGGCGTTGCGCGCGAACACGGCGTCCCGGCGTACACCGTTTTTCACGATGCCACGCTCCTCGAGATCGCTCGCGTGCTGCCGGAGTCCCTCGAAGAGCTGCGAAACATTTCGGGTATCGGCGCGACGAAGCTCGAGCGCTACGGGCAGCCCCTGGTCGAAATCGTGCGTGGTCTGGCGCAGGAGCTCCCACCATCAGGCTGATCGGCTAACGCCGCGCCAGCGGGCTGACAGGCTAACGATGCGCCAGCGGGCTAACGGCTAACGCTGCGCCAGCGGGCGCAGCGATACGCTGTTGGATTCTTCGGCGGCCTGCTGCCTGAGGTGAGGGCCACTGCAGAGCGTGATCGGCGTAGTCGAGCGTCGGCACACGATGCCGGGCGATGCGCAAAGGCTGAACGCACGCGTCGGATTGACACCGTTGCGGCTTCGAAAATACAGTGCTGCCCCGGGGCTGAAAACGATTACCAGCAAAGGGAGAGCGCATGAGGCAGTCGATGGCAGTCGGTGGCGTGCTCGCCGGATTACTGGCCGCGGGCCCTGCATTCCCCGCGAAAGCGCGCGTGACGATCGACGCGGGTGATCTTCAGGGGGTTGTCGCCGACGGCGTGGTGTCGTTCAAGGGAATCCCGTTCGCTCAGCCTCCGGTCGGCGCATTGCGTTGGAAGCCGCCGCAGCCCGCGCAGAAATGGTCCGGTGTGCGCAAGGCCGACGCATACGGTGCGGACTGCATGCAGGTGCCCTTTCCAGCGGACGCGGCGCCGCTGGGCGTGACGCCGAAAGAAGATTGCCTGTACGTGAACGTGTGGGCGCCAGCCAAGCCGAGCTCGTCGAAGCTTCCCGTGATGGTCTGGATCTACGGCGGCGGGTTCGTGAATGGGGGCAGCTCGCCGGCTGTGTACGATGGCAGCGCATTTGCGAAGAGCGATGTCGTGCTCGTGAGCTTCAACTACCGGCTCGCGCGCTTCGGCTTCTTCGCCTTCCCGGCGTTGTCGAAGGAGCAGGGTGCGCACCCCACGGCGAACTTCGGGCTGCTCGACCAGATTGCCGCGCTTCAATGGGTCCAGCGCAACATCGCGGCGTTCGGGGGTGATCCGTCGAACGTCACGATTTTCGGTGAGTCGGCGGGTGGCATCTCAGTGCATGCGTTGCTCACGAGCCCGCTCGCGGCCGGGCTCATGCACAAAGCCATCATTCAATCCGGCGGTGGCCGGCCAGGCCTGCTCCGTGGGAAAAAGATGGGCGGCGGCGCGGATTCGGCGGAAAGCACCGGCGTCGAGTTCGCAAGACAGAAGGGCATCACGGGCGCGGATGCCGCCGCGCTCGCCCAGCTCCGCGCGCTTCCGGCAGATGAAGTTGCGAAAGGCCTGAACCTCGCGATTCGCGATGAGCGGACCTACGTTGGTGGTCCAGTGGAAGATGGCATCACCATGCTCGGTGCTCCCACGCATCTCTACGCAGCGGGTAAGGGCGCAAGAGTGCCGGTGATGGTGGGCGCCACCAACATGGACATTGGGCTCCTGCAGGCGAGCTCGTTTGACGAGCTGTTTGCGCAGTTCGGAGACAAGGCGGCGCACGCACGGCGGCTGCTCAACCCGCAGAACAGCACGAACCTGGAACAAGTTACGTTCAAGGCCGGCGGGGACCAGGCGATGTCGGAGCCCGCCCGGCAGGTCGCGCGCACGCTGTCCGCGCGCGGGCAGCCGACGTACTACTTTCGCTTCTCGTACGTTGCGGAGTCCCTGCGCGCGCAGACGCCGGGCGCGCTGCACGCCACGGATATCCCGTTCGCGTTCGATACCGTGGCCGCGCGTTACGGCAAGGATCTCACCGCGCACGACGCCGCACTCGCGAAGGCGATGCATGAGTACTGGGTGACTTTCGCGCGCACCGGCAAGCCCACCGCGCAAGGGCACCCGGACTGGCCGGCATACAACGCAAAGACCGATCTCATCATGGACTTCACCGCCAGCGGGCCCGTGGCGATCGCGGATCCGTGGCGGGAGCGCCTGGATCTCGCCGCGGCGGTTAGTGACGCGCGCGAGCGCGCCAGCGCCTCGCGCTGAAGCGATGTGAGCCGGTGTAAACGGGCTTTTACCGCGTGTTTTCGCTACTCTCGCGAGCATGAAACGGGGCAAGCAGGTGCCGGGCCGCGCAGCCGCTCCGGCCACGATCAGGGATGTTGCGAGCGAGCTGGGGATGTCGGTGGCCACAGTGTCGCGGGCACTGTCGCAGCCGGAGCTCCTCCGGCCGGAAACGAGGGACCGTGTGCTTTCCGTCGTTGCGAAGCTCGGCTACCGGCCGAACGTGCTGGCGCGCAGCCTGCGGCGCGGCCAGACCCACGCCATCGTGCTGGTTGTTCCGAAACTGAGCCCGTTCTTCCTAGAGGTGTACGCCGGTGCAGAAGAAGCGGCCCAGACCGCGGGGCTCGCCGTGCTTCTCGGTAACTGCGACGGCAAGCCCGAGCGTGAGGAAGCCTATTTCGATCAGGTGGTGAGCGGGCGCGCGGACGGAATCATCCTCCTCACCGGTGCGCTGCCGCCGGCGTACGCGCAAGGCAAACGGGCGCTTCCACCGATGGTCACGGTGTTCGAGCGCCTGGCGGGACATGACGCGCCGGTGGTACGCATCGATCATCGTGCCGCGAGCGCGGAGGTGACGAAACACCTCATCGATCTCGGGCACCGGCGCATCGCGCACATCGCCGGCTCGCGCGCAGCGGGTAGCACCGACGATCGACTGGCGGGTTACAAGGACGCGCTGAGCGCCGCCGGCATTCCGTTCGATGAGGCGCTCGTCGCGCAGGGCACGTTCAGCATGCAGTCCGGCGCGGACGCGATGGAGGAACTGCTCGCGCTGAATGCGCCGCCGACGGGCGTGTTCGCGGGCAATGATGAGATGGCATTCGGCGCGGTGAAAATGGCGCGCGAGCACGGGCTTTCCGTGCCGGAAGATCTTTCCGTCGTCGGCTTCGATGACCAGACCACCGCCGCGTTCTATAACCCGCCGCTCACGACCATCCACACGCCGTGCCGCGATATCGGGCGCCGTGCCACGCAGGAGCTCATCGAGCTGATTGCAGGGCGAGAGGCGACGCCCGAGGCGGTGATGCCGACCAAGCTCGTGATTCGCGCCAGCGCGGCCCCGCCACGCGCATGAAGGTTTGGATGGCAGCGAGCACATTCGCGGTGGCCGTGCTGGCGGCATTGCTGTGTTCTCTTTCAGCGCGTGCGGCGGATGGCGCGTCATCGCCTGCGGCAGATGGCACGTCAGCGCTTGTGGCGAACGGCACGTCGGCCTCGGTCGAGCAGCTCCTTTCGTCCATGACGATGGAAGAGAAGATCGATCTTCTCAGCGGCACAGGTTTCGCCACGCGCGCGATTGCCCGCCTGGGTCTTCCAGCCTTCATCATGACCGACGGCCCTTCCGGCGCGCGCGCCCCCGCGCCCTCGACCGCCTACGCGGCAGGCATCGGGCTCGCCGCCACGTGGGATCCGGCCCTCGCTGAAGAGATCGGCATGCAGCTGGGCCGCGATGCGCGCTCGCGGGGCGCGCGCTTCCTGCTCGGGCCGGGCGTGAACATTTATCGCGCACCGATGAACGGGCGCAATTTCGAGTACTTCGGGGAAGACCCGTTCCTGGGCCGGCGCATCGCGGTCGGTTACGTGAAGGGCGTGCAGAGCCAGAACGTCTCCGCGACGATCAAGCACTTCATCGGCAACAACTCCGAATACGCGCGCATGACCTCGGATTCGGCGATTGACGAGCGCGCGCTGCGCGAGATCTACCTGCCGATCTTCGAGGCCGCGGTGAAGGAAGCGAAAGTCGGCGCGGTGATGAGCTCATACAACCTCACCAACGGGCAGTACATGTCGGAGAACGGGTACCTCGTGCAGCAGGTGCTCAAGAAGGACTGGGGCTTCAGCGGCGTGTACATGTCGGACTGGGGCGCCACTCACAACGGGCTCGCGGCGGCGACCTCGGGCCTCGACCTCGAAATGCCGACGGGCCGGTTCATGAATCGCACAACGCTGCTGCCGGCGCTCAAGGAGGGCAAGATCAGCGCGGCGACGATCGATGACAAGGTGCGGCGTCTGCTCAATCTTGCCGAACGCTTCTCCTGGATGAAGAGCTCGCCGAGCGATCTTTCGATCTCACGTTACAACCAGGCGGGCAGGCAGGCGGCGCTGCAGGGTGCGCGTGAGGGCATGGTGCTGCTGAAGAATGATGGCGACCTGCTGCCGCTCGATGCGAGCAAGCTGAAGACGATCGCGGTGATTGGCCCCGGCGCATTCCCGGGCACAGCTACAGCGGGTGGAAGCGGGCATGTGCCGAGCTTCAAGACGGTGAGCATTCTCACGGGCATCAGCGACAAGCTTGGCTCGCGGGTAAATGTAACGTATGCGCCCGGTCTTCAATCGCTGCGTACGCAGACCATCAGCACGCCGTTCATGACGGCCGCGTCCGGCGGAAGTGCGGGCGTTTCCGTCGAATCGTTCGACAACGAGGATCGGAGCGGTGCGCCGGTTGCCAGGCGTGTCGA
Source organism: Pseudomonadota bacterium (assembly GCA_040255575.1). GTDB lineage: Bacteria > Pseudomonadota > Gammaproteobacteria > Steroidobacterales > Steroidobacteraceae > JADGHX01. Next base: position 14,798 of record JBDZVF010000044.1, on the reverse strand, counting down.
GCCTCAGTTCGCTACCGGCAGTCCTGGGCTCGGCGGTGATCCGGCGTTTCTGGAGAACCTCTACACGCTGCCGCCGGAGCGGATGCAAACGGTGTTGTCGGGCTTGATGAATACCCCGCGCGAACATCCGTATGAGCGCTGGACGGGGTACTACACGCCTGCTGCGGCTGGCGATCACACGCTCTTTGTGCAGAACATCTCGACCTATCGTCTGCTCGTCGACGACAAGGTCGTGATCGATTCCGCGCGGATTCCTGTGGCGTTCGTCCGGCAGGTGTCGCTGCCGCTGGATGCGAAGCCTCACAAGGTGGTGCTGGAGCCCGTCGGCGCGAATCCGAGCAGGGCGCGGGGATTCTGGCGAGTCGGCGTGTTCCGGGAGGATGCCGTGGTGGATCCGACCGTGCGCCAGCTTGCCGCGCAGGCCGATGCTGCCGTCGTCGCCGTTGGTTTCGATGCGGAAATCGAAACCGAAGGAGCGGATCGCGAGTTCCGCCTGCCACCCGGGCAGGACCGTCTGATTCAGGAGATCGCGGCCGCCAATCCGAACACTATCGTTGTCGTTACGGCGGGCGGGAGCGTGGATGTCACGCCCTGGATCGACAAGGTGCGCGCGGTCATCAGCACATGGTACCCGGGGCAGGAGGGAGGAACCGCGCTCGCCGAAGCGCTGCTCGGCGAGATCAATCCGTCGGGCCGGTTGCCGATTTCGTGGGATCGCAAGCTCGAGGAAAGCCCGTCGGCCGCGAGCTACTACTACAACGACCCTGCGAATGCGGCCCGGATTCTTTACAAGGAGGGCGTGTTCGTTGGGTATCGCGGGTATCAGAAGCGCAATGTGAAGCCGCAGTTTCCATTTGGGTACGGACTCTCCTACACCACTTTTGAATACGCGAATCTGAAGGTGAGTGCGGCTGCGGGCGGATCGTCCGGGGCGCTGTACAACGTGACCTTTGACATGAAGAACACTGGCTCGCGCAAGGGTGCGGACGTTGCGCAGATCTACATCGCGCCCGGCAAGAGCAAAGTCGCGCGTCCGGTGCGTGAGCTGAAGGGGTTCGCGCGCGTGGAGCTGGCGCCGGGGGAGACGCGCACCGTGACCGTACCGCTCGACGGCCGATCCTTCGCGTACTTCGACGTGCAGAAGAAGCGCTGGCAGGCGGATGCCGGGCGCTACTCGGTGGAGCTCGGTCGGTCGTCCGAAGACATCGAGGCGAAAGTGGATGTCACGCTGCCGAAGGCCATCACGGTCGGCGTGACGGAGTAACAGGCTGTCCCCACGGGAGCCTTCAGCCGCGGCTACTTCTGCGGCTCGATCTCGTCGACATCCGCCTGCCCGGTGAGCCGCCGGCGGATGTGAGACCATGACATGCCTACCGCGAGAATTGCCGCGCAGACCACCAGGATCACCCATGTCATCGCGGTGGTGTTGTGCGGATCGACCCAGCCCCACGAAGCGATGAGCCACACCACGGCCGCGAAGAACGCGAGCGCAATCGCCACCCCCGCGAGCCCGATGGACCGCATCGTCGCCGTCAGATACACGATCCACCCCACCAGCAGCACGATGCCGACAATCGCCTGCATGGGCGTGATGTGCGGAAACACCGTCGCGACCCAATGGATGTAGGAATAACCGCTGGGATTGAACGTGCAGAGCACCAGCACGATGGCGGCGAGCAGCCGAAGCAGGAAACCGAGCGGAGTGAACGCTTCCATTGAGGGAGTGTAGCGCGAGGCCGGCGCCCTATGGGATAGTCTGGAAACCATGCAAAGAACGATTTTCGCACTGCTGTTGTTCCTCTCGTCCGCACTGGCCTCGGCCCACGTCACCGTGTGGCCGCGCGAGTCGCACACCGGGGCGTTCGAGAAGTACGTCGTCCGCGTGCCGACTGAAGGGGACGTGGCGACCCAGTCCGTCGAGCTGCGCGTGCCCGCGGACGTCGAGATCGTTTCGATTGGTGCACCGAACGGCTACACGTACGAAGTGAAGCGCGCCGGCTCGAAGATCACGTCCATTGTCTGGACCATGACCATCAAGCCGGGCGAGTTCGCGGAGTTCGCGTTCATGGCGCGCAATCCGAAACAGGCGGCGGAGCTGCGGTGGGAAGCCGTCCAGAAGTTCGTCGATGGCACCTCGGCCGAATGGACCGGACCTGCGAAGGACAAGCATCCCGCGTCAGTCACCCGAGTGCTCGCGCCTGCCGCCGCTCAGGGTGGGGCGCCCGCCGGGCACCAGCACTAACCGGCGCGCGCGGCCTCGATAATCCTGTAGTCGCCGCCCGTCTCGATCAGCCGAACTGTCTGCAGGCCGCTTGCGCGCAGGAGTGTCTCAAACTCCTCTGGCGAGCGTTCCTGGGCCCCTAGCGCGACGAGCATATGCAAGTCGCTGCGCGCGAGACTTTCACTTTGCGCGGAAGCCTCGAGCCGCTGAGGCATCATCCGCTCGATGAGCAGCAGCTTCGCGTTCGGCTGCAGGGCGCGGCCGCAGGCCTGCAGGATCGTGATCGCGCGATCGTCCGGCCAGTCGTGGATCACGCTCTTCAGCATGTAGACGTCGGCGCCGGTGGGCACGCTCGAGAAGAAATCGCCGATCACGAACTCGCACCGATCAGCGAGGCCGCGCTCGGCGAACGCGTCCCGCGCTTTCGCGATGGCATGCTCCATATCGAAGAGCACGCCGCTTGCGGTCGGATAGGTCATGAGGACCTGCGCGAGCAGCTCGCCGTAGCCGCCACCGACATCCATGACCTTCTTGCCGCTGAAATCGTAGGCTTTCACGACTTCGAGCGCCGCGAGTCGCGTGAGCTGCACCATGGCCTGGTTGAAGATCGCCGCCGCCTCGGGATCGCGATCCAGATGTGTGAACCCAGGCGTACCCACGACCAGCTGCCGCGTGCCTTCGCCGGTGCGAATGCAATGGAGCAGATGGTTCCACGCCGCCCAGGAAGGGCCGCCCCAATGCAGAGCCCATGCACTCAACGACGAAGGGTGATCCGAACGCAGCAGCGCGCCCAGCGGTGTCAGCTCGAAAGTGCCGTCATCTCGCTGCGTGCAGATGTCGACGCTGCAGAGCGCGTTCAGCAATCGCCGTAATGATGGCGCGTGCGCGCCGGTGCGAGCGGCAAGCTCGTCGGCGCTACTTGCGCCAGAGCCCAGTGCGTCTGCTACGCCGAGACGCACGATCACATAGCACGCCTGCGAGAGCCAGCTGGCATTGATCATCCGCAGGAGCTGGCCTGCGAGTTGGCCGTCTTCGGAAGGGCTCATTTGCGCAGGAGACTAGCAGGGCGGGGGGCCGGGGCGCCATGCGCCTCGGCGCGCGCACCAGAGCGCGCACGTGTCCCGGAGATGAGCCGGAGCGCTTCTCTCCACATCGGGCCGGGAAGAGGCCACCCAGTGTGCCCACGATCTTGCCGGTGCGTTTCCGAGCCATGCTGCCCCTCGCACGAATCTACTCGGCCGACTCTCGGGAACGTTTCCACCCACTCGTGACATCTATCGCGGTGGTTGCCTGAATCGGAGTCGGAGCAGTTTATGTTATTGGTGTACGCAATCATTCTGTTCGCTATTGGCGCGCTGGGCGGCCTTGTGATGGCCGTGATGCACTTTCGCTCGCGCTCGGCGCCGCAGGCGCTGCTGGCCGCCGTGCATGGATTGTTTGCGGCAGCCGGGCTCGTGACACTGGCGTGGGCGGTGGTGAAGGTGGGCGGGAATCAGGGTGCGGCGATCGCTCTCGGCTTGTTCCTGTTGGCTGCAGTGGGCGGGTTTACGCTGCTGAGTTTTCATCTGCGTGGCCGTGCTTTGCCGGGTGCGCTCGTTATTGGACACGGCCTGATTGCGGTCGCTGCCTTCGTTCTCCTTCTCGTGTCGGCAATGGCGCTGGGCGCCTGATGAGGTTGTCAGTGCGGCTGGCAGGGCATCCCCTGCATCCGATGCTGGTTCATTTCCCTATCGCGCTCTGGACCGCAGGGGTCGCGCTCGATGTGGGCGGTCTCGTGACGGGGCGGGAGTGGTTCTGGCTACTCAGCTTCGGGTGTTATGCAGTGGGCCTTGCGACTGCGGTTCTTGCCGTGATCGCGGGGTTTCTGGATCTTGTGGCCATTGCGCAGAGTGATCCGGCGCGAGATGTCGCCGTCTCCCACATGCTCGTGATGGTCACGACATGGATGCTGTTCTTGGTCAGCGTGATATTCCGAGCGTCGTCGACTGCGATGCCACCGCCCATGTGGACCATCGCTGTCGCGATCGTCGCATTCCTGGCGATGGTGTTTGGGGGTTGGCTCGGTGGACGGTTGGTGTACGGCTATGGGGTCGCGGTGAATCGCCGCGGGGGCACCCGCGAGGACACCAAGTAAGCGGCTGTGGCGGTACTGTCGCGCCGTTCGGCTTTCACTGGCCTGCTGAGTATTGGCATCCCGTGAGCTGAACCTGGTACGGAATATAGAGCGTCAGTTCCGAGTGAGCGTGGTCCGGGTGAGTGCGATCCGGCGACTGTCTTCGCCGAGCGTGCTCCCGCGCTGCCTACGCTCGCCTGTCTTCGCTCGCTTTTTTTGTTTGCCGGGGCGCCTTGAGTGTTGCAACCGCGCGTCCGTCACCCTAGAATGCGCGCCCCTTCTGGTGCGGGGTGGAGCAGTCTGGCAGCTCGTCGGGCTCATAACCCGAAGGTCGCAGGTTCAAATCCTGCCCCCGCTACCAACCGACCCCAGGTCCCTCAAAAGGGCCTCGCGGTGCAGGGTTCCAGTGAGCTGTCAGCCCGCGCCATCGGGCTCTGGAACCAGCCGGATTTTCGCCGAAGCGGTCCCGGAGAATCGACCGGGCCTTGAGCGTTGCTCGCACTTCTCCGGCAACGAGCTAGCCCCGCCCACCCTGACCGGCAACGAGCTAGCCCCGCCCACCCTGACCGAGGCGTGTCCTTCGCCCCAGCGCCCGCACACCCGCAGCGCCTTGCATTCCCCCACCCTCAAGCGCCTAAATCTTGCTGCTACCCCAAATTGCCGGAACGGAGCGTCAGTCTTCGAGGCAAGAGCATGCCTGCGCCGTCACCGATCCGATGGGCCACCGCGCTGTCGCTGATAGGGCATGGCGCGCTGTTTGTCTTTTTCGGCGCCTATCCCTTCCTTCCGGGCAACCGGGACTCGCTCCCGACACTGACGCTGACCGTTTCAATGGAAAGCGGCAGAGACACCGAACAGCAGAGCGCCCCTCGCAATCCTCGTGAGATCGAACTAGGCCCCGCGGAAAAGCCCGTGACGGCACTCGTCGCCGACGAGAAGCCCTCGGAGCTCGAGCCGGACGACGACACGGGCCAATCTGACCCTGCGCCACCGCCGCCCCCCAGTGGCCCCGCGGGTTCAGCCGCGGCGCCGGAGACCCTGGCATCCGGCTCGCCCGAGCCGACCGAGACCACCGACATCATCACAACCACCGGCGACAGCGAGCGCGTGGTACCAACCGGCCCGCCCGCTGCCGAAGCGACCATCGCGCTCCAAGTAATTCCTTCCACACAGCAGGCAGAACTCACACGCAGGATCCTGAAGTGGGCGCAAGGTCTGCGCGATTCGGGCGACACACCGTCGCAACTCAGCTGGGAGCAGGATGGCCGCGCCTACACCGCCGTGCTCAAGCGCCGGCCCGCGACGAGCAACACGGACATTGAAAGCGCGATCGTCGAAATCTCAACCACCGAGGATGGCAAGGAGCTGCGCACGCTGCTGCATCTGAAGCGGCTGGCGTTCTCGCACTTCACGCAGCTCGTCGACCAGTGGGACGCGAAAGTGCAGCTCCATGACGACGAAGTGGTCGGCCGATTTCACAGCAACACCGAGATTACGCTCGGCTACGACCGCGTGATCGCGCCGCGCTTCAATGGGAAGGTCACCACCGCAGCCAGGGGCTTCACGATTTCCAGCTGGAGCAACAAGCGGCCGCGCAACGAGATCTTTCGCGCCGGGCTCGAGACGCGTGTCGGTCGCATCTCTCTGCCGCACCGATTTCTGAAAGTCCTCACGGGCAAGTCGGATCTGAGCAATGCGCAGCGGCGCACCTTCGATCGCGACACGCGCATCACGTTCTACCCCGACGGCACCTACGGCGCGCAGCGGCTTGCAAGAGATGCGCGGGAAGAGCGCGTGGTGCTCGGCGCTACGCCCGCGCTGCTGATCGGCTCGCGCGGCACGCAGCTTCACGTCAGCGGCACGCTGAGTGGCAACGTACTCGTGTACTCACCGGAAGGCATCACGATCGAGGGCAACCTTTTCTACGCGCATGATCCGCGGCGAGTGGCGGATGCGCCGGATTACCTCGGGCTTGCTTCGGACCACTTCATCGAAGTCGCAGGCCCGGAAGTCACGGGCCCGGGTGACATCGAGATCGACGCGGCGATCTATGCGAGACGGCGCTTCACTGTGACGGAAGAGTACAAACCGGACCGGGCCACGCTCTTCATCTACGGCAGCCTGACGGCCGGCACGTTGTCGGCCACCGAACCGCGTTTCGCCACGCGTGTGGAGTTCGACCCGCGTTTCGAGCACACGCGCCCGCCCGGTTTCCCGATGACGAACCATTATGAAGTCGAGGATTGGGATGGCGCGTGGCGCCCGGTGGAAGAGGAACAAGAGTAGCGGACGCTAATCGCCTTGAGCGCTGGCGAGCTGACAGGTTGCCGCGAAATCGGGTCTTCGTGCCGCGAGCCACAAGCGGACCGGCACTGTCGCATGAGAGTTGGCATTCACGTACGAGCGCCAGCACTCACGCATGAGCGCCGTACCCCCCATCACGGCCGCAACTCCGCCGACAGATCAAACTCTTCAAACCGATCCCCCAGCAATCGCACGCCAGCCCACACCTCCGCCGACAGCACCGCGAACAGCGCGATCACGCTCACGATGAACGCAAGCGTGAAGCCCGCCAGCCAGCTCACGAGCAGGTACAGCACACCGCCCACGATCGCCGCCGGCAGGAGCGCGAGCGCCGTGACCAGGAGTTGCCCGGCCATGAAGATGATCCGCTGACCCATCACGTCGAGCCCATGCTCGCCGCGATTGCTCACCGTCTGCACCCACGCGGGAAATATCACCGCCGCCGCATTCGGCACGAGCAGCTGCAGCGCCACGAACGGTGGCACGAGCACCGCCGCGCCAATGAGGAGCGCCGCGCGCAGAAAGGGATTCTGCGATTCGAACCCCATGCCGGGCGCAACCAGCGCCACCGCCAGCAGCGCCACCCAGGTCACCGCGCTCAGCACGAAGATCGGCGTGAGCAACTGCCCGAGCACGATCTGCCACCCGCGCAAGGGATAGGTCTTGAGGATGTCCGCATTCTTCAGGTCGGTGCGCAAATCCTGCCGCGCCATCTGCGGCCCGAAGAGCAGCAGGATCGTGAAGAACGCGGTGCCGAACCCGGCTGCGATGCTACGCGCGCTCTCGAGATCCGGCCGGCGTCCAAGCCAGGAGCCGACGGCGAACACCACGACCGCGGTCACGAGCAGCGACACCGGCCTGAACAGGGCACTCGTCGAGAGCAGGTTCTTCCAGAGAAAAGCGACCTCGGGCCGCCCGGTGCTCGCCAGATTGAACGGCGGCCGTTGAGGCTTGAGCGTCTGGCCCTGATTGCGCCAGTCCCCTTGTTGAACTGCCCGCACACGCGCGGCGCGTTTCTCGGCGCGTGAGATCGAGGCTTCCTCGAAAGACACTTCCGAATGCAGAACCCAGAAGTAGTGAATCCCCAGCACCACCAGCGCAGGCCCGAGCGCCAGCAGGAAAGCGTGCGCATCCGCTGCGAAATAGGGCGCCAAGGTCAGCCGCGGAATCGCTAGCAGCCAGGGCAGCGGGCCACGATCCAGTTGCACGGCGACGTAGTTTCCGAGAGCGCCGCCGCTGCGCAGGTCGCTCGCGGTCGGCGGATCGATGGTGACCCAACCCCACGCGACGAGTGCGAGGACCACAACGCCGGCGACCACGAGAATGACGTTCCGTCGCGCCGGCGGTGTAAGCGTGCGATTCAGCAGTCGAGTGGTCACGAACGAGGACGCGGTGAAGTGCAGATTGAGCGTCGCCAGGATCACCCACCACCCCACAGCGTGCGTGAGCGTGATCCCGCGCCGAAATATCAGCGTGAAAATGATCGCGGTGAGAACGAGCCGGAACTGCGAGCTGAGGATGCGATAGTGAATGAGCATCCTCCGGCTGACCGGCGCCGGAAACAGGAACGCGATCTCCGCCTCGCTGAACGCGAGCGCCGCCTGCCTTGGGACGAACCAACTGATCAGCGCGACGAGAAACAGCGCGAGCGCCGCGACGCCGATGATGACGAGCAGCGTTTCCGCGGAAACCGTTGGGAGACCGCCGCCGGCCCCATTCCCCGGCATGCCCCGCGGCCCCACAACGCCACGCGGCCGAAAGAAGAAAAAATAGAAATAGGCCACACCGACCACTGCGCCGAGCAGGTACTTCGGCTGCTTCAGCCGCAGCACGCGCGAGCGCACCGCGCCCCACAAGGACGCGGCGCGCAGATACAGGAGGGCGCCGGATAGCGACACAAGCGAGCTCAATTCTCCGAGCCCCCGGTCGCGCGGATGAACACGTCTTCGAGGCTCGCTGACGGATTGCCATCGCTGAACTGCGCATGCACCTCCGCCATGGTGCCGCCCGCGATACGTTCCCCTTTCTTCAGGATGAGCACGTGCGAGCAGACTTCCTCGAGCAGATGCAGAAGGTGCGAGCTCAGCACGATGGCCGCGCCGGCGCGCGCCCGGCGCAGAATCGAATCCTTCATACGGCGGATGCCGAGCGGATCGAGCCCGGTAAGCGGCTCATCGAAGATGAGCGCCGTGGGGGAGTGGAGCAGGCCGCACGCGATCGCGAGCTTCTGCTTCATGCCGCGCGACAGTTCCGCGGGCAACCGGTCCGCCCGATCGGCGATTTCCAGCTCTTCGAGCAACGGCTGGGCGATCATCTCGTGATCGCGCACGCCGTACAGGCGCGCGACGAAGGTGAGGTGCTGCCGAACCGTCAGATAGTCGAAGAGGCGCGGCTCATCGGGAAAGAAGGCGAGATGCCGCTTGGCACTGATCGGATCTTTCAGCAGGTCGTTCCCGCCGATGAAGATGCTGCCGCTCGTGGGCGGGATGATGCCGGCGAGCGCCCTCAGGGTCGTGGTCTTGCCGGCTCCATTCGGCCCGACCAGCCCGAGCACTTCTCCGGGCCCCACTCGGAAGGACAGGTCGCGAACCGCCGTGAAATCGCCGAATAGCTTGGAGAGCCCCGAAATCTCGATCATGTGCGTCCCGCAGATGAGCTCCCTCGATGATCGCACGGCGGCCGCCGGGGCGGGAGCTTTTGCAGTACCCTGCGCCACCGGCGCTCGAGGGGGGCTGAAGGCACATGAAGACGTTTCTTGCGGCAACGGTCTTGTTCTTCGCCGCGGGCTCAACCGCGTGGGCCGACAACCGCACGAGCACCGGCTCGCTCACCATCGACCCGCCCACGCTGATGGCGCTCGGTTTCGCCTGGAGCATCGAGGGCGATGACAACCGCAATGCCCGGGTCGCCGTGAGCTATCGCAAGCAGGGCACGGAAAAGTGGCAGCCGGCGCTCGACCTCATGCGCATCCAGAACGAGCAGATCTGGACGCGGGGCGCCACGGATCTCACCGCGCCCAACCAGTTCGCCGGCAGCCTCTTCGATCTCGACGAGGCCACCGATTATGAGGTGAAGCTGAGCCTCACGGATCCTGATGGCGTCTCCGGCAAAGCGGAGAAACTCGTGACGGTTCGGACGCGCGCCGAGCCGAAGCCCGCAACCGGCGGCCGCGTGTTTCACGTTTACCCGCCCGGATATACAGGAAAGAAGGAGCAGCCTGCGTTCTCCGGTCTGCTGGAGGCTTATTACATTGCTTCCCTAGGCGGTGACTGGAGCCGCGCCTCCCCGCCGCGTGTGCGCGCAGGCGATGTCATCAAGGTGCATGCGGGCGTGTATCTCAGCAAGCATGATCACTACTCGCACGAGATCAACTCCCGCTTCACCACGTGCTGTGGCACGCCGTGGGATGGCACGTATTACCTCACGCAGAAGGGCACGCCGGACAAACCGATCGCCATCGTTGGCGCGGGCGACGGGGAAGCGATCTTCGACGGTGACAACAACACCGTGCTGTTCAATCTGATGGCGGGCGATTACACCTATTTCGAAGGCATCACCATCCGCAACACCGGCACCGCCATCGAAGCCGGCATCAAAGGCATCGCCGGCTCGAAAGGGCTCACCGTCAAGCGCGTGAAGTTCGAGAACGTCGGCACCGCCGTGCACTCGGATTACTCCGGCAGCAGCGGCTTCTACATTGCCGACAACGACATGCTCGGCCGCGAAAGTCTCGACTACGTGTTCACCTGGTACGGCATCAAGCCGTGGGTCGACCGGCCGGACTTCGCGGAGAAGGGCCGGATGAAGTCGTTCTACGCCGTCTCCATCTACGGCCAGGGCCACATCATGGCGTACAACCGCGTGCGGGGTTTCCATGACGGCCTCGACCATGCCACCTACGGCATGCCAGACGACTACCCCAATACGCCGCCGGACCGGCTGCCCGTCGCCATCGACATCTACAACAACGTCGTCTCGGTCGTGCATGACAACTGCTTCGAGACCGATGGCGCGGTTCGCAACATCCGGGTGCTACGCAATCTGTGCTTCAACGCGCCGCTCGGCGCGATGAGCCCGCAGCCGATCTTCGGCGGGCCGGTCTATTTCATCCGCAACGTCGTGTACAACGCCTGGTGGGGGCCGGTGAAGATCCACGGCGAGCCGGCGGGTATCTACTATCTCAACAACACCTATTTCGGCGAGTTCAGGCAGCTCACGCCGGCGTCGAATTTCTTCCTGCGCAACAACCTGATCCTGGGGCAGGGCACGCAGCCGCGCGTGTTTTCGCTCGACACCTTCACGAATTACAGCACGAGCGACTACAACGGCTTCCGCCCGAACCCGGAGTCGAAAGAGGCGTTCGCCTGGAACTCACCGCCCTTCAGCGAAGTGCGCAACTTCTACCCGGAGCACAAGGCGGAAGGCGCGCCGCCGGGCGTGCCGCTGACCCAGCGCGTGTTCCCCACGCTCAAGGCGTATGCCGCCGCCACGGGGCAGGACACGCACAGCAAGCTCGTCGACTTCGACATCTTCGTGAAGGGCCCGAAGCCGGATTTCACGGATATCACCCATGTCGTCGCCATCGACTCGGTAGACCTGCGCTTGAAGAAGGGCTCGGCGGCCGTCGATGCCGGGATCGCGCTCCCCGATATCACCGACGGTTACACTGGCCGCGCACCCGACCTGGGCGCCTATGAGTACGGGACTCCGCTGCCTCACTACGGCCCCCGCCAATGAGCTAGGATTGGCCGCGTGAGGCCGGGCGTAGCCCCGCGCGACGCAGGCGTCGAAGACCGCGCTTTTCGACGCCGGTCATGAGGCGAGGTATCGAAAAAATCGTCGGGAGACGATTTTTTCCAATAAACACATAATGGAGCGTGATGTTTTCAGGATTCGGGCTCGGCGCCCTGGCGATCTTCGCCGCCACCATCATCATCAGCATCGCCGGCCTGAAGTCGCCGGAGCTCATCAACAAGATGCTGTTCCGGCCGTACTTCCTCGTGCGCAACGCGGAGTGGCATCGGCTCATCACGAGCGGGTTCGTGCACATCGATGCCTCGCACCTGCTCTTCAACATGATTTCGTATTTTTTCTTCGCGTTCACGCTGGAGAGAATCATCGGCACCACGCGATTCCTGGTGCTGTACATCGTGAGCCTGGCGCTCAGCGAGCTCGGAACGTGGGTCAAGCATCGCAATGATCCGCAGTACGCGTCGCTCGGCGCATCCGGCGCGGTGCTCGCTGTCATGTTCGCGTTCATCATTTACGCGCCGGAGAGCAGGCTCTCGCTGCTGATTCTGCCCATCCCGGTACCGTCGCCGATCTTCGCGCTGCTCTACCTGATCTACAGCTGGTGGCAGGCGCGCCAGAACGGCGGGCGCGTCAACCATGACGCGCACCTCGGTGGCGCGATCGTCGGGATACTGTTCGTGCTGGTGACAGACCCGGCAGCCTTCGCGCACTTCTTCGAAGTGCTGCCGTACCTGTTCCGATAGCCAAGGGCGTAGCCATGGGAGGTCAGGGCGTAGCTACGCGCCAAGGCAGGCGGCGAAAACCGCGCTTTTCGCCGCCGGCAACGAGGCGAGGTCTCGAGAAAATCGTCAGGAGACGATTTTCTCCAATCAAACCAGCGTGTGAAACACGCTCTGCACGTCGTCGTCCTGTTCCAGCTTGTCGATCAGCTCCAGCACCTCGGTCGCCTGCGCTTCCGGAAGCGTGGTGGGCACCGTGCAGATGTACTCATGCTCGGCTGAGAGCGGCGTGAGCTTGCGGGCTTCCAGCGCCTCCTGCAGCTTGCCGAAATCCGCGAAGGCGCAGCGGATGACGATTTGCGGCTCGCCTTTCTCCCCGGTGCCTTCACCCATCTCCTCGAGCCCGTGGTCGATGAGGTAGAGCTCCAGGTCATCCTGGTCGATACCCGCCGGGTCCAGGCGGAACACGCCCATCTTGTGGAACAGGAAACTCACGCTGCCACTCGTGGCGAGGTTGCCGCCGTGCTTCGTGATGATGTTCCGGACGGACGCGACGGTGCGCGTCGGATTGTCCGTGGCGGTTTCGACGAGCAGGGCAACGCCGTGCGGCGCGTACCCTTCGTAAAGCACCTGCTGGTAGTTGGCTGCGTCCCGGCCTGAGGCACGCTTGATGGCGGCCTCGATACGGTCCTTCGGCATGTTGACGGAGCGGGCGTTCTGGATCACACGGCGGAGCGTGGGATTCCCCTGGGGGTCGGGCCCGCCAGCCTTGACTGCCATCGTGATGTCTTTGGCGATGCGCGCGAACTGCTTCGCCATGCGGTTCCACCGCGCGAACATCGTGTGCTTACGGACTTCGAATATGCGACCCATGGCGTGCCTAGAGTGAACCAGCAAGCGGCGGAAGGCGCCGCACGCGCATGGTAAGGGCAGCAGAGTCGGGCGGGAACCCTCATCCGTGAGAGTTCCCACCCTGGGGGCCGGTTGGAAGCGTCTCGCCGTCAGCTGCCCCGGTCGTCCTCGCCGGCGGGCTGGACCGAGACCAGCGCCTCCGGTGCCCGGGTGACGTTGTACGTGCTCCGGTAGGCCTTCCACTGGCCATTGGTCTTGCGCCAGACGTTCAGGTAGTCGCCGAGCTCCACGTCAATGCCCGTGAGAACGTTGCGAACCCTGTACGTGCCTTGCTCCATGGCCACATTGCCGGAGACCACGCTGATCTGGCTGTCAGTGTCGAACAGCAGGTCAGTGGAAACCTGCTCCCTGAAGAACTCGCCGATCGCCTTCTTGCCGACGATGCTGTGCTTGTGATCGGGGATGATCTCCGCGTCGTCGGCGTAAAGGTCTGCACAGGCCTGGATGTCACCTTTGTTGAAAGCTGTCTCCAGCGCGTTGGTGACTTCGCTGGGGAGTTGCACATCGCCGTTATCGTGAGTGGCGCAGCCTGCGAGTGCCAGCAGGGTTGCCGGGAGTGCCAGAGGTCCAATCAGTTTGCTTCGTGTATCCATCGTTCCCTCGACTTCGTCAGTAGCCGTACTTGAAGAGCCCCCGCGTGGTGGGTCGAGCGTTCCCGGGAGGCGCGCGCATCATACGCGCAGGAAGATGAAACAAACTTCTCAAACGTCGCTGGTGCGGTGCGAATTTGCTCTTTTATGTGGAAGAAATTCGAATCGAGGCGTCACCGCTGCAATGCGGTGACGCCTTGTCATCGATTATTTGCGGCGCGTCTACTTCCCTGTAACGGGATTCTTGTAATGGAACGGCGGCGTGAACAACGCCGGATACGGATCGTACGGCACGGATTGCGGCGCATCCGGCGGGTAACCGGCGAACGGCGAGAACATGGCGGAGGATTTCCTGGCCCAGCCGTCTTCGTAGTTCGTATAGAACGTCTGGTAGCCGTGCAGGTTGTTGTACTTCCACACGCCGTTGTCTTTCACGAACGTGTTCTCGTAGATGCCTTCGCCCCACTGCGCGCCGCGGCCGTCCTGACCGAACATCACGAGCAGCCGCACGCGAATCTGCGCGCTCTGGCCATCATCCGAGATGTGCACCACCGGGCCGAGCTGCATGTGATTGAACAGCAGGCCGGGTTGCGGCGCGCCGAGACGGCGCATGTATTCGTAGACGCGATCGCGACCGATGAACACTCCGCGGCCGAGGATTTCGAGCGTCGAGTGCTCGGTGAAGAGCGCGGAGATGGCGTCCTGCATCGACTTGTCGACATAGAAGCCGTACTGGGCGTTCAGCCGCTCGACGTCGTCGACTGCCTTGAGGCGCTCCACGCGCAGCTCGAGCGCGCGCACCTGTGCCTCCAGCTCCGCGACCGTTTTCGGCGCCTTGCTGGTGCTCGGCAGCGCCTGGTCGGGGCCGCCAAGGACATAGGAGGTGCTCACCGGGTTCGGGTAGTGGAACGGCGGCGTGAACTTGCCGGGGTAGGGCTCGTACTTCACCGTCGTGGGCTTCGAGGGCTTCACGCTCGATTTGCCGTAGCGGAGCGCGGAACCTTGCGGCGCGCGCGTCCAGCCGCCTTCGTAAGGCGCGTAGAACTTGGTGTAGAAGTGCAGCGTCTTGATCTTCCAGACGCCGTTCTGCTGCACGTACTCGTTCTCGTAGATGCCTTCGCCCCAGTCGCCGCCCGAGCCCTTGCCGTAGGTGCGGGTGCCGATCAGCGTCGCGCGGTCGTTGTCGC
>JBDZVF010000043.1:0-21270 GCA_040255575.1 Pseudomonadota bacterium | reverse complement strand
TCGTAGCACTTGAGGCGAGCCATGTCTGCCGCGATGGCCGAGCAATCCACCGCCGACTGGGCGAGCGCAACCCCACTCGCCATATACCCCCCGGCAGCGACGGCCGCGACGACACAGCTCTGCCACAACACTCGTGCTCTCATACGCTCTGGCCTCGGATCAATGAAGAGTCTGGCACCCCGCAGCTTTACCCATTCGGGCAACGACGCGCCAGCCCTTCCTGTGCCCAGCACTTCCTTTCGGCCCAGCCGCTTCCTGCCGGCGCGGCATTCGGCGCCGGCCGTTCCGAGCGCCGCCAGTCCTCACCATTGCGGCCGCGGCGACTCGTCGCGAAGCCACGCCGCACGGGCGCGCAAACGCTCGCGGCCCATGCGCAGCTGAGCCCATCGCCTCATCCGCGGCACCTGCGCGCCTAAGCGAGCGCCCTCATTCGCCAGGCGGTGGTCACGCCCGTTGCCGCCCCGTGCTAGACAGCCGGCGCGCACGATTTGCACACTAACGATGAACTGAAGGGGGGTATCTGGAATGAGCGTCCTCGCGCGCCGTGCGCTGCTGAAATTCCTCGCTGCGAGTCCGGTTCTCGCGGGACTTGCACCCATCACCAAAGCGCTGGCCGAAGAGCATTCGCTCACGAGTGCGCGCGATGCGCTCGACATCTTCGAGCTCGAGGAAGCCGCCCGCAAAGTCGTTCCGCCCGCCCACTGGGGTTACCTCATGAGCGGTGTCGATGGGGACGTGACCCTGCGCGCGAACGAGGCGGCCTTCACCCGCTATCAGCTGCGCGCACGACGCATGGTGGACGTGAGCAAGGTCGATCTCGGCACCGAGCTCTTTGGCACGAAGGTCGCTTCCCCCATTCTGTTCTCGCCGATCGGCAGCATGCGCTCGATGCATCCCGAGGGCGAAGTGGCGATCGGCCGGGCCGCGAAAACGAAGAACGCGATACAGATCGTTTCGACGCAGGCGTCCTTCTCAGTGGAGCAAGTCGCCGAGGCGCGGGGTGCCCCCGTCTGGTTCCAGCTCTATACGACCAACCAGTTCGAGGTCACGAAGAAGCTCCTGAAGCGTGCCGAAGCAGCGGGCTGCCCCGTGGTCGCCGTCACGGTAGATACGCCGGCTGGCAGGAACACCGTCACCGCGACTCGCCTTCGGCGTGACGACACACGCATGTGCAGCGGCTGTCACGTCGTCGACGATCGCGGCTACCCTCGCCCCGGGCTCAATACGAAGCCCATGTTTGCGGACATCGAGACGAAGGGGCTCGGACTCACCTCCGCTTCGCTCACCTGGGACTTCGTCAAACGGCTCAAGGACGCCACGCGCATGAAGGTGGTGCTCAAGGGCATCGAAGATGGCCAAGATGCGGCGATGGCCGTCAGGAGCGGCGCGGACGGCATCATGGTGTCCAATCACGGCGGGCGCTCGATTGAAAGCGGCCGCGGGACGCTCGAGGCCCTGCCTGAAGTGGTTGCCGGCGCGGCGGGGAAAATCCCGGTGCTGTTCGATGGCGGAGTGCGCCGGGGCACCGATGTCTACAAGGCTCTTGCGCTCGGGGCGAGCGGAGTCGGCATTGGGCGGCCTTATGCGTGGGGGCTTGCGGCGTTTGGGCAGGAAGGGGCCGAGCGGGTGCTCGACATACTGAACATGGAGCTGCGACTCGCGATGGTGGGGTGCGGGGCGCGGTCGATGCAGGAAATCACGGCGAAGACGCTCATCGATCGACGCGCGATCGGGCGCAGCTGAAGAGGCCCTCAATCGTCGGGCGGCTAAAGACACAGACGGCCTGGCGCGCCGGCGGCCGAGACAATGAAGTCGTAATACCGCAGGCGGCTGAAGCAGCAGAAGGTCTCAAGGAGCAGCGGGCCGAAGGCAGCGAGTCTCAGGCGCGGCAGGCTGCAGATACCAGAAGCGCTCGCCGGGCGAGTGAGACGGAGCCGCCCGTGGGGGGCGCCTCGTTCATCACGGCAGCGAGCGGAAGAGAATCCGCCTCAGGGCTTCTTCACCCGCGGATCCTTCTCCCCCAGCCCGGGGTAGAACACCGCCCGATTCGGCTGCGATTCGTTGTACACCTTGCGCTTCTTGAACAGCCACTTGCCATTCACCTTCACGAGCTCGTCTTCGTAATGCCCGAAGTACAGGAGCTGCACATCCTTCTGCGGCGTGTTGTTCGTCATCGCAAACCAGTACGCCACGGTCTTCGCCGTGTTCCCATTCACATCGATCACATGATTGATGATCTGATGATGCGTGCGCGGCCGTGAGGTCGCGCCTTCCGGAATCGTGACGGGCCGCGCGCCGCCGAAGTTGGACATGGCCTTGCGAATAGCGGCCTTGCCGTTCTCGACGCCGCCTACCCAGTCGAGGACGCCATCCTCGGCCCAGGTGGACATCACCGTCTCGATGTCTCCCGCGTCCACCGCGATCATGTACCGGTTCGAGAGGTTCTCGATCTCGGCGCGATCGTCCGCGTACCCGGCCAGCGCCACCCCCGACGATCCCAACAGCAATGCGGCCGCCGCCGCGAACCACGTTTTTCTCATGATGCCTCCTCGAACGAATGGATCACTACGGAAGCGACAGCGCCACGAGCTCGCCCGGCACACCCCTCGCCCCCACCGCCACCACGATGAACTGTCGGCCATCCACCTCATAGGTCATCGGAATGCCGGACTGATTCGCCGGTAACGTGAACTCGTGAAGTATCGCGCCCGTCGCCTTGTCGTGCGCGCGCAGCTTGTTCCCTCCGCCACCCGGCCGCCAGAGCCCGCTGCCCTCTCCCGCGAAAAGCAGCGTCTTCGTCACGAGCAACCCCACCTGGTCGAACGAGCCCGTGCGCGGCAGCTTGATGCCCGCGAGCGCCGGATTGCTCGTCGCCCACTCCGGCGTATCGCTGTTCGGGATCATCCACGCGTGATCGCCGGTGTTGAGATTGATCGCGGTGATGCGCCCCCAGGGTGGCTTCACCAGCGGCAGCCCCGCCGGCCCACCCAGCATGCCGTTGGGAAAGCCTTCGCCGTACGTGCCCACGTACTGCATGCTGGAAATCTTCGGATCGTGTTTGAGCCCGATCGGCCCCACCGTCGAAAGCGAGCTGACGTACAACATGCCCGTTTCCGGATCGACCGCCGCGCCCGCCCAGTTCGCACCGCCCGACAGGTTCGGGCGGATCAGGGTGCCCTGGTTGCCGTTCGGCACTACCACGGAAGGCGGCAGGTACATCGGACCGTATCGATACTGACTCACGATGCGCCGGGCTTCTTCCTTGAGCTCGGGCGTGAAGTCGATGAGATCCTCATCGCGCAGCCCCTGCGGCTCGAACGGCGCGGGCTTGGTTGGAAACGGCTGTGTGCGCGCGGTTTTCTCGCCCGGCACATCGGTCTGCGGCACGGGCCGTTCCTTGATGGGCCAGACCGGTTTGCCGTCGACCCGGTTGAAGACGAACGTCATGCCCGTCTTCGTCACCTGCGCGACAGCGGGAATTTTCTTGCCCGCCACCGTGATATCGAGCAGCACCGGTGGTGCGGGCAAATCGTAATCCCAGATGTCGTGATGAAGCGTCTGGTAGTGCCAGATGCGCTTGCCCGTCTTCGCGTCGAGGCAGACGAGCGCATCGGAGAAGAGGTTGTGGCCGTGCCGATGCCCGCCGTAGAAGTCGCCCGTTGCGGCCTCGACCGGCAAGTACACGTAGCCGCGTTCGGCATCCGCCGTGAACGGCGTCCATACACCTGTATTGCCGGTGTAGCGCCAACTCTCGTCTTCCCACGTCTCGACGCCGAACTCGCCGGCCTGCGGGATGGTGTGGAACGTCCAGAGAAGCGCGCCGCTGCGAATGTCATACGCCCGCACATAACCGGGGATCGCCTCTTTCGCCGCGGGCGCACCGCCGGCAGAGAACGCGACGCCGACGACGATGACATCCCCCACGATCACGGGTGGCGAGCTCGAACCCGGCTGAGTCCTCGGGTACTCCGTGACCCGCGGCAAGCCGACCTTCAAATCCACGATGCCCCTGTTGCCGAACGTCGGGATGGGCTGGCCCGTATGGGCATCCAGCGCAACGAGCTGGAAGCCTGGCGAGATCGAGAGGATGCGGCTCGGCTCACCCGCGTTCGGGCTGCGCCAGAAAGAAACGCCGCGACCCGAGCTTCGTCGGGGCGCAGTCGTGCCACGCGCCCCTTCGTCCAGCCGATACATCCAGAGCGTTTCGCCCGTGGTCGCGTCGATGGCGACGACGGTGCGGCGAATGCCGGCGGTCGTGTACAGCACGCCATCTGCCATCAACGGCGTGACGCGATAGTAGAACTCCGGCGTCGGGCCGAAGTTGTCGGACTTCCAGCGCCACGCGATTCGCAGCGACTTCACGTTGTCGCGATTGATCTGGTCCAGCGGCGAATAGCTGGTGCTGCCGAGATCGCCGCGATTGTGCAGCCACTCGGTGTTGCGGCCCGGCTGGGTATCGCCCGACCCATCGCTCCCCGGCGGCACCGGCCAGTCATTGGCGCGGCGAATGCGCGCCATCGCGGAGGCGTAGTCCCGTGCGCTCAGCGAGCCGGGGGCCCCTGGCGGCATGGATTTACGCGTGAATGCTTCCAGCTCAGCAGTGCCCTTGGCCGCCCATTTCTCCTGGAAGGTGCTGCCGAACAGTGCGGGCCCTGTTTCGCCGCCCCGTAACTCCGGCCCATGGCAGGCGGCACAGTTGCGCGCATACGCATCATCCGGCAGCTGCGCGAGAGCCGGCATGGCAAGCGATAGCGCCAGCCCTCCCCCGATCGCGCAAGCCCAGGTACGAACCCCCTCCGCCATGCGCGCGGCATGGCGCCCCCCGGAAATCGAGCTCTGGTCTGGCATCCCGGTTCGTGTCTTTTATAGGAATCCCCGCGCGGGACCTTACCAAATCGTGTCTGCGGCAGTGACAGGCGGCTCCCATGCTGTCCAGAACCGTGGACAATCCGCGCTCAATGAACCGGATTCGACGCAACCCGTGAGCGCCGCGCAGGCGCTGTTCAGTGACGCGGCGGCCGGCGGGGCTGAACCGCCGTCAGCCGCACATGCGCGTTAGCGGCGCACGCAAGGAATCATTGCGAAGCGACGTTTGGTCCGGTCTGCGGACGCTCTGGCGCTGTGGCACGAGCCTCGATGGCAAGACGAACCACATCGGCCAGCGTCCCGCACTGGAGCTTGTCCATCATGCGCGCCTTGTAGACCTCGACCGTGCGCGCACTGATGGAGAGCTTCTCCGCGATCTCCTTGTGCGAGAGGCCATCCGCGAGCGCATCGAGCACTTCGCGCTCGCGCGTCGTGAGGCGCGCCAGCCGCGCCGTGGTCTGCGCCTGTTGGGTCTGGGTGCGATGGCGGTCCTCGTCGATGCGGATCGCGTTCATCAGCACGTCGATCAGCACCTCGTCATTCACCGGTTTTTCGAGGAAATCCACGGCGCCATTCTTCAGCGCCGCGCGTGCCGTGTTCACATCGCCGTGGGCCGTGAGCACCACCACGGGCAGCTGCACGCCCCGCTCCTGCAGCACCTGCTGCAGATCGAGACCGCTCATGCCCTGCATCTTGAGATCGGTCAGGAGGCAGCCGCGGCAGCTCGGGTTGTACACGGCCAGGAAATCCTCCGCAGAAGCGAACACGGAGGAGCGCAGGCCCTTGAGCGAGATCAGAAGGCTCAGGGCGTCGCGGATGGATGCGTCGTCATCGACCAGAAAAACAGTGGAATCACTCACGATAGTCCTCTCACCCCGGGGCTTCGATGGGAAGGCGAAGCTTGAAGCATGCGCCGCCCAGCGTCGAGCTGCGACCGAAGGACAGATCTCCGCCCCTCGCCTGCACCAGCGTCCGGCTGATGGCGAGGCCCATCCCCATGCCACCGCTGCGCGTCGTCACGAACGGCTCGAAAATCTCGCGCGACACCTCGGCGGCGACGCCCGGGCCGGAGTCCTCCACGCTCAGGATCAGCTCGTCCTCGGAACGCGTCGCATGCAGCTCGATGCGCCGCTGCGAGCTCGGCGCCCGGCTCACCGCGTCGATTGCGTTCGCGATGAGGTTATGCAGGACGATCTCGAGCTGGGTCGCGTCGCCAACCACAGGCGGCACGCTGCTATCGATGGTCGAGACCAGGACAGCGCTTGTCTGCCGCAGGTTCTCCTGGAACGAGGCCGTGACGCGCGTGCTGAGCGCCACGAAATCAACCTCCTCGCGCTTGGCGGCGCCACCGCGATAAAAGTCCCGCAGCTTGCGCAGGACGTCGGAAGCGCGCATCACCTCCTTCACCGATTTCTCGAGCGTCGCTCGCAGCTGCGGATCCGCATTCGCGTGGCGCGAAGCCAGGATGTCCGATGCGCGCAGATACGAGACTAGCGCGGTGATCGGCTGATTCAGCTCATGCGCCAGCGCTGAAGTGAGCTCACCCGCCACCGCGAAGCGTGTAGCGCGCGCGAGCTCCGCGTCCCGCTCGCGCAGCCGATGCAGGATGGCGGCGCGCTCCCCGACCACTGCTCCGAGCAGCAGCGCGGTCAGAATCAGCGTGAGCAGCAGCACCTGCAGATCGAGAAAGCGCGGCGTATGAACGCCCAGTCGGGCCGCCACGATGAGCCCCACCTGAATGGCCAACACGGCGAACAATGCGCCGCTGCTCCGCCAGCTCAATGCGATCCAGATGATGGGCACGAACAGCAGATAAAAGAATCGCAGCTGATCCGCGGCGGGCAGGAAGAACACCATGAGGAGCGTGGCGAGCACCAACGCACCCTGCATGACGGCCTCGCGCCAGTGGTTACGGAGCATCCCGATCCCTTCGCGCCAATGCTTACTCAGCACCAACAGCGGCGTCACGATGAGAATGCCGTTGAGGTCCGCCAGCGCGTAGCGCGCGATACCGCGCAGCGCCTCCGCGGAGGCGACATGACCGGTCACCACGAAGAATCCAACTCCGCCGACTGCCACGATGCTGGCGGCGATCGCCGCGGCAACGGCCATTCGGCCGGCGGCCACGGCGCTGAGCAGCGGCCCAGCCAGATCGAGCCGACGCAGCACCGCCGCGAGCAGGCCGTACACGATCCCACTCCACAGGCACGCCGCGGCACTCAGCGGCAGGGAGACGACGTTGGCGGAAATCAGAAGCTCTGACAGGAACGCCGCGACCACCGTAATGGGCCACAGGCGCGGCCCAAACAAGAGCAGGAACGCAACGGTGAGCCCCGTTTGCGGATTCCACGGCGTGATCTCCGTCTTGAGGACGGGTTGGGCATAGCTCAGCCACGTGAGAGCTACATAGAGAATCACATACGCGACGCCGGGCAGGATCACCGCCTGCCCGTGCCGCCGAACTTCGGCAGCCATGGGCCGAAGTATGCCGCGCTCGCGCCCGTTAGTGCTTTATCTGCACCTTGTCGGCCACCAGCACGCCCCCGGTGAAGGCACCCTGCACCTTCACGACCTGCCCGGCCGCATCGCTGAAGAACTGCACGGCGCCCGGCCCTGTGAAGTTCGTCTGCGCGGTCGTCATCACCTGGACCCCGAGAATGGTGAACGTTGGGTTGGCGAGGTTGGCGGCCAGCCCCTGCAGCAGGACCTGGTCGCCGGGCTTGTTCCGCTCGACCAGCGTGGCAGCCAATCCACCCGTTGAGCCCGGCACCCCGCGCACTTCCACATAGTCCCCGGTTCGCACGTCCGCCAGGCTGAAGAACCGCACCTTCTCGCTCGACTTGTCGTCGAACGAGGTGCCGGCACCCGTGGTGATGGGGATACCCATAATGGTGAGCGTGTTGTTGGGGGCCGAAACAGCATCGACGAAGCCGCGCACGATGCTGAGGCTCTTCGCCCTCACCTCGACGCGACTCGCCGCGAGCACGCCAGATGCGTTGAATGTGCCGCGCACGCGCACGGGGACATCCACGCCGAGCGTCGCCCCGCCGAGATCGAACACCGTGGTGCTGTCTGTCGTGACCTGTTGCGTGCCGACGGTAAACGCCGCATTCGACGTGAAAGACGTAATGAGCCCTTCGAAGCGGCCGTTGTCGTTCGCCGCAAAGGCAGGTGCACCGAGCACGCGCACATCGGTGGCGGTGAGCACGCCATTGGAGACCCCAGTGCCCCGGACGAGAACCTTGCTGGTGCTCGTGAGGGTGCCGGTCGGAGTCACGTTGCTGTAATCGACGGTGAGTCCATTCAGGACGAAGGTGTGCGCGCTGGTATCCAGCGACTGGATGTTGCCTTTCACCTGCAGACTCGCGCCGGCCGCAGCGGGCTCGACGCGCGATGCGACGAGGTTACCCGCCGCGTTCGTCGTGCCGCTCACTTCGATGGCCGCGCCCACCTGAATGCCTTCGATGCTGGCCGGCTGCAGCGATTCATCGAACAGCGTGTCATCCGTGATTCGCACCAGTCGCCCGAGCACGGTGAACGTGCCGGCTGCGGTATCGACCTCGCTCACGGGGCCTCGCAGCTCGGCACTGAAACTCACCATGCTGGCGACGCCGGTCGTGCCGTCCGGGTTCACCGTGCCCCGGATCGTCACGATCTGGCCCACCTGCAACTGACCCTCGGTGGCCGGCTGGTCATCGATCTGGATCTGCGCGCTGGTGGTCTGATATTCGATGCCATCCTGGATGATGCTGCCGAAACCGCTAATGGGCCCTTCCGAGGTGACGCCGGACGCGACGGGTGCGCCGGTGCCCTGGATCCCCGCGACCTGATCCGCGCCGCAGGCTACGAGTGTGGCGGCCGCCGCGGCGATCAGGAGGGCCTTGCCCCGCACGTGCTGGGTCAATCGATGCAACATGGCGTGAGTCTCTGTAGTCAGTCCTGAATGTGATACATGCCGACGCCGAGCCGGATGATCTCGTCGTCGGGCGTGCCCTCTTCTGCTTCGTGCTCGGTGAGCCAGGCATCGAGCTTCTCGAGAAACGCCTGACCCTCCTGATCGAGAAACCTGCGGAACTCGGGCAGTGCGCTCCGGGCGATTCGGTCGTTCACCGCCGAGCGCTCGAAGCGCGGCGGCATCTTCGCCGTGCGGGTGAGATTGTGAACATAGGTCGTGGCCACGTCCGCCATGCCGGTGCCCCAGAGGCGGATCACGTTCTCGTCGATCGTGTGCGGCAGGTAGTTGCGCGTCAGCGGCTCCCATCGGCCATCGGGAAGCTTGTGGATCGCTCCGGCCGCGCGAAGCTCCCGAAGCAAAGTGGAAAGAGGCACGTCACCCCCGCTGCAAAGGCGCACGAGCGCGGCGAACGTGGCGCCATTGCCTTCGAGGGGTAGTGGCAGCGGTTTGCCCCTGGCATCGAGGAACTGCGAATCCAGGTGCCAGGCCGTGAGCACGAGCGACGCCTTCGTGACGTAGCCGGTGAGCGACTCCGGAGCCGCTTCGAGCTTCTCTCGCTGCTTGCGCACGTCCCGCCGCGCGAGGCCGGTGAGCACGGCCGTGCGCGACACGTTAGTGGGACGCCCGCGCTTGCCGAACTGCCGGGTCGCCACCTCGACGAAAGTGGTTTTGGCGAGCTCGGAGAAATCGCGCCATGTGACTCCGCACCGGATCAGGATGTAAATGACGGGCTTCAGCCATTGCCGACTGGCCGCCAGAACTTGCGTGGTGGATGCAGATGCCATGGACGAACTATTACCGACCTGAAGCCGACATGCCTTGATGATCCGCTCACGCGCCGCGGCCGACGAGCCCGCATATGAGATCAGATGTAACAAATGGGGCAATATGTCGGCCTATTCGGACATCGCATGGCAATGCCCCGGGCGCGCCGACTGGCAATGAGCGCTTATGTCAAGCGCTGCGCCTCAGCGATGTCGCATAAGGTGAATCCCCCCGCACATGCGGGCTTTGTGAGATGCCGGAATGCGAAGACTTCTGATGGCGGCACTTCTGGTCTGCGCGCTCGCCGCGAGCGTTGCCTGGGCCTCGGGGGAGCAGGTCGACACCGCTGCCGAGCCGGAGAGCCCGACGTTGCGGGCGCTGGCCGCGGCCCTTGCGCGCGATGACGAGCAAGCGCTCGACACGTTCTGGAATCAGATCAAGGCCAGCCACAATCCGCTCATCGAAAGTGTTCCCGGCCATCCTGACGACGCCTTGTTCACGTTCGTGTGGGAAGCGCAGCCGGGCCAGGTGGCGGTGAATACGCGCTTCAACGGCTGGTTTCCGCTGCATAACCCGCGTGGGTTCGACGCATTCACGCGCCTTGGAGACAGCAACGTCTGGTACACGAGCTACACGCTGCCGCGCACGGCGCAATTTCGATACGAGCTCGTCTCGCCGAAGGGATGGCATGCCTCGCCGGACCGCATCACTTACTTCACGATGGATGACAAGGAATACGAGACGTTCCACGATCCGCTCAACCCGGATCTCGTCGATTGGAACGGTTCGATCGTCTCGCACGCGCAGGGGCCGGACGCTTCGACGAGCGTGTATCTGCGCAAGCGCGCGGACGTCCCGACCGGTGTCATCGAGCGCCTCGACATCGAGAGCCGGATTCTCGGTAACACGCGAACGGTGCGGGTTTATCTTCCGGACGGATACCCACGGAGCAGAAGGGAGTACGGACTGCTCCTTGCGTACGACGGAAATCAGTACACCACGGCGGTGCCGACGCCAATGATCCTGGACAACATGATCGCGGCGAAGGCGATCCCGCCTGTCGTCGCGGTGTTCATGGAATCTCCCGATCGGGACGTGGAGTTTCCACCGAACGATGCGTTCCAGCAGTTCGTCGGCTCGGAGCTGATCCCGCAGATTCGGGCGCATTACCGCATCAGCCGCGATCCGTCGCGCAACGCTGTGCTGGGCTCGAGCTACGGCGGGTTGGCTGCCGTGTATACGGGGTTCGTGCATCCGGAGCTGTTTGGGAATGTCATCTCGCAATCGGGTTCGTTTGCGTGGGGACCGCCTTCCAACGACGTTTCGACGGGCGTGCCGGCAGCGCCGCCATTTCGCGGCACCCGACCGGAAAGCGGATATCTGATCAAGCGCGTGGCCGAGGCGCCGCGCGAGAAGCTGCGCTTCTATCTCGATGCGGGGCTATGGGAAGGGGGCGGCATGGTGTCTTCGAATCGGATCATGCGGTCGGTGCTCGAAGGGAAGGGATATGACGTGACCTATCGGGAGGCGCCTGGCACGCATTCGTCTTACTACTGGATGCTGCGGCTGCCTGAGGGGATGGCGGCGGCGTTTTCAGGAACGCGGTGATTCTCAGGCCAGATGAAGAGTTCGACCGTGTGCCGCCCTGCCTGATACACGAGCACCGCGGCCGTGCGCGCATTGACCACATCCACGCGGCCGCCCTTGAGCACGTAACCGTGCGCATCCAGCTGCTTCACCGGCGGCGCGAAATCGACCTTGAGCGGAATCGGCGGTTCAAGGTGGCGGCATCGCGGAGCGTCAGCCCTCGGACCACTGCCGCCCGGTGAGAGCGCGCCCGTGGCCGCGACAGGGCAGGCGCGAACGATCTCCATCGGCAACTTCGCGTTTATTCCGGCGAATGTGGAAGTGCCCGTGGGCACGCGGCTCACGTGGTCGAACGATGATGATGTGCCTCACACGATCGTGTGCACGGACGCCGGACTGGCGATCAAGTCCCCGCCGCTCGACACTGATCAGAAGTACACGACGGTGCTGGAGAAGCCGGGAACGTATCGTTACTTCTGCTCGCTCCATCCGCACATGACCGGCACCATCGTCGTGCGATGAGAGACGATGGCGGTCACGACGGGCTCCTCCCCGGGCAGGTAGCGGCGCGGCGTGGCCGCTCAGCGCATCAGGTTCAGCGGCTTCGGCAGCTTCGCGAGCAGCTCGTCGCTGAACTCCGCGTCGATGTGAAAGAAGGCCATGCGCGTCACCTTGTCGGAGCGGTTCTCCCACGCGTGATCGGTGCCACGCTGGACGACCACCTCGCCCTTCTTCAGGGTGACTTCACTGTCGTCGAGTATCAGCACGATCTCGCCTTCGATCACGACCACGTAGTCGATCGTCTTCGTCCGATGCATCACCGTGCGCTTGCCACCGAGCTTGGGTGGATAGATATCGATGATGCGCAGGAGATGCCCGGCCACCGGCATGATCGCGAACTCGCGCTCGTTGGGCTCGCGTGCTTCGGTGGAAGTGATCGTCGGCACCGCCTGCGGAACATTCCACATCTCGAAGAAGTCCGCGCCGACTTCGCTGCCGCTCATCGGGTGGTGCTGTGGCGGTGGCCCGTCGAACAGCACGATGGATTTGCCATTCTCGTCGTGACCGGTGACGACGCGTCGGGTGGGCGCTGGCACGGAAAGCTCCTCTCGTTCGAAGGTGGCAGTATGCCACGGCTACTCGGCATCGACCGGGCGCACCACCTCGTCCCGTCGCTGCGCGCTGTGGTCGCGTGCGCGCCCCTGCTCGTTCGTGGCGAGGACGTGCACGTGATCCTGCGCAGGCGGCATACCAGCACGCGCCGGCGCGCGAATGCGAGGCACCCAGAGTGTGGCAACGGTACCGAGTCCGTCGTGCCCCGCGGTGATGTCGAGACGACCGCGGTGGCGGCTCGCCACTTCGCGCACGATCGAGAGCCCAAGCCCTGCGCCAGCGACACCGCTGCGCGCGGAATCCGGGCCGCGCACGAAGCGCTCATCGCCGCCCGCTCCACGCACAGGTGGCGTGAACCCGGGGCCGTTGTCCGTGATCCTGATTCCTGCGAGCTCACCGTCGCACACCGACACAATGATGTCGCCACCGGGCGGCGTGTACTTGATCGCGTTGTCCAGCAGATTCATCGCTGCGGAGAGCAGCAGATCGTAGTGACCCTTGACCAGAACCACCTTCTCCGGCACTTCGAGCGAGAGTGAATGCCCTTTCTCCATTGCCGTAGGCGCAAGCTCGGCACCCATCTGATGCGCCAGCGCGCAGAGATCCACTGCGGCGAAAGTGGAAGGATCGGCGGCATTCGCCTCCGCATGAGCAAGGCTCAGCACCTGGTGAGCTGCATGGGCCGCGCGCCGGAGCGCTGTTTTCGCCGTGGTCAGCGCCTGGGAGCTGCTTTCGTCCGCCGCGCGCACCCGTTCCAGATGGAGCAACGCCGCCGCGAGGGGCGTACGCAGGTTGTGCGCAGCTGTGGCCAGCATTTCACGTTTGGTATCGACGATGCCTTTCAGCCGCATGAGCACATCGTTCAACGCATGAATCAGCGGATGCACTTCGAGGGGTGCGCCTTCGAGCGGCACCGGATCGAGGCTCGAGTGAGACTGCGCACTGAGTCGTGCCGCGACGGTGTTCAGCGGACGCACGGTGCGACGGACCGCTCTCAGCAGCAGCGCGATCGCGAGCGCGGTCAGCATCAATTGAGGCACAAGCAGCGCCGTGACGATCTCGCGCGCCGTGCGCGTTCTCTTGTGCACAGTCTCGGCAACCAGCAGCGTCAGCGGTTCACCGTATCGCGCAGCCGGCAGGTCGAGGCTCGCGACGCGCACGCGCTCCCCGTTGATCTCGCTTTCGAACAACCGCGTGCTGCCAACCGACACAACGTCGGTTGCGCTGGTGATTGTCGGCACGTCGTTCGAGCCGTCGATCGTTCCGCGAGTCGGAGAGATCAGCCGATACCACGTGCGATCCTCAGCGTCCCACACGATGAGCGCACGCTCGCGCTCGTCCAGCTCCACCAGTGCGCCGTTGGGACCGGGTGCGATGGCTTCCGCGAGCGAGTTCACCGAATCGCTGAGCCAGTGGTCGTGCACCACTCGCGAGAAGTGTGCCGCTACGTAGTACGCGCTGACGGCCGCGAGCACCATCACGAGGCAGATGGGGTACAGCAGCGCAAGATCCATGCGCCGCTGCAGAGAACTGCCCGACAGCTCAGTTGGCGGCATTCTCACCTTCGACGCGCAACAGATACCCGAAGCCGCGCAGCGTGCTGATGGCGACCCCGGTTCCCTCGATCTTTCGTCGCAGGCGATGGATGTACACCTCGACGGCGGCATCCGCGATCTCGTTGCCTGTGGGGTCGATCTGCCGCAGCACGTCGGCCTTGCTCACGAGACGACCGCGGCGATCCCACATGATCTCGAACACCTCGTGCTCGCGGCGTGAGAACTCGAGCGGGGAATTGGAGAACCAGAAGCGCGGATCTCCGGGGCGACGCTCGAGCGAGCCGTAGCGATCCGGCTGGTCCATCACGCCCGACCGGCGCAGCACCGCGCGCAGGCGCGCGAGCAGCTCATCGAACTCGAACGGTTTCACGAGGTAATCGTCGGCGCCGGCGTTCAGGCCGCGCACGCGGTCGTTGAGCGCGTCACGCGCCGTGGTGATGATCGTTGGCAGCGGCGGGCGCCGTTGCCGCATCTCTTTCAGCAACTGGAGCCCATCGCCATCGGGCAGGCGCAGATCGAGGATCATGGCCTGGAAGGATCGCTCTTCGGCGCGTTCCATGGCCGCCGCGAGCGTTTCCGCACGATGCACGGTGAAGCCGTGCAAGGGCAGCTGCGCTTCCAGGGCCTGCGCGATGGGTACATCGTCTTCGACTATGAGGATGTTCACTGTGGCGATCCGATGTTGTGAAAGATGCCCGGACGATTGTGGAGGGGGTGGCTTTCACCAGGCTTACAAGCGCGGCTGGGGCGCAGATATAACCGCGGGGCAGGCTGGCTCGCAATCTGCAGCCAAGGGAGCACCTGTCCCGGCGCAGGTAAAGCCTTTGCGCTGAAGGGGTCAAGGATCACATGGCTACCCGCCGGTCTCGTAGTTCAGCTCGTAGCGCGACTGGTCCGCGCTGCGATGCTGGCTCACGATGTGGACGGAAGGATCGAGCGGCTTCAGGCAGTTCACCAGGTACGCCGAGATTGTGGGCTGGTGGCGATTCTCCAGCACGAGTTTCTGGTGCTCGGACGGGTTCGTAACGGGCAGATGAAGCGCGAGCTGAATTTCGCCCAGGCCCGCGTTCATCAGCTCGATACTCGGGAATTTCGCGGACACTATTTCGGCGGCCGCGCGCCGCCCGTTCATGCTGAATGTGAGATCGCGCAGGACGGCGCGCGCGTATGCCTGCTTCTCAGCGTCCGAGATGAGACCGTCCCGGTTCCTGTCGATTTGCGCCAGGACCTGTGGAAATACATCGACTCCGGGAACGAGGCGCATCTGCACGTCCAGATGATCTTTCTCGAGCGAGATGAGCGTGGACTGGATGTACTCATCGACCTCATGCGCGAGGACGGGCGCGAGCGGCGCAAGCGCGCCGGCAGTCATGGCAATGGCGGTTCGGATGGTGCTCGTGGACAGCCGCATCACTTCGAGATCAACTTCGCGCCGTAATCGTTGGTTGGGTCTCGATACATCGTGTGGATATGCATCGCCGGATCGCCGCCCTGAGGCGCGTATTCGATGACGAGATGCGGGCCCTGGATGCGGTAGTACGCGGTAAGGTTGCTGCCCGGCTCCACGTCCTGCGGCCCGCTCCAGGCAAACCACATCTCGTCCATATCGGCCTTCATCTCGACCATGCGTGCTGCCGCTGCGTCCGCTTCGATGATGCCGGTCCATTCCGCAATGAGCTCGAGCAGCATCGTGCGCTGGTTCGCGTTCATCTCGGTGGCTTTGAGGCCTTCGGGTTGAATCGTCTTGCCGTCCTCGCCGGGGCCGAGCACGAGATGGGTCACGCGGTAGCCCAGGATTGCCTGGCTGCGTTGTCTGGCATTCAGCGATTTCAACAAGGCGATCGCCTTGTCGCTCTCGCCCTTCAGCGGGCGCACGGTCTTGTCACCTGACTTGTAGATTGCGGGTTGCGCACCTGTGAGGGTTGGGGTGAGAACGCCGCGCTCCCCGACCAGGGTGATGTTGAGCGCGAGATGGTGGCCGCCGAATTGCAGCATCCAGGGCGCCGTTTCCGAGGGCTTTCCCAGCAACGAGATGTAGAAGACGTCGCGGCCGAACAGGGGCACGGTGCCGCCGCGGCGGCCGCGTTGCTGTTGCAAGACCTCGTCTGCCTCCATGATTTGCTGGATTTTCGCGAATCCGGCGGGGCTCAGCGTGGACGCGAGGAGCTTCAGCGCTGCAGCTTTCTGAGGAGACGTCATTTGCCTGAAGGCTATGCCGCCGCGGGGAACCATGGAGGCCGGCAGGTTCGACCAGCGCGCGCGCTGGTTCGCGTCGTCGAAGGCGTAGAGCACCTGCTTTCTCTGGGATTCATCCAGCGTGGCCAGAAAGGCGTCGGCTGCCGCAACGATGCGCGCGATGGGAGGCGCTGCCGTTGGAGGCACGTTGGTTGGAGAAGCGGCGGCAGCGGCGTGAACGGTAGCGGCGTGAAGGGATAGCGAACCCAGAACCAGCACACTCGCCGCGAGCACGGCTTTCAGGGGTTTCATGGCGGCTCCTCGAGTCGGGGCCGGGTCATCATAGGCTCATGTGAGGCCCGATGCCGTTGCGGCCCACCGCGAGACGAAGCCCCGCCGCGAGACCAACCCAGCCGCGAGACCAACCCAGCCGCGACACCAACCCAGCCGGGACACCAACCCAGCCGGGACACCAATCCGCACCGCGAGGCCGAGGCCACCGCGTGCAGGCACGCTGGCTAGTTCAGTGCTACCGCTTCGGCGCTCGTGCCCTCACGGTTGAAGGCGAACTTCACGAGCATCAGGCGCTGGTCGGGGCTGTCAGCCGGTGGGAACGTCCACTGTTTGGCGGCTTCGATTGCCAGCCGCTCGAAGTAGCGGCTGGGGCCGCGTTGCTCGGTGAGCGCGGCGAATACGGTGCCATCCTGCTCGACGAGCACGCGCACGGACACTCGCACGTTCCCGCGGATGGTTCGCCTGGCGCGTTGGGAGACATCCGGCAGCACTTCGTGAATCCCCGCGGAATGCATGCCTGTCAGGGCGACGGGAGCCGACGCCTTGCTGGCTGGTTTCGCGCTGAGGGAGGTTCTTGTGTCGGTGGGCAGTCTTGGACCGGCCGACAGTTTGGCTTTGGCTGGCGATCTGGTATTGGCCGGCGTTCGGAAGTTGCTGTTGTTCGGCATTCTGCTATCGGCATTGGCCGTTGCTCTGGCATCCGATGTTGCCCTGGCATCCGACGTTGCGCTGGCGTCGGCCATCGCTTCGGCATCGGTCGGCTCGCTTGCCGAAGTGTCGGAACGATCGCTCGCCACCACGGCGGCGGGTGGCGAAGTCGGCTTTGCACCGAACAGCCGAACGCCGCCCCATACGACTGCGATGAGCGCCACGAAACTGAGCGCCAGCGGCATCAGTGGCCGGCGCGGATGAACGAGCGAATCGGCATTATCTCTGCGCGCCACGCTGACTGGCGAAGACGATAGCGATAGCGACTCGATGCGTTTCGATTCAGAAGCAGCAGCAACCGCCTGCGCCCCACCCCGCTCCGAGCGGGCCCCGTTCGACGGATCTTTCGTTCTAGCGGAGGCCGATGGCCCGCCGGCCGGCAGCGCGCGTTTCGATACGGCAGGCACCCCAGTCGACGCGACAGCTCGCCCAAGTGGCGCGACAGTCGACGCGAGGAGCCGTTGGGCCGACGCGGCGGCGGATGCGAGCGGAGCTTGGGGCGGCGGGGCAGCCAACGTGCGTGGAGCTTGGACGGGCGCAGCAGCCGACGCGAGCGGACCTCGGGCTGGCGAAACAGCCGACGTGAGTGGACCTTGGGCTGGCGTGGCAGCCGGCGCGAGTGGAGCTTGGGCTGGCGTGGCGGCCGACGCGAGTGGACCTTGGGTCGACGCCACGGATGCGAACGGAGCTTGGGCCGGCGCGGCCGCCGGCGCAGGCGCCGAGGCGAGCGGGCCCGTCGCTGGCGCGGCACCCCGGCGCTCGGATGCACCTTCCCGCTCGGGCGGGTCGGCACTCGCGCGCCCCGGCTTCTCACGTGCCGACCCGGAAGACGCCACCTGCGCGGCAGCGGGGCTCGCGGGTACGGGTGTGGACGTCTTCCCTGCAGGTAGATTCGGAACGCTATTCGTCGGCGCAGCGGCGGAGGCGGCAGCCGCCAATGAGGGTGCATTCGGCGCGATTGAAGCTGCGGGCTCTTGTAGTGGGGCCGCTGAGTCCATGCCAGCGGTAAGCTCCACATCGACTGTCTCTGTCGAAAGCGGCGCCGACGATCCAGTCGCAAGCACGCGCGGCAACTCCGTCGCCGGCAACTGCGGCGCCGTCGTTGCCTCCTCACGGGAAGCGAGCGCTCCAGTCGCAGCCGGCGAAAGCGCAGGTGGCGAAAGCGCGGCCGACGAAAGCGCAGTTGACGAAAGCACAGTTGGCGGCGAAAGCGCGGCCGGGGGAAGGGCAGCTTGGGGAGCCGCAGCGGCCTCACCCATCAGCAACTCATGTACGGTCTGCGGTAACAACTCGTACGTCGGCTGAGTCGGCACGTCCTGTGCGGTTCGCGGGAGCAACTCATGCGCAGTCTGCGTCAGCAACCCATGCGTCATCTGCGGCAGCAACTCATGCGTCATCTGCGGCAGCAACTCATGCGCGGTCTGCGGCAGCAACTCATGCGTCGTTTGCGCCCGCAAATCCTGCGCGGTCTGCGGCAACAGTTCATGCACCGTCTGCGACAGCGACTCGGTCGACTCCGCTCCGGTAGGCTGCCCGCTCAACCATGCATCAATTTCGGCAACATCCGGCCGATCCTGCGGCTGTCGCTTCAGGCACCACGCCACGATCTCTCGAAAGGCGGGCGGCAGATCGGGCGGCACCACCACCGTGCCCGCACCGCCGAGCACTCCCACCGGCTGTCGCCGCGTGAGCGCTTCGCAGAGGGTGACGCCGAGCGCCCACACATCACCGGCGGTGGAACAAATCCCATCACGCGCTTCGGGTGGGTCATACACCGACAGCGCTTTGACATCGTCCACTTCGCCCACCGGCCGAATGGCGTCACTCGCGAGCTTCAACTGATCGCCGACCACCAGCACGTTCGACGGCTTCAAGCGCCCGAGAACCAGATTCCTCTCGTGCAGGAATGCCAGCGCACTCAACGCAGGCACGAGCATCTCGCGTGCCTCGGCTTCCGTGAGCGCTCGATGCTGGAGAAGCTGCGCGAGATCCTGATCGGCGTATTCCATCACCGCATACAGATTGCCGACGCCAGCGACATTGCAGCGTCCCACGTCCAGCAAAGGCATCAGGTTCGAATGCCGAAGCGCCGCCGCCGTGTGCCAGCGTGCAAGCTGCGACTCAACGCGCGGCGCAGGCAGCGAGACGAGCTTCAGCGCAACTTCAGAAGGCGCAAGCTTCGCCGATTGAACGAGGAAGACCGCGCTGTGATCGGAGCTGCCGAGGAAACGACGCAGAGGGAACCGGCCCTCGACGACCTGCCCCTCCAGCCTCGCCCAGACCCCGCTGATCGACGTACTTGCTTCTGCGCCCATGGATGGAAGAAACAGTGGATTGAAGCTCCACTGTACAACCACCAGAGCGCAGTCAGTTCCCTGTCGCCAGTCACCGACGCAAGCGAACGGCGCGCGTCATTTACGAGACGCCAGCGCCCAGAGATGTCCAAACGGATCGCGCACCAGCCCTTCGCGGCGCCCCCAGGGGCTGGTCCGCAACGGCAATGTATCGGCAGCG
Source organism: Pseudomonadota bacterium (assembly GCA_040255575.1). Taxonomy (GTDB): domain Bacteria; phylum Pseudomonadota; class Gammaproteobacteria; order Steroidobacterales; family Steroidobacteraceae; genus JADGHX01. The sequence continues at coordinate 1,737 of JBDZVF010000043.1, read as the reverse complement.
ATACCGGCTGAGATCAAGCGTTCCCTGATACCGCCCCACCCTCAGATGTCGTTGCGGATGGTCGCGAGCGCGCCCCCGTCGATCTCCCACTGCGCGCCATTCACGTAGCTCGCCTCATCGGAGAGCAGGAACGAGACGACGTTGCCGACTTCCTCCGGCCTGCCGCAGCGATTGAGCGTGGCGACCTGCCCGAGCTTGTCCAGGCCTTGCTGAACGTTGCCGGGGAACAGCTGCCCGATGACTTCGAGCAGCAGCGGCGTCTCGATCACACCGGGCATCACGCAATTCACCCGAACGCCTTTCTGCGCAACTTCGCTCGCGGCCGTGCGCGTCAGCCCGACGACCGCGTGCTTGGTGGCGTTGTATGCGCAGGCGCCCGCGAGCCCTCGTTCGCTGCCGATGGAAGCCATGTTGACCACCGCACCCGAGCCCCTCCGCACCATGTTGGGCAACACGTAACGCAGCCCGAGAAACACCCCGCGCAGGTTGACGCGCACCAGCCGATCGAACTCGGCGACGTCATACTCATGGGTCGGTGCGAGCTTGCCTTCCACGCCGGCATTATTGAAGAACCCATCGATGCGACCGAACGCATCCACGGCCGCCTGGGCGTAGCGCTGAACGTCCGTCTCCTCGCCGCAGTCCGCAACGCACTGCTCGACCCGCCCGCCTTTCGCGCGCAGCGCCTCGCTGCGCTCGGCGAGCCGGGCCGCATTGATGTCCACCATCAGCACATTCGCGCCCTGGCGCACCAGAATTTCGCTCGTGGCAAAACCGATGGCACCGGCAGCGCCGGTCACGATGATCGAGCGGCCCGCATGACGGCTCATGGCAACTTCCTCACGACACTCTGGCAGGGTGCGAACGATATACCGGTGTGGGGATCCCTTCCATGCGTGCCTTCAACTGCAAGGCCATGTGCAGAGAATGGAAGCGCGCCTGCATGATGTTGCCACCCTGGAACCAGAGCGCCTCCTGCGCGGTGGGCTTCCACATGTTGCGCAACTCGCCTTCCCAGGGTCCAGGGTCGCCCTCCGTGCCGGACCCCAAGCCCCAGCAGCGACCGACCTTGCGTTCGACCTCGGGCGAGATGAGCTGCCCGACCCACTCGTGCATGGGACGATAGCCGGTGGCGTAAACGATCACGTCGGCCGGCAGGAAGGTGTCGTCGGTCATGTACAGCCCGTCTTCGACGACGCGCGCGATTTCGCCGCGCTGGACGGCAATCTCACCGCTCGCAATCAGCTCCGAACCGCCCACGTCGATGTAGTAACCGGCGGCGCGACGGTAGTAAGCCATGAAGAACCCTGTCTCATCCTCGCCGTGCCACAGATGGAAGCCGCTCTTCTCCAGTCGAGTGTAGAAGTCCGCATCGGTAGTGCGCAGAAAGTCCGTGAAGCCTTTCTCCGCGACCGTGCGCGGGCGGAAAGGATTGGCCGCGAACATAAGGTCGGCAAGGTCGATGTCCGCTCCGGGCTGGGCGTAGTAGATGTTCTTCGAGACCTCGCGCATCGTATCCGCACGCACCACCACAGTCGGTGAGCGCTGGATCATGGTGACCTGCGCGTCGTGCTCCCAAAGATCCACGCAAATGTCGTGCGCGGAATTGTTCGAGCCGACGACGATGCAGCGTTTGCCCACGAAGCCGGCGCCGCTGCGATGGTCCGCGGAGTGATACTGCCTGCCGCGAAAGCGCTCGGCGCCTGGGATGGCGGGAATGTATTTCGCGCCAGACAG
>JBDZVF010000538.1:0-3880 GCA_040255575.1 Pseudomonadota bacterium | reverse complement strand
CGTTGCGCGGATAGATGAAGGGCTGGCCGAGCGAATGCTTGTGCGCGGCGGCCGCGATCGTCGGGATTTTCGCGACGATCCGGTGGGCAAAGATCTCGCGATGGCGCGGGTTATGGATGTCGAGCGTGTCGTGATAGAACGCGGACATCGACGCCACCACGGCCGACACCATGGCCATCGGGTGCGCGTTGTGATGGAACCCGTTGAAGAACCGCAGCAGCGTCTCGTTGATCATCGTGTGATGACGGATGCTGACGTCGAACTCTTCGAGCTGCTTCTTGTTCGGCAGATCGCCGTGTAGCAGCAGATAGCACACCTCGGTGAAGTTGCTCTTCTGCGCAAGTTGCTCGATCGGGTAGCCCCGATACAGGAGCACGCCGGCATCGCCGTCGATATAGGTGATCTTGCTATCGGTCGCCGCCGTGAGCCCGTAACCCGGGTCGTACGTGAAAATCCCTTGGTCCTTGTAGATGCTGGCGATGTCGACTACGGAGGGGCCGATGGTGCCTTCACGGACGGGCAATTCCGTCTTCTTGCCGGACGACTGGTCCAGCAACTCAAATTTCTTGTCGCTCATTCGCCTCGATGTCCTCGGGATGCCGCCGGAAGAATGCCGGGGCATGAACAGCGTTACATGTCCGGCGCGCTGAAATCAAGGCGCTGGAACACGTCTTGCCACGAATGAACAGGATCGATAGTTCCATCGATTCTGCTAATTGAGTGATGAGGCGCGCCGGGGTTGGCGCACGCGCCTATTCGATGACTTTCAGGTACTGCCCGGGCTTGATCTTGCCGTTGGGATACAGGCCGTTGAGCATCAGGAGGTGTTCCTTCTGATAGCCGTCCGTCGGCACGTCCTTGGCGTAGTCCTCGAGCTTCGTCTGTTCCGTCGCCTTGATGACCTTGATGCGATAAGGCTGCGCCAGCGGATACTCCGACGGCTTCAGGTCGCGAAGGGTCTGCATCGAGGACAGGAACAAGCCATCGTCCGCAGGCAGGACGCCGTTGCCCGAGCGGCTCGCGCCGCCGATGAGGAACGTGGTCTTGCCACGGTAGAGCACCGCCCAGCGCACCGGGCCTTCGCCGCCATCGAGCGGCGAGCCGCGACGTGTGACGAGCGTGTAACCCTCCATGCCATTCACGTTGAGCGCCTCACCCTTCGAGAAGGACTGGCCCTTCAGGTACTCGAGCAGGAACTCGCGCGGGCCGCGCTTCTCGGGCCGCGGCGGGCTCGTGATCTGCATGATGGCATCCGCGGTCTTCGAGGCCTTGTTGGTCTTCGTGTACGCGAGGATGCGATCGTGCTCGTTCTGCACGATCCAGCCGCGCGGGAAGGCCATCGTGATGCCCATGTCGGCATGATAGAAGCGGTTGTCGCGCACGATGCCCTGCGCGCGGCTCGAACCGAACGGCATGCCGTCGATGGCGCGCATGTATGCATCCTGCCCGTCGATCCAGCCGCCGGGCGGCTCGCTCGTGATTTTGGCCGCGCCCTTGGCGGCGGCGATTTCGCGCGCGCCGGGCGCCGGATGCGAGTCGAACACGCCGTGATAGATGTTGGGCTCGCGGCCTTCGTCTTTCGCGCGCTGGAACTCGAACGACTCCTGCGACTTCAGCACCTTGAACATGTCGGCCATCGCTTCGGGGCGGTAGCCCGTCTTGGTCGCGTATTCGAGTCCGAGCTCGTCCGCCTCCATCTCCGCGTCGCGGCCATAGCCCTGAACCCACGCCGTCGCGCCGATGTTCGCAAGCTCTGCGACCGCGCTCGAGCCCGTCATGATCGCCGCGCCCGTCGCGAGCACCGAGGCCAGCACGCCGCGGGTCTGTGCCCGGGCCGGATGCCGCGCCGTCACGTGACCGATCTCATGGCCCAGCACCGAGGCGAGCTCCGCCTCGCTGTTCATGTAAGCCATGATGCCGCGGTGGATGTAGACATAGCCGCCGCCGGTGGTGAACGCGTTGATCGACTCGTCGTCGAGAACGGTGAACTTGAAGTCCCAGTCGGGCAGGTGGCTGTTCTTCGCGAGCTTCGAGCCGACCATCTGCACGTAATCCTGCAGTGCCTGGTCTTCATACAGGCCGTACGCCTGGATGATCTGCTGGTAATAGCGGCGGGACTGTTCCTTCTCGCCCTGCTGCGTGCCCATCACGACGTTCGGCCGCCCGGTGACCGGATTCGTGGCGCAACCCGCGACGGCGAGCGCGGCGAGGATGGCGGCGGCAGCTTGGCGAATCATGGTGACGACTCCCTGCGGGTGCGATGCCCGGCGCGGACCCGAGCAGTCTAGACCGGGAAAGACGTCAGTGTGTGATCGGGAGGCCTGTTCCAAGTTCCTGCAGACGTCGAACCGCGACACAGTGTTACGCGGCCGACGGCGAAGCGACAGCAGTGAGCTGTGGAGGCTGGCGCCGTAAAGCAGAGAGCCCGTGAGTTCGCGGCGAGCTTCGCGAGGCGCTGCGTGCCCCAGGAGCACTACAGGCAGTTCTACGCTTCGAGCGCGCGGAAGTACGCGGCACCGGCAGCCGCAAAGACAAAGGGCTCACGTTTGAACGTGAGCCCTTTGTATCGATGCTCCGGGCAGGTGCCGAGCCAGCGGCTCAGCACAGCGCTGGAGACGCGAGCTTAGCGCGCGCCGGCAGTCCCGTACTTCTTGCGGAATTTATCCACGCGGCCGGCGGTGTCGACGATCTTCTGCTTGCCCGTGTAGAACGGGTGGCAGCTCGAGCACACTTCGACCTGCAGGTCATGACCCAGCGTGGAGCGCGTCTTGAAGACGTTGCCGCACGAGCAGGACACGTTGATCTCTTTGTAGTCAGGGTGGACGGACGGTTTCATGGCACGCTCGACTATGTGGTGGGGGGCCTGAGGGCCCACGCCAAAGGGCGCGGGAGTTTAGCGGCACACCGCCGCGGGCTCAAGCCGTGGGCGCACTTCGGCCTGGCTCCAGAGCATGGGGACGGGCTGTAAAGTTTCCAGCTCCGACCTTGGCGTTTCCTTATCCACAGAACCTGTGGATAACTCTGTGGATAGCGCCTCTTGCAAGTCGCCCGTTTCGCGCCGTTATCGCAGGTTTGTTACCTTGGTCAAAATTTCACCAGCCCATTTCTAGCTTTCCCTTCAATGGGTTGCGAGAGGGTCATGGAGCGATTTAACTGATTTCGCCCGTAATGCGCTCATTTACGGATAGGGGGTCGGCGGCTGTGTATAAAGCCTGCGAAGTGCGGCGGAAACGGGCGGTCAGAACCCCGTTGACAAAGCTCGATTACCGGCCAAACCAGCGCTTTCGGGTAAAAGCGACACTAGCATTTCGTTCAGGAAGCGCAGGCCGAGTGGCGTCGGCTTGCATACCGCGCCCTCGGTGACAAGTAGGCCGCGACTCATCAGCCGCTCCACACTGGCACTCACAGCCGCCCACTGGAGACCGGTGCGCTCGGCAAACAGGCGCGTCTCGAAGCCGTCCACGAGCCGCAGGGCATTCATCATGAACTCGAACGGAAGGTCGGCCGTCGGCACGCGGGCCCGCGTCATCGCCGACGGCGAGGCGGCCTGATAGCGGCGAGGCTCACGTTGCTGGGAGGTCCGCACGATTTCCCCGCGACCGGCGACAGTGAGCTTGCCGTGCGCGCCGGCGCCGAGGCCGACGTAATCGCCAAACAACCAGTAGTTCAGGTTGTGCCGACAGGGCCTGCCCGGCGAGGCGTATGCCGAGACTTCGTACTGACTGAAATTCGCCGCCGCGAGACGCTCGTGACAAGCCGAAAGCATCTCCGCGGCAACGTCATCGCCAGGCAATGCCGGGGGCCTGGCGGCGAACTGCGTGCCCGGCTCCAAGGTGAGCTGGTAGTGGGACAGGTGGGCCGGCGACAAGGCGAGCGCCTG
>JBDZVF010000537.1:0-3894 GCA_040255575.1 Pseudomonadota bacterium | reverse complement strand
AACTCGTTGGCAAGGTGCATGGCGGAGGAAGGATGGCCCTTCCAGTTGTAGTCGTCGCTGAAAACGATGATGTCCATTGAGGCGGTTCGCAGTCTCGTGGGCTACGCGGCCAGTGTGTTGCGCGTGCTCTGCTTCGCGGACTGGGCCCACATCTGAGCCATCAGCACGCAAAAGAGCACGCGACTGTGCTTGCGCACGCCACGCACGTGCTCGTCCAGCAGAGTGGCAATGGTGTCGTGACGGAACATGCCGGCGTCACGTACCGCAACAGGGGTGACGATATCGCGGAACATGCCGAGCAGCGGGCCGCGGAGCCACATGCCCATGGGCGATTCGAAGCCCTGCTTGCGATGGTGAATGACTTGCGCGGGCAGCCACTTCGCTGCGATCCGCTTCAGCAGCCACTTGGTCTGCCGGCCGCGCACTTTCAAACCGGGCGGGAGTGCGACGACGTATTCGACCAGCTTCTTGTCCAGGAACGGCACACGCAGCTCGAGCGAGTGCCACATGCTCAGCCGGTCTGTCAGGGTGAGGATGTCGTCGACCAGATAAGTCTCGAGATCGGTGCGCAACGCGCCATCCACCGCACCGTTGGCGTTCAGCGCATCGAACAGCTGCGCCATCACACGGGGCTCGGCCTCCGTCCGCAGCCGGGCACCCAGTTCGGGGCTATAGAGCCTGGCGAGCGAGTCCGCGTCCGTGCTGCGCAAGTAACTCTCGTAACGCGCGGCCGCCGACGAGTCGTCCGAGGCCACGAAGCGCTTGAGGCGATCCACGAAGTCGCTGCCTGACTTCGGCTCGGGCAGGCTACGCACGATCGGGCGGACCAGCGAGTTGCGCAGGAAGCCCGGAATGCGCATGTAGCTCTCGCTCATGCCTAGCCCGACATAGCGCGTATAGCCGCCAAACAGCTCGTCGCCGCCGAGGCCGGTGAGTGCGACCTTCACATGCCGCGCGGCGACCTGGCTCACGTAATAGGAAGGTACGACGGAGTCGTCTGCGAACGGCTCGTCGAAGGCATTGGAGATCTCGCCGATGATGTCGGTGATGCGCGGCTCGACGTCGATCTCACGGTGCTCGAGACCATAACGCTCCGCCATCATGCGTGCGTAGGGGCGCTCGTCCAGAAAGCTGCCGCCGGCGCGTTGAAAACCTACAGTGAATGACTGGATCGGCTTCTGCGTTGCCTGCGCGGCGAGCGCCACGACAATGCTGCTGTCCACACCGCCCGACAGAAATGCGCCGACCGGCACGTCGCTCAGCAGATGGCTGGCGACTGCGTCCTTCAGAAGTTGTTCACAGCGCTCGACGTGATCTGCCGGAGCCCGCGCTAACGGCGAGAAATGTCGCGGGCTCCAGTAGCGTTTCTCCTCCCGCTGTCCCTGCTCGTCGATCAAAAGGTAGGAGCCGGGCGCGAGCTTGCGGATGGAACGATAGATCGTGCGCGGATGCGGCACGTAAGAATAGGTCATGTACTGATCGAGAGCCGCCGCATCGGGCGTGTCGTCGATCGAGCCCGAGGCGCGCACTGCCTTGATCTCGGAGCCGAACACGAGGCCGTCGGAACGGTCCGCAACGAACAGCGGCTTGATACCGAGCGGGTCACGAGCGAGCAGCAACCGGCGACGCTTGCGATCCCACAGCGCGATGGCAAACATGCCTTCGAGATGGGCCACACAGTCCGGGCCGTGCTCCTCGTAGAGGTGCACGATCGCTTCGGTATCGGAATGCGTCGCGAACACGTGACCGCGCGCTTCCAGGTCCCGGCGCAGCGTCGGATAGTTATAGATCTCGCCGTTGAAGACCACCGCAACGCTGCGGTCCTCATTGAAAATGGGTTGCCCGCCGCCCTTCAGGTCGATGATGGCGAGCCGCCGCATCGCGATACCCACCGGACCTTCGTGCAACAGCCCCTCGCCGTCGGGCCCGCGGCGCTCGATCGTGGCATTCATCCGGCGCAGCACCGCTTCGTCGAACGCCCCTCGAATGCTGAAAAACCCACAGATCCCACACATCGTTATCGAATACCTTGTACTTGCGGCGCCGATGGACCGACCCCGAACAGGGCACCACGCTGCGCAGGTGACGAATACCGTCCTTTGAACATATTGGGAAGGACGTTGATCACACCGCCGCTCAGCCTAGCTGTCCGATCCGAGGGCGGAGCGAAGCCGATCACGCATCCTGCGCGCCAGGGCTTGTGTATCGAACAGCAGCCGGTCCCGGGCCCGGGGCAGCATGACGATCGAGGCATTATAGCGGCGCTCCGGCGCCAGCCGGCTCTTGAAGGCCTCGTCGCCCCGGGTGAAATCGAGCCGTTCCAGGCCGCTCGCGCTCGCGTACAGCAGCAGTTCCCGAAGCATGTGCTGGCCGGGGGACAGCCGGGCGAGCGAGATATCGAAACTCGGCTTGTACCAGAGCAGGTCACGTCCCGAGATGAAGCCGAAGTGACAGGCGCAGAGCTGGCCCTCCAGTCGCACGGTGGTGAACAGGACCGCCCCGGACGGCGCGAGCCGCCGGGTAAGCGCCTCATAGAAACGCCGGTTGGCCTCGCGACGAAACAGGCTGGGAAAGGGTGTGCCCTCCCAGCGCCGTACGTGCTGGTCGAAGAAGGCCGGCAGCAGTTCCAGGATGGTGCCGGCATCCTGCTCGTGACGGACTTCCACCCTACCCGCCTTGGGCAACCGGGCCGCATGCCGGCGCAGGCTTGGTGATATAGCGACCTCACCCGTCGTCGGAAGCGCCAGGAACGGGCAAGCGGTCCGGTGCGTGAGACGCATCGGACGACTCCCCTGGTCGAGGCGCCGGAGCAGTGCGCGACCGAAATCGGAGCTTTCCGGAATTTCCTGGAGCGCCGCCTGGCCCCTTGCAGGAACGAGGCGTTCTGCCTCGTCCAACAAGGCGTCGTACACCTCGGGTACTGCGGGATCGCCCAGGAACAGATTGTAGTCAGAGTGCTCATGACCAATGAACCGGAGCGTCGCTTCGATGAACAGCGGGGCTGCCCCTACAAGCCGTCCGTGCTTGCGCGCGGTCACCAGGACGACGCGCGCCGCAGGCGGCGCGACTGTAACCAGCCAAGCTTGCAACCATGACTGGCGCTGGAAGACGGTCGCGGAAGGGCACAGGTCAACGAGGTGATCCCACTCTTCCGGCGTCAGACGATCGAAGCTGTCTTGCACCGTCACGACGAGTGGGGTTCTCATGAGCGCCTCACGAACGACACGCGAGACGCATCACTCAGTGAGGCCCACGCTGCAACCGTTGCCTGCGTTGGATGCGATGACTGATGTATGAGACGCCATCAAGCTGGCGACATAGCCCCGGCATGCTGTACGCGGCACCGATACGGCTGAGCAGGTGTGGGTCGGCGCCCTGGCGCACGAAACCGCCGTCGCACACGACGGCAGCGGAATATCCCGCTTCGCGCGCCAGGCTCACGCTGGAACTATCAATGTCGCAGAGTCGGCCGTTCGGATACGCGAACGACATCACGCGCCGGCCGAGCTTGTCCTGCAGCTTCGTCTGCGACACTTCGATCTCATGCTTCTGGCGCGCGTACCCGCACTTCGCCAGGATGGGATGGCTCAGCGTGTGCGATCCCACTTCAACCAGCTCGGGATCGAACCCGGCGACCTCGGGCAGTGTGAGATACGCATACTCGGTGGGTATCTTGTGTGGCTGGGAAACGCAGAACACCCGTTCGACTTCGCGGATGAATTGTTCCTGATCGGCATCCTGCAGCTCCAGACAATGATCGGCAAGTGCTTCCCAGGCCACATCGCGCGAGCGAACGTCTCCGAGCACGAAGGTGCGGATCGTCTCCCCCATCGGCATCCGGTACTCCCCGGCGCGTGCCATTCGCATGAGGTAATGAAGCTGGTCGAACCAGAG
>JBDZVF010000042.1:0-21319 GCA_040255575.1 Pseudomonadota bacterium | reverse complement strand
CCGAGATGTTCGGATGCGCGGGATCGCCGTAGAGCGGGTTCTTCATCGCGCTCGCGCTCCACGCCGCCGCCGCTGCACACAACCCGAGGCCAGTCGCCAGGGCCGTCCAGCCGAGGTGCCAGCGTCTGCTCTTCGATACAAAAGTCATGACATCTCTCCTACGCTGCGCTCAGCGGCCGGCCTTCAACTGGCTGTACTCGGCCACGGCCTCGCGAACGCTGTCCCGATCAGCCGGCGAGCCGAGCGTGCCGCGAAACTCCGAATAGAGCCGTGCGAGATTCGTGGCGATCCGGTCGGGGTCGGTCCAGCTCGCGTACGGACCGAGGTCGATCTCCGCCGCCGCCCGTCCCGCACTGATGCCCGCATCGAACTTCTTCCGGCCTTCGCGCCAGAGCAGCTCAAGGTAGCCGCGCATCTCCTTCAGCTGCGCCTTGCCGCCCACCGGCCCGTGACCGGGGACGATCGTCTCGACGCCGTCATCCGCCAGGGTTTGATCGCAAACCTTGATCCACTCTTTCATGAACCCTGAACCGTTGAGCGGCGTGACACCGAAGAAGGCGATATCGCCCATGAACAGGATCTTCTCTTTCGGCAAGCGCACGAGCGCGTCGCCCGAGGTGTGAGCGGGTCCGGGCCAGAGGAAGTCCACCTGCGTGTCGCCATAGAAAACGCTCATCCGGTCGTGGAACGTCACGGTCGGGACGATCATTTTGTTCACGTCGCCGGGCCGGCCCCAGGCCGGGTTCGTCGCCCAGTACGCTGGCGTCGGCATCGGGCGGGCCGCCGCCATCTGCTTGCGGGTCTCCTCCTGCGCGACGATCTCGATATCCGGCGCGAACTGTGTGAGACCCACGATGTGGTCGGGATGCGAGTGCGTGATGAGCACGCGGTCGAACGGCTTGCCGAGCGGTTTGGCGGCGGCAATGAAATTGCGCGCGTGTTGCGGACCGCCGCCCGCGTCGATCGCCAGCAGGCTTCGCGGGCCGACCACGATGCCGAAGTTGGAAATCGAATAGTTGCTCTGCCCCGGCGCTTCCCGTTGCAGAAAGGCGTAGACCGTCGGGGCGAGTTGTTTCAGCTCCGTGTTGATGATCGTCGCAGGGGGTGCGCCGAACGGGCCAGGCGGCGGCGTGCCCTGTGCCCACGCGCGGCTCACAAGTAGCGACGCGGCGCCCGCTGCCATCTGTAGCACGCTTCGCCGCGAACAACCGGCGGCAACGGCATCGTGAGCTGCCACGCGCGAGCGGTTGATCCGCGGTATTGGTTTGACTTCACGCGTCATTGCATCACCTGCCCTTCAGGTAGGCCCCCATGGAGTCTTCCCACTTGCTGTCCGTCAGCTGCCGCACGTTGGTGCCATCGCGGTTCATCAGGAACACCTGCGCGTAAGGTTGCGGCGAGGTGTCGTAGAGCGGCGCTTCATCCTTGAAACCCGTGCGCGAGCTCGAGAACCAGATTTCCTTGCCGGTTTCGGACCAGGTCGCATGCGCGTCTGCGCCGTGCGTCGTGGTGAGCCGCTTCACGTCGCTGCCATCGGGCTTCATCGTGAACACTTCGAAGTCCGCGTCGGGCATGCGACGCGTGAAGACGATGCGATCGCCGCTCGGTGAATAGAACGGGAAGTTGTCCCACTCGGTCGTCAGCACCTTGGTCGAGCGGTCCGCGAGATTGAGTGCCCGCAGGCCACGCGCTTCCTTGCTCGTGTCGTCGCCCCAGACGCGGTACACGATCGTCTTGCCATCCGGGCTCCACGTCGGGAAGCCCACGTTGAACTTGCCGCTCAACACTTCCTTGTCCTGCGAGCCGTCCACCTTGACCATGTGGACGTGCGCGGGCGCGAAGCCGCGGCCGCCGAAGAAGGCGCCGAAGCCGAACGCGATCCACTGGCAGTCAGGCGACCAGGTCGGCACGAGCGAGGCGCCATCCTGGCGCTGGAAGAGCTTCTTGCGATCGGTGCCGTCCGGATTCATGACGCTGACCGACGCGGTGGGATTGCCGAAGGGGAAGTCGAGATCCGTCAGCGCAAGCTTGCCGGACTTCGGGCAGATCGCGGGGAATACATCCGTATAGCGATACTCCCGCTTCTTGTCCCAGCTGTAGAGCTGCGTGTACTGCGGCCGGTTCGTGAGATCGAGCTTGTAGTAGACGACGGTGCGCCCGTCCGGCGACCACGCCGGGTTGCGCACGACACCGCGAGGACCCGCCGAGCCACTCGTGTAGGAGATGCCCGCGTTCGGCGCATCCTTGGACGAGGCCTTGTACAGGAAACCCACGCTGCCGTCGGGCAGATACTGTGGATTTGTCTTGAGACCCGGCCCGCTCGACAACGCCTTGGCCGCCCCCGTCTCGACCTCCACCTCCATGATCTGGGACGTGGTGGCGAACCGCACGCCAGGAAAGCCGTCCATGCGCGCGGCGAACGTGTCGCGCGTGGGCAGCTGGTACACCACGATCTTCTTGCCGTCGGGCGACCACTTCGGCGTGCCGACGGTCTGCGCGGGCGAGAGGGTCGTCAGCCGCCGCACGCCGCTGCCATCTGCACGCATGATGTAGAGGCTCGTCGCCTGCCAATGTCCCGCGCCCGCGCCCCCTTCCGCGCCCGACCACTTTTCACCGCGGTCGGAGCTGAAGGCGATCCACTGCCCGTCCGGCGACCACGAGGGACGGAAGCTGCCGTTCATCGTGAGCGGCGGTGCAGTCTTGCCATCGCCGGTGAGATTCTTCGCCTTGCGTGTCGCGAGATCCATCACCCAGATGTTGGCCGTGCGCGCGCCACCTTTGGTCGACACGTACGCGAGCTTCTTGCCGTCGGGCGAGAGCACGCCGGCATCCTCGAGGGATGGATCGCTCGTGAGGCGCTCGAGCCCCGTGCCGTCGGGATGCACCCGCCAGATATCCGCCTGCCCGTCACCCTCGCCATCCCGCTCGGAAGTGAACACGATCCACTGCCCATCCGCCGAGTAGCTCGGGTCGTAATCGAGAAACTTCGAGTCCGGCAACAGCCGGCGCTCGCCGGAGCCGTCCGCGTTGGCGATATACAGCTCCATCTTCGACGGACCGATGCGGTTCATCAGCATGACGTCCCTGGCCATCGCAGGTACGGTCGCTGCCATGCCTGCCAGCACGCCCACCAGGGGCCAGCGCATGCGAGCGGACTTCTTGAACATCTCTACTTCTCCAGAAAATTAACCGGCGAGTGCCGGCAGAAATTGTTCGACGTTGGCGCGATACACGCCGCGCAGCTCCGCCCGGTTGAACACTCCACCGGCCTGCAGCGCGGTGACGTGCTCGATCGGTGTGCGGAACGGATAATCTGTGCCGAATACGATGTGGTTCACGGGCACGACACTGCGCAGGGCCGTGGTCGCGACGGGATTGGAAGCCTGGGCGATGTCGTAGAAGAACCGCGAAGCGGCCGTGCGAAACCCCTCGGGCGCTTCGGCCTTGGCGGCCTCGTTGCGATCGGCGCCATCGAAGCGCTCGATGAGAAAGGGCATCGTGCCGCCCGAGTGGCTCCAGATCATCCGCACGTTCGGGAAGCGACGGGCCGCGCCTCGATAGATGTAGCTGGCGATCGCCCGCGTCGTATCGGTGCCGTATTCGATGAGCGTATCGAAGATCCCCGGAATCAGCCGGCTGCAGCACGCGGCCCCGGCGGGATGCACGTACCCAACGGCCTTGCGCCGATCGAGCTCGGCGAAAACGGGATCGAAGTGCGGATCGCCCAGCCACCGGTTGCCATAGCTCGTGAAGAGCCCGACGCCCTGCGCCTTCAGCACATCCAGGCTGTACTCGATTTCGCGGAGCGATCCGTCCACATCCTCGAGCGGCAGGTAGCTGAAGAAGCCGAGCTTGCCTTTGTGCTCGCCGCAGGTCTTCGCCGCGTATTCGTTCGACTCGCGTGTGAGCTTTCTGCCCTGATCTCCCGTCGCAACGATGCCTGGGGTGGTCAGCGAAAGAAGCGAGCGCGTGACGCCGGCGGCATCCATTTCATCGAGATGACGCTGCAGGCTCCAGGCATTCATCGGGCTCGGCCCACCCATCGCCTTCAGCACGGGCGGCTGGTAGTGCGCGTGCACGTCGATGAGCCCGTCCGCCGGACGCGCCTGCTTCTCCGCAGCCGCCGCGCGAAGCGAGTACGCCGCTCCCACGGATGCCAGTGCGCCGAGCAGCTGTCGTCTGTTCATCATTCGATTCCCCGGACCGGCTCGAGGCGTTCGAGCGGCCGCGTATGCGTTTCAGGCAGGAACAACCAGGTCGCGACGATGCTCACCAAGGTGAAGGCCACGGGATAGATGAGCCCCGAATAGATGTTTCCGGTCGCCGCGACGATGGCGAAGGCGCTGACCGGCAGCAGCCCGCCGACCCACCCCGTTCCGATGTTGTAGGGCACGGAAAGCGCGGTGTACCGGATGCGCGCCGGGAAGAGCTCGACGAGCGCCGCGGCCTGCGGGCCGTACAGTGCTGTCGATGCGAGCATCAGGAGAACGAGGATGGCAAGAACGGAAGCCACATCCACGTCCTCTGCCGCTGCGGTGCTCGGATAGCCCGCTGTCCTCAACGCATTCTGCAACTCCTCCCGGAGGTGCGCGCGCTCGCGCGACCCGGCATTCGCATCGAGCTTCGACAGATCGGCACTCGCTACAACCATGGCGCCCACTGCCACGCGCGCCGCAGTTCCGCGTTCGACAGCAACGCTCTGATACGGGATACCCGCATCGGAAAGAGTTCGGCGCACCACATCGCAAGAGCTATCGAAGCTGCGTCGTCCGATGAGATCGAACTGCACGTGGCAATCCGCCGGATCGGCGTACACCGTGACAGGCGCCCGGGTCGCGGCGGCCTGCAACGCCGGGTTTGCGTACGCCGTCAGTGCGTGGAACGCCGGCGCATAGGCGAGTACAGAGAGGATCATGCCGCCGAGCATCACCGGCTTGCGCCCCACGCGATCCGACAACCAGCCGAAAAAGACGTAACCGCCCGAGGACAACACCACGCCCGCGATCAGAAGACCATTGACCGTGCGGCCATCGACCTTGAGCACGCGCTCGAGGAAGAACTGCGCGTAGAAATGAGCCGTATACCAGACCGCCCCCTGCGCCAGCAGGATGCAGACCAGCGCGATCAGCACCCGACGCAGGTTGTCTCCTTGAAAGGCCTCCGCAATGGGCGCACGCGCAACGTCGCGAGCGCGCTTCATCCGCTCGAAGACGGGACTCTCCGACAACTTGAGGCGAATCCATAAAGAGACGGCCAGCAGCACAGCCGAGCTCAGAAAGGGCAAACGCCAGCCCCAGACCTGAAACGCCGCTTCGCCGACGAAAAGCCGCGTGGCGAGCACCACCACCAGCGCGAGCACCAAGCCAAGCGCCGCGGTCGTCTGGATCCACCCGGTGAGGAACCCGCGGCGGTGCGGCTCGGCATGCTCAGCCACGTACACAGCGGCGCCACCGTATTCACCGCCCATCGCGAAGCCCTGCAGCACTCGCGTTACCACGAGCAGCACCGGCGCGAGTATGCCGACCTGCTGCACGGTCGGCAGGATACCGATGGCAACCGTGGCAGCCCCCATGATCGAGATCGTGAGCAGGAACGCTCGCTTGCGCCCCGAGCGATCGCCGATGCGCCCGAAGAACAGCGCACCGAACGGCCGCACGAAGAACCCCGCCGCGAATGCGCCCAGCGCGAAGATGAATCCGGCGCTGTCGCTGCCGGCCGTGAAATTGTGCGCGATCGTCGAGGCCAGCGTTCCGAACAGGAAGAAGTCATACCACTCGAACACGGTGCCCATCGAAGACGCCGCGACGACCAGCGCGCGCTTGCCGGCCGGAGCTGCCACGTCATCGATCATGATCTTTCGGGTGGAGTGTGACTTTCTGCACACGCCAGTTGTTCATGTCCGCGATGAAGAGCGTGTTCTCGTCCGGGCAGGCGATCGCGTGCGGCCAGTTGAACTGCCCCATGCGACGGCCGGACTCGCCGAGCATCCCCACAATCTTGCCGTCGAGCGTCATCTTGTAGAGTCGGCCCGGCTCGTGATCCACCGCGAACAGGTACTGCGGCGTCGTGGAAGTGATGCACAGGGCCCACGGTGGTGTCTGGTCGGGACGCGTGCTCGGGTCCGCGGGGAGATTGCCGAGCACGGGATGCCGCGTCTTGTCGTATGGCGCGTTCAGGAAGAGAAAGCGCTTGAAGTTGCCGTCCCGATCGAACACCTGGATGCGCCGATTACCGCGATCGGCGACGTAGACGTTGCCCTCTCGATCGGCCTGCATGCTGTGGGGCGTACTGAAGTTGTACGGGTTCTCGTCGGCGTTGGGGCCGCCTTTGCCGTACTTGCCCCAGGATTTGATCCAGTCGCCGTCCTTCGTCATCTTCGCGACCCGTGAGTTGATGTAGCCATCACTCACGAAGATGTTGTCGTCCGGATCCCAGGCGACGTCCGTCGGCGCGCGAAACCAGCCATCGATCGCGACCGCTTCCGACTGCCGCGGGTGCGGCTCGTGCCCCGAGTCGAAGCCTTCCGGGCGACGCCCGAGGTTCATCAGCACCTTGCCGGAAGGGTCGAACTTGATGATCGAATCGGTTCCCTTGTCGACGACCCAGAGGTTGTCGTACTTGTCGAAGCGCACCGCATGCGAGTACCCGAGCGCGTACACGCCATGCCCGATCTCGCGGACGAACCGGCCGTTGCGGTCGAACTCGAGGATCTCGGTCGTGGCATTGCCGTACAGAGGGCCCGTTGTCGCCGACCCCGGATGATTCAGGATCACCACGTTGCCCTTCGAGTTCACGGCGATGCCCAGCACCTCGCCGAGATTCTGTCCGGGCTTGAGCTTGATGAAGTCCACCGTCTCGAACGGGATGAGCGGCGCCGCGTGATTGTCCACCGCACCGGACTCCTGAGACCGGGCATCGCCTGCAGCGGCCACCGCCAGCACGACCGCTATTGCACACTGCCGCCATTTCCATTCCACATTCATTGCATCACCCCGGTCTCAGTATCGGAACGCGACCTGCACGCCGACCTGCCGCGGGATGGGCGCCGCGATCGTGCGAACGACGTTGTAGTTGAGGAAGGTCGAGCAATCGACGTTGGTGCAGGAACTGCGCCCGCCGGTGAGCGCGCCCTTGTCTTCGTCGGTCAGGTTGTTGACGAAGAGATTGACGTCGAAGCTGTCGCGCTCGAAGCCCAGACGCAGGTTGATGTTCTGCGTGGAGGGAACCGTGCTCGAATCCGGCGTGTAGTTCGGCGAACCGGGCGGCGCGATGTCGAACTTGTCGAGCCAGCGGTAGTCGAGCCGCGCATAGAGCGAGGCGTCTGCGGACGCGAGGGGAATGTCCAGACGCGCGCCCACATCCGCCGACCACTTCGGCTGCGCGAACGCCTGGCCGTCCTGGGCCGCGAACAGATCGAGCCCTCTTCCGCCGGGATACTTGAGCGTCGAGGTGTATTCGGCCTTGATGTAGGAAGCCGCCGCATTGAAGGTCAGCATGCGCACCGGGCGCCACTGCGCTTCCGCCTCGGCGCCGCGGCTCCGGGCGGAGGGCACGTTGGCAACGAACCCGTCGCCGCCGATGAACACGTTCGTCTGCACATCTTTCCAGCGCAGCTCGTAAACGGCGGCGTTGATCTGCGCGCGCCCATCGAGGAAGCCGAACTTGCCGCCGAGCTCGTAGTTCCAGACGCTGTCCGAGGAATACGTCGTCGGCAGCACATTCTTGGTCAGGCCGTACTGGCCGAAGAGCTGCCCCTGCCCGGCCGAGGAGAACACCTGATTCACACCGCCCGCACGGAAGCCTTTCGAGGCCGTGACATACAGGAAGTCGTCCGGCGTGAAGAGATATTGCACCGAGACTTTCGGCGTGATCGGTGTCTCCGCGATCTCACCCACCACGAGTGAGCCGTCCGCGAGCGAGGGAGCGAGAGTGAAGCCGTTCGGCCCGTAGTTGGTCTGATCGAACTCGGTCTTGATGTGCGTCACGCGCACGCCGGCAAGGAGGCGCAGCTGCTCGGTCGCCTTGAACGTGACATTGGCGAACGCCGCCGTTTCCGTGTCCTTGTCGGTCTCGTGGATCTGCGCGAAGAAGCCGGGATTGGGCACGCCAAAGCGCTGCTCGATGCTGAGGCCCGTCATCTGGATGAAGCCGAGATCCGAGGCATCCGCGCGCTGGCTCACCACGGCGTTGGTGCGCGCGAAATAGGCGCCGACCACGTAGCTGAAGCGCTTGTCCGCCGACGAGGCGAGCCGCACTTCCTGGGAAAGGCCGTTGCGGGAATTGCGCGTGTTGGTCTCGATGTATGCGCCGAGCCCGAGCCCGTTCGGTGTGCCGGTGATATTCGGGTTGAGCAGCACGCCACCCGGAATGGTCAGCACCGGTTCACCGGGCACGGCGTAGTGGGCGAACCCCGCCGCCGCATAACTCAGGAAGCTCTGGTGGAAATTCTGCGGACTCTGGCCTTTGGTCCGGTCCTGGATATACGAGGTGACCGCCGTGAGATGCAGATCATCGTTGATCGACCACTGCCAGTTGAGGCTCCCCACCTGCAGGCTCGTCTCGGTCGGCGTGGGCCCGAGCACGAGCGACTGATAGCGCTCGAGATCGAGCGGACCGACCGTGTACGCCGGTGTGACGTAGATGCCGGCCTGCCCGGCCCGGCCCGCGCACCCGGGGCCCGCCGCGAAAGGTTGTGGAATCGTGCGGCCCGGCAGCCCGACCGGCAGTGACGAAGCGGCCGCGACGTCGAAGCAGAGACTGGGAACGCTCAGCGTTCCGGGGATATCGAGGTTGTAGCCATTGCCGAGACTGTCCGTCTCATCGTGAGATGCGAAGTAGGACAGCGTGAGCTTGCTTGCGCCCGTGGGGGCCCACGCAAACGCCAGCCGGCCCATGCGGATCTTGTTGTTGTTCGCGTTCTCCTGGTACACCTGGCCGGTGCGATAGTCGGTGAGATCGATGTAACCGCCGTTCTCGCGGCCGAACACACTCGCGCGGAAGCCGAGCTTGTCCTGCACGATCGGGCCGCCGACGGCAGCGCCGGCCTCGTAGCTCGGATCGCCGTCCTTCGTCTGCATCCATTGCGCGCGCGCATAGCTCGAATATTCGGTGAGACCGGGCTCCGGCTGGATGTACCGGATCGTGCCGCCTTCGGAGCCGCCGCCGAAGAGCGTGCCCTGAGGACCGCGCAGCACCTCGACACGCTCCAGGTCGAAGAGCGGTGGAATCGGCGTTCCATTCGCCGAGCCGAACCCCGCGGCAGCGCGCTTCTGCAGCGCTGTCTCGTCGAGATAGAAGCCGGTGGTGGCAGCGGTGGAGCTCGTCTGCCGAATGCCGCGAATGGATACGGTCGCAAGGCCGGAGCCTTCCTGCCCGCTCAATCGCAGGCTCGGGACGGTCGCCTCGAGATCCGCGATAGTCCGGATGCCCTGCTGATCCAGGGCACGCTGGGTCTGCGCGGTGACCGCGAGTGGCACGCGGTTCACGCTATCGCTTACGCGAGTCGCTGTAACGGTGATTTCCTCGAGAACCACACTCCTGTCCTCCTGGGAAATCGCGCTGTTCGTTCCGATCAGCGCCCCCAAGGCACACGGTGCCATCAACGCAAGACGATTCCGCATTTTGCCCCCCTGTTCGTAACACCCGCCGCCCCATGCCTTCTTGTGAGACCGGTTTTCGCGGCGAGCGCTAGGATAATTTCCACTTACGAGAAATTAGAAATGGGCTGCAGCGTTACATGACATCCACCGAATCGATGCATCGGATCGAGCGATGCCATTTCCCTGCATGACGGGAAGGCGTTAACGTGCGCGCCATGACTCAACAAGATCGGCGCTGGGGCAGGATCCTCGCAGGCGCGGTGCTCGGCTGCGCCACCGGAATTTCCGCGCTGCTGCTCTACACAAACGGCCTCTTCGTGGCCGGCCTTTCGCAGGACTTCGGGCTCACTCGCACGCAATTCGGCTTGGGCGTGTTCCTTTTGACGATGGCACTTGCTGCGGCGAATCCGCTGGTTGGTTGGGCGGTGGATCGTTTCAGCGCCAGGGGGCCTGCGATAGTGGGGCTGGTCTTCCTGTCGCTGGGCTTTGCGGCGCTCGGCGCGTTCGTGTTCTCCGTGGAGAGTTACCTCCTGATCCAGGCGATCGTCGCGTTCGTGGGCGCCGCTTCGGGGCCGATCGCGTACACGAAGATCATCGGCGCCACATTCGACAAGCATCGGGGCGTTGCGTTAGGCGCCACGATGACGGGAATCGGGATTTCCGCGGCGGTGGTGCCGCCGTTGCTCGCGTCGGTGATTGCCACGCACGGGTGGCGCGCGGGGTTCTTTGCGCTGGCATTCGTGCCGTTGATCGGTGCGCTCGCCACGGCGCTTCTCATTCCGCGCGGGACCGGAGCGGCCGTGCCGAAAACGAAACAGGCCTCCGGGGAGGTTGCGCCGAGTGCGGCCGCCGGCTCGACGAACGCCGTCACCGGCTCACCGAATGCGGTCGCCAGCTCGCCGCACGCGATCGCCGACTCACCCGACGCGGTCGCCGGCTCAGCGAACGCGGCCGTCCACTCGCCGAGTGCCGTGGCCCGCTCGACGCACGCGGCGGCTCAAAAGGCCGGCGCCCCGATGGCCGCGCCTGGCCTCGGGATTCGCTCTCCTGTCTTCTGGTGGATGGCCGCGGCGTTTGCCACGATGTCGCTCTCCTTCGCCGGCCTGCTGCCTCACTTCGTCCCGATGCTCATGGACGGCGGGCTGAGCCCGGTTGCCGCAGGTCGCATCGCGGGCGAGATCGGGCTTGCAGTGATCGCGAGCCGCCTCCTCATCGGCGTCCTGCTGGATCGGCTGTTCGCACCGCGAATCGCGATCGCCATCAGCCTCATCGCGGCGAGCGGTTTCGTCGTCCTCATCGTGAACGGGATTTCAGCCGCCTCCGTCACGGCCATCACGCTGGGGTTTGCCATGGGCGCGGAGCTCGATCTCATGGGTTACCTGGTAACGCGCTATTTCGGACTCGCGGAGTTCGGGCGCATCTACGGCTGGCTCTACGGCGCGTTCATCTTCGCCTCAGGCCTTGCGCCGCTTTGGGTCGGCGCGCTGCGTGACGCCACGGGAAACTACACGCTCGCCCTGGAGATCAGCGTGGCCGGGCTGCTGGTCGCCTGCGTGGGATTTCTGCTGCTCCCCCGCTATGAAGCCGCGAACAGCCCGCTCGCCGTGCCGGCGCTCAGCCTCGATCGAGCACGCAAGGATTTCGCTGAACGCCCAGGCCCGTGATGGCGCCTTCGAGGACATCACCGTGCTGGATGAAACGTCCGTAGTGCGCGCCGTTTCCGGCGGGCGAGCCCGTGCAGATCACATCCCCCGGCTGCAGCTCGACACCCGTCGAAACGTACTCGATGAGGCGCGCGACGCTGAAAATCATGTCGGCCGTCTCTTCATCCTGCATCACCTGGCCATTGAGCTTCAGGGTGAGATGCAACTTCTGCGGGTCCGGCACGAACGCGGCTGGCACGAGATAGGGCCCCAGGGGAAGGAACCCGGGCGCGCCCTTGCTGATGACGAAGTCCATGCCGAGCTCGGGTGAGTCGGTTTTGCGCCGAAACACTTTCTGGCGCAGCGTGATGTCGTTCGCGATCGTGTAGCCCGCCACATAGTCGAGTGCCGCCGCATGCGTCACGCGTCGCGCGCGACGGCCGATGACCACGGCCAGCTCCAGCTCCCAATCCGGCTTTTCGCTCACGTCCGGAACCGCGACGGTGTCGAACGGGCCTGTGACGCTACTCTGCGGCTTCACGAAGATGAAAGGCGTGCCGCTCTCAGCACGCCGATCCATGAGGCCCATGGCCCAGGTGCGCTTTTCCTCGAGCGACATTCCACGCGTTCGCTCGTCGGTCTGATGAGCGACGATGAGCTCGGCAACGTGCTTCTTGTAGTTCGCGCCCGAGCAGTAGATCGTGCCAGGTCTGGCAAGCGGGGCGTGCACGCGCAACTGTTCGAGGGGGATGAGATCATTCGCGCGCGCCGCGAACCCTGCCTGCTGCAGCTGTCGCACAGTGTGCTGGAGCGCCGGGAACACGCGCGGCCAATCATCGAGCAGGCTCTCGAGCGACGCGCAGTCGCCCTGCGACACGCCCTGCTCCCCGAGCTCCGCTGAAAGCGCGGCGAGCGCGATGACCTGGTTGCCCAGCACAACGCCGGGAAAGGCAGCGCGCCCCCACGAAGAGCCACCGTTCCCGGCAGAGAAAGTGCCCAACGCGAAAGGCGCGTCGCTCACCTGGGCCGCGCTCACTGGGCTGCGCTCATCTGTGGCGCGCCCATCTGTGGTGCGCTCAGCTGTGGCGCGCTCAACTGTGGCGCGCTCAGCTGTGGTGCGCTCAGCTGCGGCGCGCTCATTTGTGACGCGTTCATCTGCGGCGCGCTCGCCTGGTCGCCCCTCATTTCGCCGGCGCCCCCGACGGGAACCACCTCTCCCGATTCGTGAGCAGGAACAGCTGCGACGTGTCGGCCGTGCACGGCGCTTCACGCGCCACCCACGTGTCATCGTGAAGATCCATGTCCGCGTCGTACTCGACGTGGCAGCCGAGCGGGCTGTTGAAATACCAGAACCAGTTCGAGCCGAACACGTGACGCCCCGGCCCCCAGAAGGTCTCGTAGCCTTTGGCCTCGAAGCGCGCGCCCGCCAGCATGAGCTCCGTGACGCTGCCCAGGTGGAACGTGAAATGCTCGAGCCCTTTCAGGAACGGCGGCGTTTCGATCATGAAAAGCGTGTGGTGATCGAGCGAGCCCGCGGGCCGCATGAAGGGCCCCACGCCGAGGAAGCGATCGGTCGTGCGAAACCCGAGCCGCGCATAGAACCGTTCCGCTTTCGCCGCATCGGGCACGAACAGCACGATATGCGACAAGGTGCGCGGCGGTGCCGGGAGGTCCTGCCGTGCGCCGATCTGGTTCGGCGGCCGCTGTGGCGGAGTGCCCGGCGCGTTGGTGAGATCAGGCGCCGCGGTGTAAGGCCGCCGGCGGCTGCGCCGGAAGCGGATCGCGAAGCCCATGTCATCGAAGCAGCCGATCGAGCCGTCCGCGCCCCGGAAAACTTCACGATCCTTCGCGAGCTCCGTCGCGATGGCTGCAAGCGACGCGTCGTCACCCACGCCATAGATCGTCTCACGCAACTGGGACTTCGCACTCGTCGGCGGAGGCAGTGATTTGTCGGCGGCGCGCTTCAGCACGACGCCCGTTCCATCGAGCGCTTCGAGGCGCGTGCCCCCCTCATGGCTCGCGACTTGCGCAAGGCCATAGTCGCTGAGATACCGCACGGCAGTGTCGAGATCCTCGACGCCGAATACGAGGTCGTCAGGTCCAATGATATTCATGTGTTCATACCCAGAAGAGACAGTGCATTGCCGCCGAGAATCGCGGCACGGTCCGTGTCGCTGAGGCCGGGAGTCGCGCCGAGCAGCCCGCGCGGATCCTCGTGTCCCATATCGAACGGATAATCGGTGCCCACCACGAGCTGCGAGGCGCCGACGGCATCGATCAGATGGCGCAGGGCCGGGGGCTCGTACACGAGCGTGTCGAACCAGATTCGTCGCAGATAATCCGCCGGGCGCTGGCTCGCGCGCGAGCGAGCTTCCGGCCTCACGTCGTACCCGTGATTCGAGCGGCCGCAGTAGCTCGGAAGATAACCGCCGCCATGCGCAGCCACGATTTTCAGGCCCGGATGGCGGTCGAGCACGCCGCCGAAGATGAGGTGCGAGAGCGCAATCGTCGTCTCGAGCGGCTGGCCGATGATGTTACTGAGGTAATAGGCGTTCAGGCGCTTGCCCAGCGTCGTGCCGAACGGATGAATGAAGACGACGGCACCGAGCGCCTCGGCCGCGGACCAGAATGGCGCAAGCTGCGGCGCGCCGAGCTCGAGATCGTTCACCGCGGTGGAAATCTCGACGCCCTTGAGCCCCAGACGCTTCACGGCGTCCCGCAACTGTTCCGCCGCGAGCTTCGGGTGCTGAAGGGCGACCGCTCCGAGCCCGACCAGCCGGTCCGGATGGCGCGCACACGTTTCTGCAATGTATTCGTTCTGCGTCTTGACGAGCTGGCTCGCAAGATCGGCTTCCGCCCAGTAGTAGTACTGCGAGGGCGACGGGCTGATGACCTGCACGTCGACGCCCATCGCGTCCATGTCGGCCAGGCGTTCCTCGACACGCGTCAGCTTGGGAAAAGCCTTCGGCAACATCACCGCGTTGTTGTGCGCAAGAGAGTCCGCGCCCACCGCGGTGAGCATGAGCGCCGGCTCCGCGCGCTTCTCCGCGCGCTCGGCCACGAGCGCCTCGGCCGCGAGGGTCAGCACGTGGCAATGGAAATCCACCACGAGGTGCTTGCCTCCTGAAGCGGCGCCCGAGCGGTGAGCCCCTTCCGGTGAACGCACGAGGCCGCGATGGGGAGCGCAGAAGTGAAAGCTCATGAACGACTCGCGTTGCGTAACGATTCAATGCTAGTGACGCACTCGCCGGGCGCCAAATCAGTTCTATCCATTCGAGCCATGCCTCGCAGTGATACGTAGACGAAGCCGCGACGCTCGCGCAGACTACGTCGAGTGGGACATCGTCTCGTGACGATTTCTTCGTGACCCTACACGATTTTCGCCGCGAGAGGCGCCACTTGGGCAGGTTGGCCCCCTCTGGCGCGGCGGGAGAGATCCTTGAATACAGTGAACAGTGCGCTGGTCGTGGGTGGCGGAATTGCCGGGATGTGCGCGGCCATCGAGCTGCGCAAGCGCGATGTCGAGGTCGACCTCGTCGAGAGGGATCCCGAGTGGCGCGTGTATGGGGCCGGCATCACCGTGAGCGCGCCCAGCCTGCGCGCCTTCGAGAAAATTGGCGTACTGGATTCGATACTCTCGCAGGGGGCGGCCTCCGACGGGCTCGATCTCTTCCTCGCCAACGGAACGCTGCTTGCCTCGATCCCGGCGGCGCCCGCGGTGGGTTCTTCCGTCGCCGCGAGCGCGGGAATCGTCCGGCCGAGTCTGGCGCGCATCCTGGCCGATGCAACACGCGCAGCGGGCGTCAGGGTGCATCTCGGGGCCACGTTCTCCTCCCTGATCCCGGGAGAGCGCGCCGCCGAGGTGTCTCTGACCGACGGCACGACGGGACGCTACGATCTCGTGCTCGGTGCCGACGGCATCAACTCGAAAGTGCGGGCCGCGCTCTTTCCCGATGCTCCGAAGCCGCGTTACACGGGCCAGGTGTGCTGGCGCGCCGTGGTGCCCCGCCCCGCTTCGATCCGGCGTGCCGCCATGTATATCGGCGGGCAGATCAAGGCCGGCATCGTTCCGGTCTCGAAAGACGAGATGTACCTCTTCTTCCTGGAGACGCGCGCAACGCCCGAGCACATCGATGCGCAGGAGTGGCCGGGGCTGCTCCGCAAGGCGCTCGCCGAGTTCACCGGGCCCATCGCCGATATTCGCGAAGGCCTGTCCGGGCAGTCGAACATCGTCTATCGCCCGTTGTTCGCGGTCATGATGCAAAAGCCGTGGCACGCCGGGCGCACCGTGCTCATCGGCGACGCCGCTCACGCCACGACCCCGCATCTTGCCTCCGGCGCGGGCCTCGCTGTCGAAGACGCGCTGGTGCTTGCGGAAGAGCTCGAGCGCGCGAGCTCCTGTGAAGAGGCGGTTCATCGGTTCACCGAGCGACGGTATGAGCGCTGCCGCCTGGTCGTCGAGAACTCGGTTCGGCTCGGGGAGATCGAGCAGCGCGGCGGTTCGCCGCAGGAACATGAGAAGCTGATGCGCGAATCGACACTCGCGCTGGCCGCGGCGATCTGAAGCACCAGGTCAGTGGGGCGGCCCGGGCCGCGCTGGCACGACGCGCTGGTCGATCGCGCCGAAAATGCTCTGGCCGCCCGCATCGAGCATTTCGATGCGAACCCGATCGCCGAAGCGCATGTATTCGGTGAGCGCCCTGCCCTGATCCGCGATCTCGATCGCGCGCCGCTCGGCGATGCAGGCCGAGCCCACGGTGCGATAGTCGGCGTTCGACACGGTGCCCGAGCCGATGATCGTGCCGGCACTGAGGTTGCGTGAATACGCGGCATGGGCGATCAGCTCGTGAAAGCCGAAGCCCATCGCGCCGCCGTCCGGATGCCCGAACTCCTGCCCGTTCCAGGAAACGCGCACCGGCAGGCACAGGCGCCCATTTTTCCAGGCGGTGCCGAGCTCATCCGGGGTCACCGCGACCGGGGTGAAGCTGGTCGCGGGCTTGGCGTGAATCCATCCGAAGCCCGTTTTCATTTCCACGATGGCGAGCGAGCGCAGGCTCGCGTCATTCGCGAGCATGACGAGCTTCACGTGCTCGAGCGCGCTGGCAGGCGGCGTGCCCATGGGAACGCGATCCACCACCACGGCGATCTCGGCTTCGAAGTCGATGCCATCGGCTTCGGAGGGTAGCGGCATGTCCTGTGTCGGTCCGACGAAGTCGTCGGAGCCGCCCTGGTACATCAGGGGGCGCGTGAGCTTGCCCTCGATCGGCGCATGCTTGAAGGCGCGCTCCATCAGGTCGCCGTGGCTGTGGAAGGCCGACCCGTCGAGCCACTGCCAGGTGCGCGGCAGCGGCGCATGCAGACCCGCAGTGGAAAAGTCGAAAGCGCCCGGGCCCCCGCCGCGGTTCAGCTCATCCGAGAGGGCCTGCAGGCGCGGCTCACTTTCTTGCCAGGTTTCCAGGGCGACCCGCAGGCTGGTTGCGATACCGCTCGCGGGAGCGGCGCGTCGAAGATCGCGGGACACCACCAGCAGCTGACCGTCCGGAGTGCCATCGCGCAGGGTGGCGAATTTCATGGCGGGCGATCATAGCGGCCGGCTCGGGCGAGTCCCAGCGATTTGGACAATTCCAGGTATCGACGCGAACGATGCTTCTGTACAAGGCGCCGCCCGGCTTCTAGGCTGACGCCGTTCATGCGTTCGGGAGGCATGCGAAACGGGTGAGCCGCAAATTTGTCGATCTGTCGATCTACCTCGAGAACGACGTGCTCTCGGATCCGCCGATGCTCGCACCGCGCATCGAGTACCAGAAGCACGCGGATACCGTGGGCGATTTCATCAAGCTCCTGCCCGGGGTCAAACCCGAAGACTTCCCGGACGGGCAGGCCGCGGCCGCCGAATGGGTGAAGCTCACCACTCACAACGGCACGCATCTGGATGCGCCCTGGCATTTCCACTCGACCATGAACAAGGGCGAGCGCTCGATCACGATCGATGAGGTGCCGCTCGAATGGTGCTTCCAGCCCGGGGTGAAACTCGATTTTCGCGACCGGCCGGATGGCTACGTCTGCACGGCGCAGGACGTCGAGGCCGAGCTGAAGCGCATCGGCCATACGCTGCAGCCGCTGGAAATCGTGGTGATCAATACCCGGGCCGGCTCGCGCTATGGCCAGCCCGACTACGTCAATGCGGGCTGCGGCATGGGCTACGAGGCCACGATGTACCTGCTCGAGCGGGGCATCCGCGTCACCGGCACCGATGCGTGGAGCTGGGACGCGCCCTTTTCCTATACCGCAAAGGCCATCGCGGAGACCGGCAACAAGGCGCTGATCTGGGAGGGGCACAAGGCGGGACGCGATATCGGCTACTGCCATCTC
The DNA here is from genome assembly GCA_040255575.1 of Pseudomonadota bacterium. Taxonomy (GTDB): domain Bacteria; phylum Pseudomonadota; class Gammaproteobacteria; order Steroidobacterales; family Steroidobacteraceae; genus JADGHX01. Next base: position 3,705 of record JBDZVF010000042.1, on the reverse strand, counting down.
GAAAAGATGCACAACCTCGAGTCACTGCCGCCGGACGGTTTTTTCATCTCGTGCTTCCCCCACAAGATCCGCGGTGCTTCCGCCGGTTGGACCCGCGCGGTAGCCATTTTCGATGACGCGCTGACTTGCCCCGGCACGTCGCGATAAATCCGCGCGCACCCTCGGACATCGCCCATGCACTTCGAACAACTCGATCTCAACCTGCTCGTCGCACTGGATGCGTTGCTTACCGAGCGAAGCATCACGGCTGCGGGCGTTCGGGTGCATCTCACGCAATCCGCGATGAGTGGCGCACTGTCGCGGCTGCGGGAGTTCTTCAACGACGAGCTGCTCACGCAGGTGGGCCGCAAGATGGTGCCCACTCCGCTGGGAGAGAGCCTCGCAGAGCCTGTGCGACAGATCCTGCTGCAGGTCAAGGCCACCATCAACGCCAAGCCGGCATTCGATCCCGCGACATCGACGCGGCACTTCTCGGTAATGATGTCCGACTATGTGGACACCGTGCTGATGTCTGAAGTGTTGCGACGTGCGGAAGCCGCCGCGCCCCGCGTGCGCTTCAATGTCCTGTCGAACGACGTCGGCAACCCAACCGAGTTCCTGGAACGCGCGGACGTCGATCTGCTCATCATGCCGCGGGAATATCTTTCCGATAAACACCCGCGGGAAGATCTCTACACGGACGGTTATGCGTGCGTGATCTGGAACGAGAACCCGCTCGTCGGGGATTCGCTCACGCGGGAGCAGTACGTCGATCTCGGCCACGTGGTGCTGCAGTTCGGCCGCGGTCGCATTCCGGTGCAGGACGAGTGGTTCCTCACGAAGCTCGGCGTGACGCGGCGAATTGAAGTGCTGGCGATGAACTTCAATTCAGTCCCTCAGCACATTGTCGGCACGAGGCGAATCGCCACGATCCACCGACGGCTTGCCGAGTACTACGCCCGATACCTGCCCTTGCGGGTTCTGACCCCGCCGTACGAACTGCCGGTGCTGACCGAAGCTGTGCAGTGGCACAGCCTGTTTACGGAAGATGCGGGAAATCGCTGGCTGCGGACGCTTCTCAAGCGTGCGGCCTCCGAAGTTCGGAACGATAGCTGAGCCACACCGTGTGCTCGCCGCCTCGGATTGTCGCCCGAGGAAGGCGACGCGCTCTGCCGTTGGGCAGTTCTGATCCGATGTAGATCAACCGCGCTGCGGTGGAATGTGGGTTGCTGCACGCACGCCGCCGGTCGATCGAAAACCCACCTTGGCAGACCCGCCAACCGGAGACGCAACATGAAAGCGACGTCCAAGATTCCGGCCCTGTGCGCATATTGCGCAGTATCCGCCCTCGGCACCACCGCATTGCTGGCGCAGGAGAGTGTTCCGGCGATAGCGAGCCAGGACACGGAGCAATCATCCAGGACCCTGCACGCCAACTCTCCGCTCGTCCAGAAGGTACGCAACGCGACGGCCCGCTTCAAAGATATCAACGTCGCCATGAAGGAAGGCTGGGTGCAGGGAACGCCGTGCGTCAGTGGGCCAAACTTTGGTGCGATGGGCATCCACTTCCTCATGCCGAACCGTGTGGGGGATGGCGTACTGAATGCGGATCAGCCGGAATCCCTCATCTACGAGCCGCAGTCAGACGGTTCGTTCCGCCTGGTTGGCGTCGAGTTCATCGTGCTCGTGAAAGACTGGGATACGCTTCATCCGGACGGCGCGCCCCCGGAGCTCGAAGGGCATCTGGCGAACCTCGTTGGCGAACCCAACAGGTATCGGTTGCCTGCGTTTTATGAGTTGCACGTGTGGGCGTGGGAACGAAATCCCGTCGGCAGTTTCGCCGATTGGAACACGCGCGTTTCCTGCGCAAAACTCCCGCTCGATTGACGGGAGCCGCACGCGGATCGTTCAGGCGCGCGCCGCGCGCGAGTGGGTCGGGCGGCCCGGGGTTGATCGCAGCTCACGGGCCGGCGCCATTTCGGGGGTAATCGCATGCGCGGTGGGGCGCGTCGGAGTTCTACCCACACTTATCTATATGTGTGGGGCCGCCCCTCGCCTGCTCCAGCCCATCGACAGCCGCCGTCAGCGGCCGCACGGGTTCGAGCCGTAACGGTGCGGATTGCCCATCCAGCTCGGCTGGCGCCGTGCCCGGCACGTAGTGTGGTCGAATGCTCAAGGCGAACCCGTGTGCCACCATGAAGTCGTACGCGGCCCAGACAATCACGGTCACCCCGACCATTTCCAGGAACTCTTCGACCACCACTTGCAGCAGAGCGGCGCCGCCAGCAGCCGTTGTTCCAAGGAGGTTCTTGGCGAGCTCCACGAGGAGCGCTCCGCTGAACATGATGATCACGCCAGCGACGAGCCGCCGACAGGCGTGCCGCCCACTACGCACGTAAACACGTCTGAGCGCGATGAGCAGCGCTGCGAGTATCGCCAGCACCGGTATGCCGATCACGATCGGCCAGATGCCCGTACGACTGAAAAATGCGTGGTCGCGGTGCCCGCCCGGCAGCAGCGCATCGGATTGACGGCCCAGCCACTCGTGAATACCCAGTATTTCGTCGATTGAGAACACGAGGCAAAGAAGCGCGAGAGCCGCCAGAGCCCACGTGCCTCGCAGGCTGCGCTTCCACAGATAGGCGGGGATGAGCCCGAAGAGGACGGCGGCGCAGAACCACTGCATGGATGAATACCACGCGGGCAGAGAGAACTCCGAGTCGAGGTCCAGCCAGTTCCGCACGGCACTGAAAGGGCTGCCAACGAGGTAGTCCACGGTGGGTGCGATCACGAGCGCGACGTCCGCGGCGAACAGCACGCGGATGCCGATGGGAATGCACCGAAATGAGTACATGCCGTCCTTTCCGAACGCTACCGGCCTTTTCCACGCGCTGACAGCAAAGCGGACTTGTTAGTGGGGGTCCCTGAGCATGTGGCGAAACGCGGACCGTGACCGTTTTGTTCCCTGTTCATGACAACCGCGGTGCCCGAGGTCGCGCTGGCGCCGGAACGGACGAAGCACGGCGCGCTGCCCGGAAGGTCGCATTGAAGGACGGTCGGCGATAGTATCGATGTATCCCGAACGATATCACGTAAGAAAGGGCAGATTCCGACCATGAACGCTCAACTGCAACCCCGGCCATCACCGTCATTTCGCCTTCTGATCGGGGGGCGGCTGGTCGAAGGCGCCTCGGCCTTCGATGTCATCAACCCGGCCACGGAGCAGCCCGTCGCCTCCTGCCCACGCGCGGATCGCGAGCAGCTCAACCAGGCGGTTGCGGCGGCCAAAACGGCGTTCCCTGCCTGGAGCGCGCGGCCCATTGCCGAGCGTCGCAAACTGATCCTCCAGCTCGCCGACGCGCTCACGGAGCACACCGAGGAGATGGCGCAACTTCTGACGCAGGAGCAGGGTAAACCGCTGATGGGCGCGCGCTTCGAGCTTGCCGGCGCGATCGGCATTACTCGCGTCATCGCCGGTTTCGACCTGCCCCTGAAAGTGCTGAAGGACGACGCCACAGGCCGCATCGTCCAGCAGCGAACGCCGCTCGGAGTGGTCGCAGCGATCACACCTTGGAATTTCCCGCTGATTCTGCTGATGACCAAGGTGACGCCGGCACTGCTGGCGGGAAACACCCTCGTGGTGAAACCGGCACCCACTACTCCGCTCACGTCGCTGCGCCTCGGCGAGCTGTGACGTCTTCGAACGGATACAGCAACGCGGCCGGT